>CALQFT020000176.1 GCA_943329925.2 Opitutus sp. GAS368
CAACGATATATTCGAGCCGGAACGTCCGCTGACCATTCGCGTCTCCACCGATGACACTGCAAAAACCGTTACCATAATAGATTCCGGCATTGGAATGACCCAAGCCGAGCTCGTCGAAAACCTCGGCACCATCGCGCATTCCGGCTCCAAGGCGTTCCTCGAACAGATTAAACAGGCGAAGGGAGATGCGCGTCTTATTGGTCAGTTCGGCGTTGGATTCTACTCAGCCTTCATGGTCGCGGATTCCGTCACGGTTTACACCCGCTCTTACCGGCCTGATGCACAGGGTTGGAAGTGGACCAGCGATGGCAAGACGGGCTATGAAATCGAGCCGGCGGATGATCTCGAACGCGGCACCAAAATCGTCCTGCACCTGCGCGACCCCGAGTATTCTGAAGGTTACAAAGTGGAGTCCATCATCAAGCGGTACTCCAATTTTGTCTCCTTCTCCATTGAGCTTAATGGAAAGCCGGTCAACACGATCCAACCGCTCTGGACAAAGAATCGCTCCGAGATCAGCGCGGACGATTACACCGAGTTTTACAAGTATATCGGCCATGACACTGAGGCACCGGAGTACAGACTTCATTTCAACGCCGACGCCCCGCTTTCCATCAAGGCTATCCTCTTTGTCCCCGAGCGTTCCACGGAACTGCTCACGATGAGTCGCCAGGATGGAGAAGTGCATTTGTACTGCAAGCGGGTGCTGATCACCGCAAAGGCCAAGGGCCTCTTCCCTGATTGGCTGCGCTTCCTCAAAGGCGTCGTCGACAGCGAAGATCTGCCGCTGAACATCTCGCGTGAGACCATGCAGGACAGTGCGCTTCTGCGTAAAATCAACGAAGTCCTTACCAAGCGCGTCCTCAAGTGGCTCGACGAAGAGGCTCAGGCGGATTCCGTTAAGTACGCGAAGTTTTTCGCACAACACGGCCACTGTTTAAAGGAAGGTGTGGCGATGGACTGGGCACATCGGGAGGCCATTGCAAAGCTCCTGCGTTTCAAGAGTTCGTTGACTGAAGGCGAATCCTTAACATCTCTTGCAGAATATATTGCCCGTATGCCGGAGGGGCAGAAGGAAATTTATTTCCTACACGCGCCCGACCGCGAAGCCGCCGAGGCCAGCCCTGACTTCGAAGTCTTCCGCGCTAAAAACTGGGAAGTTCTTTTCTTGGAAGACCCGCGTGACGAATTTGTGCTCGAGCATTTGCACAGCTTCGACGGCAAGGATTTGGTGGCGACGGGCAAGGCGGACATCACGTTGGAACGGCCGGCGGACCGCTCCAAGAGCTTGACGGAAGAACAGGCGAAGGAGCTCGCGGAGTTTCTTAAAAAAGCGTTCGCAGATCGCGTATCTGACGTGCGCTCCAGCCAGCGCCTCGTTGGCAGTCCGGCGGCAGTGCGTGAACCTGAGGGCGCCATGAATGCGAGCATGCGTCGCATGATGAAGATGATGGGACAGGATGCGCCGGAAATGGCGGCACCCAAGCCGGACTTCGAAATCAATCCGGATCATCCGGTGATTGTCGGGGTGGAACGTCTTCGACACAAAGACGAGGCGTTGGCGACGCAAGTCGCTGCGCAATTACTCGACAATGCGATGGTCGCTGCGGGTCTGATTGAGGATCCTCGCGCTGTCCTTGGCAGATTGAATCTGCTCTTGGAGAAGCTGTTGCCGAACGTCGGGTAGCGGAAAAAACCAGAGAACGCCGAGATCCTTTTCGGCGTTCTCCGGTGTCCTTTACCGGTAAGATTCAAAATCAACCTCACTCAACAAATGGCGTCTGACACGGAACACATGAGCGGTGCGCTCATCCGGATGCAGCTCAACGTAGTTGCGCGAGCCGGTCCATAGGTAGCGCTCATCTGTGAGAAGATCGTGTACTTGATACACCTCCTCCGGCGCAATGCGGAGGAGTTCCAAGGGCACATGAACAAAGGCGCCCTGTGCGTGCCAGGGATCTAACGAGACCACAACAAGCAGCATATTATCCTGCGCTGCAGTAATTTTTGAAAAGAACAACACGTGTTCATTATCAGCCCGGTGAAAAGTTAGATTCCTAAATTGTTGCAGCGCACGGTTTTCCTTGCGGATGGTGTTGAGGAGGGTGAGGAACGCCTTTATGTTCCCGGGCGCATTCCAATCGCGCTTTTTCCACTGATACTTTTCGCTGTCCAAGTATTCTTCCTTGCCCGGGAGTGCGGCCGCTTCACAAAGCTCAAAGCCCGAATAAATTCCGTAGACGGGTGAAAGCATGGACGCGAGAACGGCCCTCTGCAAAAAGGCGCCGCGGCCCCCATTTTGCAAAAGGGTAGGGAGAATATCTGGGGTGTTAGGCCAGAGATTGGGTCGGAAAAATTCTGCCGTGGCTGGCTCACAAAGCTCGGAAAAATACTGGGTGAGCTCCTGCTTGGAATTTCGCCAGGTGAAATACGTGTAGCTTTGGGTGAAGCCAGCCTTGGCCAGCGCGAGCATCATTTTAGGTCGAGTGAACGCCTCTGAGAGAAACAGCGTATCAGGGTAGGCATCCTGTACTTTTCCAATCATAAACTCCCACAACGTCAATGGCTTGGTGTGTGGATTGTCGACGCGGAAAATACGTACTCCGCGGTGCGCCCAGAACAAAACCACGTCCGTCAACTGTTGCCAGAGATGCTGCCAGTCCTCGTTGTGAAAATTCAGCGGGTAAACATCCTGGTACTTTTTCGGAGGATTCTCCGCGTACTTGATTGTCCCATCTGGGCGACTAAAAAACCAGCCGGGGTGCTCCGCCACCCACGGATGATCCGGAGAACAGTTGATTGCAAAATCCAGCGCGACCTCCATGCCGAGGGCGCGAATCTCGCCTACCAGCCAGTCGAAGTCCTCAAGCGTTCCGAGCTCCGGGGCCACGTCACAATGCCCGCCCCCATTAGGGCAGTTTTGGTGCCGGTTTCCGATCGCGTACGGAACGCCAGGCTCGTCGGGCTGGCAAGTGACGGTGTTGTTGCGCCCCTTGCGAGCGGTGAGGCCGACGGGGTGAATCGGCGGAAAATAGATCACGTTAAACCCCATGGCTCGAGCATCCTCCACACGTGATACGCAATCTCTAAACGTTGAGCCTTTGTCTCCGCGCCCTTCCGCAGAGCGTGGGAAAAATTCGTACCATGCAGAGTAAAGAGCCTCTTTGCGGTCGACGGTGACTTTGGGGAAATTTGGGACGGAGCGGGGAAAGGGCGGGGCCTCAACCAAGGGACGCGTGGCGGGAGGATCCAGCCAGAATTCGGTGGCTTCGGCCAGATCGGGGTAGGTGGCCATGAGGGCCTCTAGTTCAGGAAGATGGGCTAGAGCGTGAACTTCCTCGGGGGCGCCCAGCCGGATTTCCGCCGCTAATTGAAGGAGACGCCCTGCGTCGTGTTCGTGGCTGGCTTGGCGAGCCGCAGCGGCCGCGCGATCGAGGAGTAAGGCGCCCTCAAGAATCTCGGTGCTAAGGTCGGGTTGGGCAGCCTTGAATTTCAACTCGAACTCATGCTGCCAAGTGCGGAAGGCGTCGCTCCACGCCTCGATGGTATATTCGAAGCGAGCGTTCTCAAAGAAGGCTGCTTCGCCCTTCCAGCGGTCGTTCCCATTCGGGATCGGCAACATGGGTGCGTGTTGCCAATCCGTGTGGCCAAGTTTGCGCCACTTGAGGCGGGCAGTAACTAGATCGTGACCGTCTTTGAAAATATCGGCCTGCACGCGGAGTGTGTCGCCGATAATACGTTTCAGGGGATAGCGCCCTCCCTCGTCGAGCGGCTGAATATTTTCAATGGTGACCGTGGCGGGCCTGATCGTCATAGGTAGGGAGATGTTGCCTGTCTTGCTCGGTTGGGCTAGCCCAATCTTAGGTAGATTTCATGCAAGGAATCTTCCGCATCCAATGCCGGTTCCCGTTTCGGGGGCTTAAACAATCTCCACGGGACAACTTGGGAGGGCTTTCAAAAAAATCTTTCCGTACGCTTTGCTCAACACTCTGGGGTCCAGAAGGACCACGATCCCTTGATCCGACTTCGTACGCACCAAGCGGCCCACGCCTTGGCGGAGCTTTAAAACCGCCTCGGGCAACGAATAACTTTGGAAAGCGTCCCCTCCAGCGGCCTCTATCTGTTGCAGGCGTGCCTCCGTTAGCGGATGGTCAGGTACGGCAAAGGGCAGGCGCGTGATGATGACATTGCTTAGCGCCACCCCAGGGACGTCTACGCCGCTCCAAAAGCTTTCGGTGCCAAAGAGCACGTGCCTTTGATCCTTCTTAAACTCCGCTATGAGCTGATGGCGCGGCATCCCCTCGCCCTGCACGAGAAGTTTGTAATCCAGCTCGTCCAGCCGCTCGCGCATTCGCGATGCAAGCGCCTGTAATGTTTTGTAACTGGTAAATAGCACGAACGCACGTCCCTGAGTCTGGCCGATGAAGTGCTCTATCCATTCCGCAAGCGCCTTCTCATAAGCCTCCGTCTCGCGCGGATCGGGAACCTTGCGCACAACGTACAACTTCATCTGCCGTTGGTAATCAAACGGACTGCCAATCTGCAACGCGTCGACTTCCCGTGCTCCCACACGGTTGCGAAAATACTCCAGTGCCTCGCTGCCCACCGACAACGTCGCGCTTGTCATCACGCAGGTACGTCCGGGGCGGAACAATAGCGCCCGCAAAAATGGCGCGACATCCACAGGAGCTGCATTGAGCGAATGTAATGGCTGCGAGCGTCCGGATTGCTCAACCCAGTAAACGTAGTTGTCAGATTCCAATTTGAGAAAGGATCCGAGCGCTTCTCGTGCGTCGCGGATTCGACGGCCCAAATCCTGCAACTCGCCCTTTAGCGCCTCATCTTCCTGATCGCGAAGTAGTTGGACCACTCGAGTTTGAAGAGCCATAAGGGGCTCGGTCAACGTGTCTTCCACATAGTCCGCTTCTCTCACTCTGATCTCTTTTTTCTTCTCGCTAAAATCCGCGCGCGCGCCGACCCGTTCGAAAAATTCTTCTACGCGTTCAAGGATGCCAGCAATGTCTCGCACCGCGTCGGGTTGGCGGAGGACTTGAAAGAGGCCCTTTTTAGTTTTGGGATTGTAGAGGCGTTGCAACGCCTGGCGCAACCCATACTGAGAAACAGCGAGGCCCATCTGGCGAGCGGCGATGCCTTCGACCGTGTGGGCCTCGTCAAAGATCACGAAGTCATTGCCGAAAAGGTAGCCGGAGCTCTCATCGTCTCCCTCGGGCTGGCCATCGAGGCTCAAAAAAAACAGAGTGTGGTTTGTGACGACAACGTCCGCCGCGACCATCTGCTTGCGTGCTTGTTGGTAAAAACAACGCGGGTTGGAGCCGCACGTCTTGGCCGTGCAGATGTGCGCCTCGGAGCAGACCTCCGCCCAAACGCGCGAGTCTGGCTCTACGAGAAGATCCGACAACGTGCCATCCTCTGTGCGCTCGGCCCAGATGCGGAGCCGCTCGAGTTCGGCGCGCTCGGGCGAGGTAAAAAGGCCGTCTGCCTGTGCAATTGCGCGCTGTAGGCGCATAGGGCAGATGTAGTTGCCTCGTCCCTTCCAGAGCACGACGGAGAATTCCTGTTGCAGCACCTTTTGCAAAACTGGCAGATCCTTGCACACCAACTGCTCTTGTAAATTGATGGTGCACGTGGAAATGACCGCCTTCTTTTTTTGTTCCAGCGCCCAAAGCACGGAGGGTACAAGATACGCTAGTGACTTCCCAACGCCTGTGCCGGCTTCCACCACCAAGTGCTTTTCGTTTTCCAAAGCGGCGGCCACAGCGCACGCCATGGTTTGCTGCTCCTCTCGGTACTCGAAGTTTTTCACCCGCCCCAATTCGCCCTCTGCGCTAAAAAACGCATGCACGCGGTCGACAAAACCGGTGCCGGAGCTTTCAGAAAGGGAAATCATGGGTGGCCGACCAGTATACACCAAGCTGTGGGAAAGTGGATAAAAGCTTCCGCGAGACTCCAGAAAGTGGAGGGGCTGGCTGGGCTTTGGAAACGGCGGGGATGTGGCAGCGTTCGCAGCGCGAGTCAACGCTTGTGGTGGCGTTATTGTGGCCCCTGAGGGCGCGCTTGACTGTAGTAGCGTGCCATACCCTCGGCGACACCGCGCGCGTACTCTGCCACGAGGCTTGGACGCCGTTCGCCGTCGACCTGCTTGAGGCCGGTGTAGTCACCCAACTGAACCCGTGACCAAACAGGGGAACTGTTCATGACATATGGCTCCAAAAATACCGTGGGAACGCGATAAAGCCGATTCGCAAGAAGGTTGCGTGCATATAGATACGGACTCGCACCGACGCGGATCACGTTTTTAGAAAAATACGTGTATGGTGGCAACCCCGTGTTCTCAGCGAGCGTCTCCACCACTGCTTCGCTCAAAGGCAGCGCCTCCTCCGCTACACGGCCATACAATTGGGACAGCATGTCGGCCCGAATGTCATCAGATTCCAATTCTTTCGCTCCGTAACAGCCGTTCACCAAAGCATGTAAATGGTTGCGCGGGACGAAGACCGGTTTCTCAGGCTCACTCCATTCCTCCGCGTTGAAATGCAAACAAAGCACCACATCTGGACGAATTTTATCATTCACCAATTGAGCGCGCGCTCGGATTTCACTAATCCTATAAAAGTACAACTCACTCAGGTGGTTTAATTTATCGGGAGTCGTAGTGGGAGGAGCCTCAGCCGCCGCTGCCGGACGCAGTGTCCTGGGTCGTTCGCTGGTGAGGGGACGCGCACTTTTGCGCAGCAAGACGACGGTGGCTCCGTACCTCTCCAGAGCTGTTTTTACTTTCCGCGCCACTGCTAAAGTAAGGTCGCCCTCGGCCACTGGCAGAGATTTTTTCACTTGGAAAAATCGCTCCTCCATCCGCGCCCACTCCCCACCTAAATGACCGGGATCAATAGCCACATGGACTCCTGCCAGAGGTTTGCCCGGAGGCGCCACCCCTAGTTCCGAGGCGCGCCGCCAGTAGCGTTTGATATCAAGTGGAGCGGTATTGCCATTTACAAAAGGAACTTCCACCCAAGTGTCACCGCTGGTTCGGATGCGTGCAGCCGTCTCCCCCACCTCGACCCATGCGGCCGCAGCGCTTTCGGGGGCGTAAATATTCTCAAGCGCCTGTAGAAATTCTGTCCGTGAAAAGGTGCCCTTACACTCCTCCAACCAACCCCAATCCGGGGCGGGAGCCAGCGGACTTGTTTTGGCGTGCGCGTGGTTCGTAACGGAGAAACAGGCCAGCAGTAGTGCGAGAAGCTGTCTGCTGTTCGGGAGTTGGAGCTTGAAAGAACGGCCAGTGCGGGCTTGTCCGACAGAAGTCGCTTCGCGATTCATTTGCATGGGATTAAATGGTTTCCCAATAACAGACTGGCAGCAAAAAGCTTACAAGCGTTCTTCGCAGCGGTGGGCGACACGCTCAATGTGTAGTGCAAAACCGGTGTTTTCATCGATGTCAATGAGAGCACCCTGCAGCATCACCGGTCCGCGCGCCACGGGATAACTCACCGGTAGGCCGGTGAGAAACC
>CALQFT020000177.1 GCA_943329925.2 Opitutus sp. GAS368
AAGCCTGCCTTAAGCGAAGCAATGCAGTGAGCATTACCATTCGGGCCTGACCCTTGTTCTTGAGCCCCTCAGCCTTCCCAACTTCGCGCCGCGACATATCCACCAGTTTAGAGTACGCCTCGCGCTGGGCGCCTGTGAGCTCGCACCAGACGACCTGCTCAATTTTGTCTGGAAGCTCGGGAGCAACCGCCTTTTTGGTGCGGCGCAATACAAACGGCGCAAGGCGCTGCACCATACGGCGATGAGCGGGACAACCCGGTTCCTGAGTGACGGGCAGTTCGTATCGCTCACGGAAGTCGGAGCGCGTCCCCAGATAGCCGGGCATCAAAAAGTGGAACAGCGACCAAACGTCACGCACCGAATTTTCAACAGGCGTTCCGGTGAGGACGAAGCGGCGCTCAGCACGGAGGCGGAACGTGGCTTGGGCCGCCTGGCTTTCAGGATTTTTAATGTGCTGGGCCTCGTCCAGAATCACCAACGCAAACTTTTCCTGACAAAGCTTTTCCACATCAATTCGAAGCACTGCATAACTGGTAATTACAAGTTCCGCCTCAGCAAACTCAGCACCATAACGCTGCGAACCCGCCAGAACCACCACACGACACCCGGGAAGGAACCGCTCCGCTTCACGTTTCCAATTGATCAACAAAGAGGACGGGGCGACCACCAGCGCACGACCTTTCAGAGTTCCTAGAAAGCCAAGCGCCTGAACCGTTTTTCCCAACCCCATCTCGTCGGCAAGGATCCCCGCAAATCCGTTTTGTGCGAGAAAATGCATCCAATACACACCCTGTTTTTGATAAGGCCGTAAAACTCCGTCTAATTCCCCCAGAACGATGGGCTGCAAGATAGCGGCCTGCCGTGCGGAGGCTGCCCACTGTTTCCATTGCGGTGGTGCGGCGAGGGTGGCGTTGTTTTGTTCGGCAAATGCCTCCACAAAACCAGCTTGCCGATTTGAAATGCGATAACGTCCCGGTTGGCGCTGTTCCGGCGAACAATCCCGCAGGACCTCGTCGAACTCGTCCAAAAGCACGGGGTCGAATACCGCAATGGAACCGTCTTTGCGCTTAATCTGGGAGCGGCCCGACTGAATAAGGCGGCGGATTTCCAAACCTGAATACCGTTCGCCTCCAGCGGTTTCCATCGACACATCCAATTCAAACCAGTTCTCCCCCGAACCAACCACCTGGAGTTTTGGCTCCACGCGTTCAATGGCCCGGGTCACATGCTGAAAACGTTCACCAACTTCGACGCTCCAAAGCCGCTGCAACCGGGGCAGGTGCCTCGCGAAAAACTCGAGAATTGCGGCCTCCCCGCGCAAGGCCATCTGGCCATCGGCGTCGGGGCGGGAAAATCCAGCATTGGAAAGTTGTTCCAGTGCTTCGCTTTCAGCCCGCCGATCCCGCTGCTTCGAATTTGAAGCGAGGCTGCTCAATGTCGTGCGCTTCTCGCCATAAAGGACAACCAAACTGGCTGCCAGGAAGTTAAGCGACCCTTCAATGCGCAACGCGAAAGCAGGCTTTATGGACACAGCGTCGCCACCGTCCCCTCCTCCAACCAAAGCAACACCCTGTTCTAGAGTCTGTTGGAGATTTACTGTGGGTAGTTGCACGTTTTCGCAGGAAAACCTTAAAGCCAACGCGCCCCATTCCCTCTGGAAAAAACCAGAAACCGCCACAGCAGGAATCACCACTTCCCCCAGCAGCAGAGCTAGATAAGAAGCAGGAAGCCCCGCACAAACCGGTTGAAGGACGGTATCCCGAAACATCCATGCCGCCTTTTTCCCACACCACAATACCCCGCCGGCGGGCAGCTCACAGTGCAACACGAGGTCGCCATTTGGCAGTGTTTTGGAAAATAGTTTAGGCGCAAGACTCTCCTTTTGAACATGAAGCGCAATGCGCCGGGCAAGACTCACACGAGGATGCCCAACCAACACCTCCAGCAATGACAACAGCGACTCAGTGTTCAACGCCAGCATACCCGGCAGCGTCCCGTCCGTCCCCAGTTCCATCAACGCCTCCAGCAAACGCCCGTCTGCCTCGCTGACTCGATACGCACTGCGCCGATCCAACGCACTGACTAGCATCCGTTTACCTTCAAGCAGCGCCTCCACCCCGACCGTCGCCGCTCCCCTCGCAGCCGCCTGCGCCACGTTTGGGGGAAACACCACCTCCAGTTCCACCGCCACTCCCTCTCCCCGTGAAAACCCTGCCGGCAAGCCTTTTGCCGCAGGGGGTGCACTGGGCGTGGCCGCTTCTGGCTTGGCAACTATGTTGGGTTTAAGTACTTCGAGGCCAACCGCCAGAGAATGCGCGCATACTAGGCCGCGCACTTTTGAATCCCGGCACGTACACAGGTTTTCAATGTTTGTCTTGGAGATAAAGCGCAACCCAGACTTGTAACGGGTCTCGCCCTCCTTGACGTATCCGGATAGAATCTCCTCGTTCCAAGATGGTTCCGTCACACGACCTGCCGCGTGCAGGGAGCGGGCGTGCTTCATGGCCTGCCAGCCGCCCGCGTCGTTGAGAAGACGTTCGCTAAGTTGCATGCAAAATTGAACCAGGCAAAGCCACTTGACTGAAGCCGGTTACGACGGAATCCAGACTAGGTGCGACTGCGGGAGATGGGATATTCCAACCCCTCAACAAGAGCCAACCAGCTCGCTTCAATAATGTTGTCAGACACCCCGACGGTGCCCCAAGTCGCATGCCCATCGGTGGAGGTCACCAGCACCCTTGTGCGCGCAGCGGTGCCCGCCTGGCCGTTGATGATGCGAACCTTGTAGTCCGCAAGTTGGATGCCGTCGAGCTCAGGATAGAACGGGCGCAACGCTTTACGCAACGCCGCATCGAGAGCATTCACCGGACCATCCCCCTCGGCAACCGTGTATTCGCTGGTTCCCTGAACCTCGATGCGTACCGTGGCCTCGCACTTGTTCCAGTCGCGGATGTGGTTGCGCAAGTAGCTGCAATGGTATTCTTCAAGGGTGAAAAACGGATGCCGTTTGCCCAAAAACTGGCGCACCAACAATTCAAAGGAGGCCTCAGCAGCCTCAAATTCATAACCCAGAGCCTCCAGCCTTTTGACCTCAGCGAGAATGTGTTGCACCTGCGGGTTGCCCTTCTGGAGTCCCAGCCCCAACGCCTCCGCGCGGGCTAGCACGTTGCTCTGACCGGACATATCGGAGATGGAAATAACGCGTTCATTACCGACAAGCGAAGGATCCACGTGCTCATATGTCCGCGCAAGCTTTTGGACAGCATGGACATGCAAGCCACCTTTGTGAGTAAACGCAGCCTGCCCCACATACGGCGCTCGAATGTTGTGCGGCACATTGGCGAGCTCGTCCACGAAGGCGGACAATTCGCGTAACCCAGTGAGATCCAGACCCAAATCCAGACCCATCTTCAGTTGAAGATTAGGCATCACGGTCACCAAATCGCAGTTACCGACGCGCTCACCGTAGCCGTTGATGGTGCCCTGCACTTGAGACGCCCCAGCGCGCACAGCGGCAAGCGCGTTGGCGACGCCTAGGCCGGAATCGTTGTGAGTGTGGATGCCCACGGGCCGCCCGAGCGTATCAATCGCAATACGAGTAACTTCAGCAATGAATTCAGGCAGACTTCCGCCGTTTGTATCGCAAAGCACCACCAGATCGGCGCCAGCTTCCTGCGCCGCGCGAATGGTCGCCAGCGAGTACGCCGGATCCTCACGATAACTGTCAAAAAAATGCTCCGCATCGTACAGCACCTCGCGTCCCTTCGCCTTAAGATGCGCGACGGTATCGTGGATCATGGCCAGGTTTTCCTCCAAGGTAACTTGGAAAACCTCGATGACATGTAGCGGCCAGGTCTTACCGACAATCGTTACCGTAGGCGTATTCGCATCCAAAAGCATCTGGACCTGAGGATCTTCCTCAACCTTCATTTTGCCGCGGCGCGTCATCCCAAAGGCCGTGATCTTGGCGTTCTTCCAGGTCCTCTGGGCGGCTTCGGTAAAAAACGCTGCATCCTTGGGATTCGACCCCGGCCAACCTCCTTCAATGTAATGCACTCCGAAGGCATCCAATTTTTCCGCAACCCGAATTTTATCAAGGATGCTGAAGGAAATCCCGGTGCCCTGCGTCCCGTCACGGAGAGTGGTGTCGTAGAGAGTGAAGGCAGGCGTGGGATTCATAGGAAGGGTGAATGTAGCGCTGCTAGGGCTGACTGCCAAGCGGACAACCACGTGCTTTGGGAGACAATGAAAAGAAGCGCCAACGGCAGAAGCAGTTTCACAGGATTTTAAAAATGGTGTTCTATTTCCGTGTTTGAAACCCCGACACCACGCTCCCCATGAATCTCATTTTCAACCCCACACGCCGTGATTTTCTGCGCCTCTCAGGAGGGGCGCTGCTTGCAACTGCCTTGGCTGAACCCGCTCTGGGAAAGAATGATGATACAGCCGATGTCTGCGTGTATTGCGCAAATGCCAGCGGCATTATGGCGGCCGTTGCCGCGAAACGCGAAGGGGCACGGGTCCTCCTCGTGGAACCCTCCCGCTGGCTGGGTGGAATGACCGGCGGCGGCCTCATGCACATTGATTGGGGGCGGCAGGAATCTGTGAGTGGCAGCACCCGAGGCATTCTGAAAAGTGGCCACAATGACCCAGAGTATCGTGCAATTTTTGCCGCCCTAATAATGGAGCACTCCATTCCAGTCCTTTTTGAGCACCGCGTTGCCTCGGTTCAAAGCGATGGTGCGACGATCCGCAGCATCACGCTGGACTTCGCTCCGCCGGATCCCCTGGGCTGCCCCACCCCAGAAGCGAAACAGCCTGCCGCCCGCAAGATTACGGCTAAAGTGTTTATCGACTGCTCCTACGAGGGCGACCTAATGGCGCGCGCCGGAGTCTCCTACACCTTCGGCCGCGAGGCGCGCGAGACCTATGGAGAATCCCTCGCCGGGGTACAATCCAATCTCGCAACCTACGACATCGATCCCTACCTCAATCCGGGCGATCCAAAAAGCGGGCTAATCCCTCTTTTACAGGACATTACAATGCCAGCGGAGGGCAGTGCAGACAAGCTCACTATGGGTTACGGTTTCCGCTGGAAATTCAGCAAAGATCCAGACCGTTTACCCTTGGATCCACCCGAGGATTACGACCCACGCACCTTCGAACTCTACCGCCGCGCCTTTCTCGGCAATGTGGACATTTTTTCGGGAAGACACATGCGTAAGTTAGGCCAATTCGGGCATGCCGGTGGTTCGGTTTATTCCATCGGCGCCGGCAACCTCTCCCGCGCACTGTGGGCGCCAACGGTCTTTGGCAGCAACGCAGACTATCCTGACGGCGATTACCCCACTCGCGCGCGCATCTGGAAAGAGCAACAGAACTTCATGCGCGGTATTACCCACTTTCTGCGCACGGATTCCACAGCACCCGCCAAGTGGAAGGAGATGGCCCTGGGCATCGGTTTCCAACCGGGTATTTTCGACGAGACGGCCGGCTGGCCCCATCAACTTTATGTCCGGGAAGCGCGCAGGATGATCTCCTCCTACGTGGTCACCCAGAAGGACATGGAAGGTGCGACCGACCCGCAGGACAGTGTTGGACTCGCCTCCTACGGCGTGGATGAATGGCCCTACGCGACCTTCGCGGACAACGGGCGAGTCTCACTCCAAGGCGGCTATTATTCGATGCTGTATCTGGAGGAAACACACCGGGGCATTTACAAGATCCCTTACCGCGCAATCACACCCAAGCCGGAGCAATGCACCAACTTGCTCGTGCCAGTTTGCGTGTCGGCAAGCCACATCGCAATGACCTCAATCCGGATGGAGCCGGTGTGGATGATTTTGGGCGAATCCGCAGGAGTAGCCGCTGCGATGGCACTCAAGGAAGAAATCCCCGTCCAAAAAATCGACTACACCAAACTCAGGAGCAAACTAGCGAGCCTCCACCAAAAGATGGATCGGGCGTAACTCCCCACTTGGAAGGCTTGACGCCGGCCCCTGAGCGAGGCCCAAACCCGGCGCCCAAAAACTTATCGCACGAACATCAGTTCGTTCATCAAAAGAACAACTTGAGTGTAACGTTCCCAAGGACTAAGGGACTGCGGGACAGCTGCGTTTGCCTTCTTTATTCCGCTGGAACCGGCATTTGCGGTGATCACCGCTTTGCTTTCCACTAATGACTGGGATTCAGCCGCAAGGAAACGATGCGCCATAGCTAACTCCTCGGAACTCGGAGGGCGCTGGAACGCGGTGGCGAAGATGAAACGCACCCGGTCTTCGTCGGAGCCGTTCACCGGAAAATCCTTGCGCTGAACCAGATTACGCACCTGAGTGGCAACAAACGGGCTATTCATCATAAACAGTGACTGCTGGGGCACTGTGGTCAGAACGCGTTCACCGGTGGTCATGTCCGGGTTGGCAAAATCGAAGGTGTTGAACATCTCTGGCAACCCGGCACGATCAATCATCGCGTAGATGCTGCGGCGATTTTGACTGCCCGTCAGTGCACTGGTGTCCACTCCGTTATAGCGGTTCTTTTTGGGAGCTACCACGGAGGATTCCCCGGCGAGATGAAAGGGGCGGCCACCCACGGCCTCGGTTTCCAATTGGGCACCGACAGTTAGCAATGTGTCACGAACTGCCTCAAAATCGAGACGCTGGATATTGAAGCGCCACAGCCACTGATTTGTAGGATCTTTAGCCATGCCAAGTTCTGTAGAGCGACTGTCCTGTTGATAGGCAGAGGACATCAGCATCAGCTTGCTGAGCTGTTTGAGCGACCAGCCATGATCCATAAGATAATTGGCCAGCCAATCGACCAACTCTGGGTGCGTAGGCGGTTCGGAGCGTGTTCCAAAATCGCTCACGGTGCGCACGATAGCTTGTCCGAAGTGCCATTGCCAAACCCGATTAACGATCACCCGCGCAGTCAGCGGATTGTCCCGACTCGCGATAGCTCGCGCCAATTCCAAACGACCGCTCCCGTCGGTAAAGGGCTTGCTTTCGTCGCCCCCCAGAAGCGTGAGAAAATGACGGGGCACCGTGGGGCCTTTGTTCTCGGCTTCCCCGCGGATCAAGACCTGGGAGTCCCTGGGCTTGGCCTTGTCGACAAGCGTCATCGGACGCACCGGAGCCCCGGGATGCGACAAGTCCAAAGCTCCCACTTTGCCCCGGATTCCCGCCTGCGTATTCGCAAACACGGCACCCAGACTTTTTGCAATGATGCGCTCTTCTGGCAGCCAAACCGACTGACTCCCGAACACATCGTTTCGCAGGGATTCAAGCCCTTCATCGGCCAAGGGAGTCAAGGTCTTCGCTAGGGGAAAGCCGTCTCTTCTGGCCGCCCTGGTGGCACCAAACTCTGGGAGGGCGAGCGCCTTGTGCACTCGTCCCAACAGCTCGTTATACACTGCCGCCACATCCTCCATGGATGCGGGAGCCTTTTCCACCAAG
>CALQFT020000178.1 GCA_943329925.2 Opitutus sp. GAS368
CCACCCGTTCCCATTCCGAACACGGAAGTGAAACGCTGCAGCCCCGATGATAGTGCTTCTATAGGTTGTGCGAAAGTAGGACGTCGCCAGTATCCCCGCCCCGTTCAGGTGAAAGCCCGAACGGGGCGGCCTTTTTTTGTTCGGCGGGAGGGCTTGGTGTGCTTTGTCTCTGATTTTTAATTTTATCGTCAGTTGAGTGTGGCAAAGAAGGTGCCTTTTGTGGTGTTGTGGGAGCTGTTAATCGGATTTCGTTTTCTTCTTTGTAAACTCATGGCCATCATCGCTGTGCTCGGCACCTTAGACACTAAGGGAGTGGTGCATCAGTATTTATCAGATTGCATAAAACGCCGGGGGCATCGTGTGCTTCTGGTGGATGTGGGGCTTAGGGGAACGCCGCAAATACGGCCGGACTTTGCCCGGGAGGAGGTTTTATTACGGGCTGGGCGTCAACTGGGAGCGCT
This sequence comes from Opitutus sp. GAS368, assembly GCA_943329925.2. Lineage (GTDB taxonomy): Bacteria > Verrucomicrobiota > Verrucomicrobiia > Chthoniobacterales > Chthoniobacteraceae > Chth-196. The sequence continues at coordinate 462 of CALQFT020000178.1, forward strand.
CCATGAGGAGCGCAGCCGGGCTGCTGCGGTGATGTCTGAGTCTCTTGGGCACTTGCTGTTACAGCTTTTTTTGGCGGGTGGTCTGGATGGTTTGGTGACGGCCGGGGGATTGTGTGGGGGGAGAATCGTGGGAAATGCGCTGGGGATGCTTCCATTTGGACTTCCCAGTGTTTTGGTATCGCATCTTTCTGGGGATAGGCTCGGGTTACGGCGTGTTTTTAAGGATGTGGTTCTCGTGCCTAGTCTACTTGAGACCGATAGTCTGAATCGGGTGGTAAGACCGGCGCTGATTCGTGCTGCGGGCGCGGTGTGTGGAATGGTGGAGTTCGGTGTGGCGGCTGGCTCAAAGTTGGATAGACCGTTAGTGGTGGCGAGCCAATTTGGGCAGCGAGATTCTGGTGTGAGCCGCTCCTACGGAGTGTTGCTTGATGCTGGGTTGGATGTGCATCCTTTTACGGGAAAGGGCGTGGGGGGACGTTTAATGGACGCCGTGGTGGGCGGTCGTTTCGCAAACGGTGTATTGGACCTCGCCTTGAGCGATATGGCTGACGCCGTGGTGGGCGGTGCCTTCCCCGCATCCTCCGACAGGATGGATGCTACGGCTAAAACCGGAGTGCCCTGTGTGGTTGTTCCTGGTGGGACCGATGTGGTCCATCTGCGCGGTGATTCTATACCGAAGGCCTTTACGGGCCGCCAATTTTTAGATGCAGGCGACGGTTTGGTCTTGATGCGAACCGCTCCTCAGGAATGCGTACGCATTGGCGAACGGATTGCGGCAAAGGTAAACGCCTGCATTGGACCTACGACGGTGTGTCTGCCGTTGCGTGGGGTGAGTGAATACAGCGTGCCGGGCCAGCCGTTTCATGACCCAGAGGCGGATCGAGCGCTGTTCGACGGTATCCGTCAAAATCTGCGCTCTGGGGTCCGGTTGCAGCAGGTCAAGACCACGATTGAAGACGCTCCTTTTGGAAGAGGGTGCGCAGAAGCACTGCTGGAGAACATTGCGCAGCGCGATCAGGACCACACTTTGATTCGTCGGGTGGAGGTTTTTAAGATGGCCTCCGAGACGCTGTTAAGTGAGGCCTCAAGGATGCTGGAACGGCTTTCCATCGAGGCCGGCGACTTTGTGCAACAGCAAGGGGTGGAAGCTGATGGATTTTATTTGTTGCTGCAAGGAAGGGCTGAGATTTTACGAAATGGCGAAAGGGTTACGCAAGTGGGGCCAGGAGCTGTATTTGGAGAAAACTCCCTGATGTTCGGCGTGCCGGATGCTGAAAGCGTGCGTGCGCAGGAGCCTTGTGAAGTGCTCTTGCTTCGGCATGGCAGCTTTGAGCGCCTCTTGGATCATCACCCCGATTTGGAAGAGCGCCTTGCTGAGATAATTCAAGCGCGCTTACGCCGACGCTGAGTTGTTGGGGGCGGTTGTGGGAAGCAACGTCGTCGCTGCGGCAGGATGGGGAGCTGCGGCGTATTCGAGCAGGAGTTCATTGATGCGCTCAAAGACATCACGCATGGTTTCCCAATCTGGAAGCAGAGTGACGCGAAAATGATTGCGGTACGGGACGTTGAAGCTGGTCCCCGGAGCGACAAGTACGTGTTTTCGCTCCAGTAATTCCAAGGCGAATTTCTGGTCGTCGAAGTGGGGAAGACGAGCCAGATCAACGCCAATGAATGCGTACATGGCCCCCATGGGGATTTGTGAGTAAAGAAAGGGAGAATGGGTCACCGCATCCTGAATGGCTTTGCGCGTTTTCCACAGGCGCCCTTCTGGGCGGGTTAATTCGGTGATGGATTGCTTCCCTCCGAGTGCGGTTTGAACGGCCCACTGGCCGGGAACGTTAGAGCACAGGCGCAGGCTTGCCAGCAATTCCAATGCTTGGAGGTAGTCCCGCGCCCCTCCCTTTTCGCCAGTAAAACTCACCCAGCCGACGCGGAACCCGCAGGCCCGGTATACTTTGGAGAGGCCGCCAAAAGTTGCGCAGAGGGTTTTTTTGACCAACGTGGCCATAGGGACGTGCGTGGCACCGTCAAAGAGGACTTGGTCGTAAATTTCGTCTGAAAACATCACCAAATGATGCTCCTCGGCCAGTCGGGCCAATTGAGTGACCACTTCCAGCGGATAGACTGCGCCGGTAGGGTTGTTGGGATTAATGACCACAATCGCCCGGGTTCTCGGGGTGATAAGTGCCCTGATTTCCTGCGGATCGGGGACAAACCCTTTTTCCGGGTGGCAGGGGTAGTGCACTGCTTTTCCGGAGTGAAGCGTGGTTGCCGCAGTCCACAGAGGATAGTCCGGACTGGGAATCAGAACCTCGTCGTCGGTTTCCAGAAGGGCGGAAAGGCAGAACAGAATGAGTTCTGAGACGCCGTTGCCCATGAATACGTCATCAGCGGTAATGTCCTTAACACCACGAGTTTGCTGCTGCATTACGACGGCCTCCCGTGCGGGGAAAATTCCCTTTTGATAGCAGTAGGCGTCCGCTTCGCGCAGGTTTTCAATCATGGCCAGCCGCATGGTTTCCGGAGCTCGAAAACCGAAGGCGCCAGGGTTGCCGATGTTTAACTTAATAATCTCATAACCAGCCTTTTCCAATTCAGCAGCGCGTCTGGCGAGGGGGCCGCGAATTTCATAGCGGACGTCTTGCAGGCGGGAACTGGGTTGGATGCGGGGCGGTTTCATAAAAGCAGGGCTTGAAGCTGGCAATGTTATCGAAGCCGCGGGGCGGCAAAAAGGCAAAGAAAACCCTGCTGTGAGGTTGCTGCGGAGCCTTTTGTTCCGCAGGTGGCTTCGTTATGTCGCTGGACTGCGCTCGCGAAAGGTCAGTTCCGCGATACCTGATTTATCGAGTTCGCCCAGTCCTGCGGCAACCATGCGCTCGTACTGCGCTTTGGTGGCGGTGGCCAGTGGCAGCAGCAGCCCCGCGGCTTCGCCGAGTCTAAGTGCGATGGCACTGTCCTTTGCCGCGTGCGAGGCGCTGAAGAAACAGGCGTGATCACGATTTTGCATGTCCTCTCCGTCTGTCACAAGCACGCGCGATGCCGCACCGGTTTGAGAAAATATTTCACGCACCATTGACAAGTCCAAGCCGAGTGCGGAGGCGAGCCCCAAGCCCTCAGCGAGTCCAGCCGTGTTGATGTTCATAACCATGTTCACCAGCGCCTTAACCTTTGCCGCTTCCCCCGCTTGGCCAATATAACGCACGTTTGTGCTCAATTTCTCGAGGATCGCCTTTGCCCCCTCAAAAACATCTCTCCTCCCGCCCACCATCAAATAAAGCGAACCCTCCCGCGCCTGGGTGATGCTGCTGGCCATACATCCTTCGAGGGCATGGGCCCCCACTTTTTGCGCAGCGGCCTCCACCTCCAAATGCACCGCCGGAGAAACCGTCGCGCAATTAATAAATGTCCGTCCCTGCGCTCCAGTGAGCAGAGTGTCGCCGCTCCCAGCGAAAATAGCGCGCATGGCGGCGTCATCGGTCACGACGGTAATCACCACGTCTGACAAGGCGGTTACGCTTGCGAGAGTGGAGCTTGCAACAGCACCGAGTTCCCCCGCGAGGCTAGTTGCCGTCTCTTGGTGGATGTCGTAAACCGCGGTGATTGCAAACCCACAATCCTTGAGGCGGCGAGCCATGTTGGCCCCCATCCGACCCAGTCCAACAAATCCGATTTTTGCGTTCATAAAGAATGAAAAGAAACGGCCCGCAACCCGGGAGGGAACCAGAGTTGCAGGCTTTGGAGGTAAGCTCGGTTAGCTAAGGACTTCTTTGTGAAAAGTCGCCCAGTCGTCGAGGTTATTGAGGTCTACTGCACCAGGGTTTACCGAGCCGTCATCGGAAAGTCCGACTGCCGTTAGGATATTGTGGCGGGTGGCGTCGGCATGGATGTAGCCGAGAATGGCGGCGTTGTTTTTGTAAATGGTGGCCTTGTCGAGTTTGACGCCGGGCTGCTTGACGATCCACGCTTCAAGCTGGGTGTAGCTCGGTTTGGTTTTAATGAATTCGCGCACTGCACTTTCGGAGAGATTCAAGGCAGCCAACACCATCGAGTCATAGCCTTTGCCGATGCCGGGATAGTCGGCGTGTAATTTGCCCTGCGCTTCCAGGGAGGCCTTTTGCCAAAGGCGCGGCAAATGAAGAACACCGAGGGGGCCGGCGGTACCGGAGCTGATCAAGGGGACGTATTTATTCATGCGGAATAACTTTTGAGGTTAGAGTGGAGTAACTGACAGAAAAATTTGAAACAAAAGCCAACATCAAGATCGGGGAGAGGGTTCCACTTCGGCCAGTGAGCGGGCGGCCGGGCAGTCGATTTCCTTACAAACTGTATAATTTCGACCAACAGAACCAAGCGAGGCTGTGAGCCCAGTGGGGTTTTGTCGAATTATATACAGTTGCAGTTTATCAGCCACTCCAGCGAGTAAAGGAGGCGGCAGGCTAAATGCGCTTAAGGTTTATTATAAGCAATTTATGCATCGTGGCACGCGGTTAGCTAAAAGAACGTGTGTTCCAAGAGTGCGCCCCACGTCCTCCTGGAACCGGAGGCAGGCAGTCCCATGACCAGGACCGTCGGCTACCGCACTCAACCACCCACATCCAAAACCCATTCTAGTATGATCAAAATCCCAAGACTGGCGGCGACTTTGGCCTGCACCCTAGTTGCCTGCCTCTATTCTTCAGCACCGCTTAACGCACAGGAAACTGTGCCGAACCCAACGGCAGCCCTCTCGGCATCACCAACTGCGGCACCGGCGGTGGCGAGCGCACCAGAGGCCACCCTCGAAATGCGTATCAACGCGCTGGAGGCTTACCTGCAAAACACCAACCCGGAAGACGCCTTCAAGAGTTTGAAGCTCAAAAAGAAAAATGACGCAGGGGTTGAGGAGGAAGTCTTCCCGGAAGGCTTTAAACAAAACACCTTGGGAGTCGCTGGGCCGGGCCATAACGCTTGGATGATGACCTCTGCGGCACTGGTGCTCTTTATGACGCTCCCAGGGTTGGCGCTCTTCTACGGCGGCTTGGTGCGCAAAAAGAACGTTCTTAGCGTACTGGCCCAATGCCTCGGCTGCGCCGGAATGGTCACCCTGTTGTGGTGGGCGTTCGGCTACAGCCTAGTCTTCGGGAAGAGCTTTAACAGTCCGTATCTCGGAGGCTCGGAGTACTTCTTCATGAAGGGGGTCGATTCCGCGCCGAACACGGATTACTCGTACTGGATTTCGCACAATGTGTTTGCGATGTACCAGATGATGTTCGCCATTATCACCCCGGCTTTGATTGTCGGCGCGATTGCTGAACGTATGAAGTTCTCTGCGATCATGACCTTCATTGGCGCTTGGATGTTCGTTGTTTACTTCCCGATGGCCCACATGGTGTGGGGCGTGACGGGTCTCATGAACGGCGTATGGAACAAGGACGCGGCGATTCCCGCCATCGACTTTGCGGGCGGCACGGTGGTTCACATGACCTCGGGCTGGAGTGCGCTGATATTGTGCATGATTCTGGGCAAGCGCACCGGGTTTGGGAAGGATCGCATGGCCCCTCACTCGATGGTGCTGTGTATGGTGGGCACCGGGATGCTCTGGGTGGGATGGTACGGCTTCAACGCCGGCTCCGCCCTGGCAGCCGACGGCATCGCAGCAAACGCCTTCACCACCACGACCCTCGCGGCGGCTACGGCCTCCTTTGTCTGGGCGCTGATGGAGCGCCTCTTGCGCGGACACGCTTCGATCTTGGGCTTCTGCTCGGGCGCAGTGGCTGGGTTGGTCGTCATCACACCTGCGTGCGGGTTTGTGGACACCACCGGGGCGGTGCTCATCGGAGTGTTGGCGGCAGTGGTGCCGTACATTTTCGTGATGCACATCAAGGGAATTTTGGGCTACGACGACGCCTTGGACACCTTTGGCGTGCACGCCGTGGGCGGGACTTTGGGCGCGTTGCTCACCGGGTTGTTGGCCACCAAGACGGTCAACGGCAATCTGGATACGGCAGTGACGGCGGCAAAAACAGCGGCCGAACCCGGCAATGGACTGGCCGATTTTGTGGCTAACGGCGGCTTAGCGGGCGTTCAGTGCAAGGCAATTGCGCTGACTCTGGTGATTTCTGTCGTGGCCACGGCCCTCATCGCCTTTGTGGTGAAGGCGCTGATCGGTTTGCGCCCAAGTCCCGAAGTTGAAGACGCCGGGTTGGACATCAGTGAACACGGGGAGGAAGGCTATCTGATCTAAGGTTGATTCACCGGCTTGTAACATGCCGCTTCTGTGGTGTGATAAAGTCAAACCAGTACCCTACAAACAAAGACCATGAAAAAAATCGAAGCCATTATCAAACCCTTCAAGTTGGAAGAGGTTAAAGACGCCCTTGCTGAAATCGGGGTCGAAGGCATGACCGTCACGGAGGTCAAAGGGTTTGGCCGCCAAAAGGGCCATACCGAAATCTATCGAGGCAGCGAGTACACGGTGGATTTCCTACCGAAGATCAAGCTCGAGATCGTGCTAACCGACGCGCTGCTGGAGCAGGCCATCGCGGCGGTAGTCAAGGCTGCCAAGACGGGTAAAATCGGCGACGGCAAAGTGTTTGTGAGCAACGTCGAGGAGGCGGTGCGCATTCGCACCGAAGAGACTGGCGAACGAGCAGTTTAGAGAACGGCAGATAATTGAAACAGGGCGCTCGCCTCGCAAGGGGCGGGCGCCCTAGTTTGTGTGGGTATTCGAGGGCGAGCAGCGCGGAGGGCATGAGGTTATTTCGACGCAGGCGTGGAGAGTTCATTCATTGAGTCGGCCTTGCCAGAACCCGTTGAGCCAATGCGTGTGATCCTCGCACATGAACATATTGCGGTAGTCATCGCCAACGAGTCGCTTGTCTATGTCCGCCAAACGTCGACCGCGTTGAACGTGATAAAAGCATTCCCGCGTCATGCTGGCCTCCAAACAAAGACGAGATAACTTGTCATAGCCACCCGTTGGCAGCAGTCGATGGGCGGAGGAGAA
>CALQFT020000179.1 GCA_943329925.2 Opitutus sp. GAS368
GGCGAGGACTGCACGACGGGTGAGGGAGGGGAACTTCATCGAGTTAGAGTTTGTGAAGGCAGGAGGTGGTTTTTTTAATACTTTTTCAAGCCTTTCCCACCTAAGGCGACAACTGGTCATGTTTTAAACCGTCAGTATTCCGCCTAGAGAGCGTGTTGGTTATTTGGAGAATTGGAAAAAGGGTCGGCGTTACTCGTGTTACCAGGCTTCCTGAATATGCGCTTGAAGACGCTGTACTATAACGGGATTCACTTCCGCTAAATTTTTTTGTTCTTAGGGGGGCTTCCTCGAGATTGAACAGTTGAATTTTGATCCCCTTGTTCACGTGCGTTTTGTTTTTCGTGTTCTCCATGATGCCTGTGTTTAATTGAATGAGCTTCAATGGGACGACGAGTATGAAGACGATGTTTGGTGTTGGACAAAGCTTCAGGATCCTCGGCTAAAAATCAAATAATCCGAATTTTCTTAGCTAGGGGCTTTCTTGACGATTGCTGCTAGCGTGATTAACTTGAAAAAGATGTCACGTCTCTCCCTACAGTCTGCCGCCCTGCCTGCCGCGCTGCTTTGCGTTTCGGTCTTATCTCTTCCCGTAGCGTCTCACGCGGATCTTGTGTATCGGCCCAACGAAGGTTGGGTGCGTGAAGGGGTTAGTATTCTTGGGACTTCGACGCCGGTGGCAAAGACGGCGGATTTGCAGCTGAAATATGCCCATGATATGGAGGCCAAGGGAGATATCGGGACGGCAAGCGACGCCTACAAGCGTCTTATCAAAGTGTTCCCTCTGTCTCAGCAGGCTGCCGAGGCGCGCTTTAAGTTGGGAGAAACTTTGGAGAAAAAGGGGAGGTTTGAGGACGCCTTCGAGGCGTATGACGAACTGGTGGTCAAGCACCCGGAGAGCAAAGAGTTTAGCCGCGCCCTGGATGCGATGTTTGGCCTCGCCAAACGTTACATGGAAGGGGAACGCCGCCGTTTGTTCGGTGTGAAGATGTTTGCCTCAAATCAGCGCGCCGAGGAAATGTTTGATACGATTTTGAAGCGCGCCCCTTACTCGCGAAGTGCGGCGCAAGTGATGTTGTTCAGGGGGTTGATGATGGAGCGGCAAGGTAAAGACGCCGAAGCACTTGCTGCGTATCAGCAAATCATTGAGCGCTTTCCATCGGATTCCATAGCCGACGAGGCCCAGTACCAGATGGGCTATATTCGGTTGCGAAGTGTTAAGAAAGGCTCTTACGACAATACAGATCGCGCGCGGGCGCAGGAATCCTTTGAAGACTTCTTGAACCGCGCTCCTCATAACGGGCGTACCACTCAGGCCCGGGAGAATTTACAGTTGCTGGAAGCTGGAAACCGGAAAGCGGCACTGAATGTCGCAAAGTTTTACGAGAAGACGGGTAAAAACCGTGCGGCGGCTGTGTATTACCGCGATGTTATCAGTAAATATGCCGGCTCGCAGGAGGCGAGATACTCACAGGCGCGGCTGGATGTTTTGAAAGCGGCTCTTGGAGAGGATGCTTTGCGGGTGGAGAATCGTGCGCCGGACTCGCCCGCCAACGCAGAGAGCCGCAAGAAGATGCAGGCCTCCGTGAGCACTGCCTCTCGTCCCGATTATGTGGGGCCAAAATTGAAGGATCCCTCTGGCAAGACAGCGGGCGGAAACGGGCCTGAAGTTCTGGTGCCTTCCGCTGCGAGCTTTCGGCTTCATGAGGCGGATACGGTGCCACTGCCCTCGGATATCGGTAAGGGCGGCGCAGGTGCCGCAGAGGGCTCCACGTTGATTCCCCCTCGCGTCACGCCTCCGTCGCCTCGGAATCCGTAGTGCCGCGCCGGAACGCTTTTCTTTTTTGCCCAGATATGGTCCCAACTCGCGCAACTGACTCCGTATTTTTTCCTGTGCGGTGGGGGCTTTCTGTTGCCGCGGTCGTTTTGCTGGCGGCAAGCAGTTCAGGCTGTGCGGGCTATCATCTTGGACCGGTGAAACCTGCTGCGATGGCGCAGGTGCGGACCCTTGCTGTGCCTGCGTTTAAGAACAACACGCTGGAGCCTCGGTTAGAAGTATTGCTGGCCAATGTACTAATCAAACAAATTCAGCAGGATGGTACGTATCGTATTGTATCGGAGAAGGATGCGGATGCTGTGGTGTTGTGCACGGTGGAAAAGCTGGATCGTCAGCCGGCTCGGAGCGTCCGCAATAATTCGAGCAAGGGGATTTTGGCTGACTTTTATCAGACCAGTGAGTTCACCTTGGATCTTGTGCTCAAAGTGGATGTGCAAGAAAAGGGCACTGGGAAAAGTCTGTTTAAACGCGAGGTGCGCGGCACATCCAGCTTCTTTGTCAGCAGCGCAAATCCCCTGACGGCCGATGTGAGCCGGGACGAGCGTCAGGCTATTCCGCAAGCGGCCGAGGATGCATCGGTGCGTTTGACGAGTTATTTGAGCGAAGGTTGGTAGACGAATTGCCCCGTGCTCTACCTTGTTGCGACACCGATTGGCAATTTGGGGGATATTTCTGCACGCGCTCTGGAAGTTTTGCGGACTGTGGATCTTGTTGCGGCGGAGGACACCCGGCACTCAGGGCATCTCCTTCGCCACTTTGAGATCAGGGCACGCATGGTTTCGTATCATGCACACAACGAGGCTCGGCGCACCGCGGAACTGATAGTTGATCTGCAAGCTGGGCGTTCCGTTGCGGTGATCACGGATGCAGGACTGCCCGCCATTTCCGACCCGGGCCACCGTTTGTTGCGGGCGTGCATTGCGCAAGGGCTTCCCTACACCGTTATTCCGGGAGCCAGCGCGGTGCTGACCGCATTGGTGGGTTCGGGTTTTTCAACGGAACGGTTTTTGTTCGGTGGATTTTTACCGGTGAAAAGCGGCGGGCGGGAGCGTGAGATTGCCGCGGCGGGGGCGCGCCCGGAGACGACGATATTTTTTGAATCGCCGCACCGCATTTTGAAGACATTAGAGGCATGCTCTAGATTATTGCCCGAGAGGATGATATGCGTCGCGCGTGAGTTGACAAAGCAGTTCGAAGAGTATCGCCGGGGGCTTCCGGGCGAGTTGCTTGCCCATTATACGGCTCACCCGGCGAAGGGAGAAATTGCGCTGGTGATTGCCGGAGAATAAGGCGTGTAGATGGGTTACATCATGGCGCTGAGCTGTTTGATGCGAGTTTCCAATGCGGTCCATTTCGCATACGCATCGTGGTAGGCCGCTTGGAGCGTCGCGAAGGAGCTGGCGTAGCGGGACTTGACCTCGTTGATTTGACTGAGTAAGCGCTTGGCATTTGTGACAAGTTCGTCGGCTTCCTTTTGAACTGCAGCGGTAAAGGTTGCGTTGCCTTGGATTGCCGTTGGGGGGCGGTAGGAGAGCTGGAAATCGCGTTCATGGAGTTTTCTCCAATCCAAGAGCTTGCGGGTCAGGGTCATGCCAAATCCAGGAAGAGCCAAAAGGGCGGCTTCCGTGACATCCCACGCGGTGATTATCTGGTACGATTGCAGCGTGGCGCGGCGGCTCTGTCCCAAGCCAGCGACTTGCGCCCGGTGAAGAAGTTGCCTTTCCAAGTGCTCTTGGAGCTCGCGAAGTTGATGGCGGGCGAGTACTTGGGCGACGGCTTTGGAGCTAGGCGTGCCGATGCTTTTAAGTTTTCCAGCGGTATCGTGGGCACTTTTGAGTAGGGGTTGCGCTTGAGCAAAATGCTGCAAAAAGAGAGTGGAGGCCTGATTGGAAAAGGATCCAACAGTCTGGTTGGCCTGGGATACGCGGGACTTTAGTTCATTTAAGTGGCTGGCGTTTATATTCCTTTGCACAAATGGGATGCGCCGCAGAAACCCCGGCATCCATGATGTTACTTCGAGCTCCAGAGCGTTTACTGCAGCAGTTTGCATGGCGGCAGATGGCGGGCCGAATTGAAGGGGCTCAAAGCTAAGGGCGAGAAGACGATCCACCCAAGCGCCATGAGAAGCTGGGGCACCCTCAGGGTTTGACGGGGTTCCTGGTGGTGCAGGAAATAATTCCACGCGTGCAGTTTGTAAAATGCCGCACCAAGGGCACGCAGCGCTTCCTTTCCAGTGCAGATGGGCCGGCCATGAGGGACAACGCGTCAAACTTCCCCCCAAGGCCTGTAGTTCCGTTATCCACTCGGTGGGCGAGGGGCGCGCGCTGGGAAGCTCGGAACCTCGGCGGAAGGCGCGCAGAAAGAGGTTTCGGAGCGATGGGGGGAGAGAGTCGAATGGGGGAGCGGCCGGCGGAGGTTCCAAAAGACGCTCTTTGGGAGTGGGGTCGAAGGCGAAGGCGAACTTTGCGATGGCGGCTTCCGGAGGGAGAGGCTCGGAGTTGAGAGGCTTTCCAGCGAATGGGTAGCGGCCTGCAAATAGAAGCAGGAAAATGAGTTGTGCCAGACCGAACGCGTCATGGTTGGGGGTGCGCTCAAGTTCGGAGAGAGAGACACCCTGCAGTTCGGGCGGCGTCCAGAGCGGGGTTCCGACGTTGCAGGTGTAGCGCTGGCCGTGGTGTTCGATTTGGAAACTGTCACAGTCGATAAGGCTAAGGGTTGCATCGGGTCGAACCTTGATGTTCTGCTCGTTGACGTCGCCCATCACTATCCCGTTTTCATGCAATACTTTGAATGCAATGGAAAGATTGCGTGCCGCTGCCACGAGGAAGGCGAAATCAGCTTTTTGAAAATGCTCGCGGCGTCCTTGGGGGTTGTAGAGCTCGAAAATGTCGTGCCCCTGAATGAAGGGCAAAATCACCCCGAGGGCCTGACTCCCGCCCCGTTGGGAAAAAATAAGACTGAGAGGAAGCGCGAGATTTCCTCGGAGCTCTTTTGGTAATCCGCACAGCGCCTTCAGTTTGGCCTGCTTGAGGGCGGAAAGCGGCGTGGAATGGTAGATTTTTGCGCAATACTCCGGTGCGTGCAGCAGTTGGTGCACAACGCCTTCACCACCCGCGGCTATTTTAGGGCCAAGTTCCCATGCCCGCCCGGTTTCATCGAAAACGGGCATAGCTCAGTGAAAATTGGAGTTTAACAGTTTCCACCATCAAATTTTACACTTCGATGGTGGCCCAGCCGTTGGTGGGCGGCAAGGCGATGGCGCTCCCCGGGGCTGAGGCGGAGGCAGATTTTAGCGAGGCGGTCAGCCAGCTGAACAACTCCCCAAACTGCAGCCCCTTTAGCTTGAGCGACGGGCGCTTCGGCGGGCAAAGCGTGTTGAGTACGGCCTGATCCGCCTCGTTAACTGCTACGCCGAAAAAAAGGAGGTGCCTGTTGGCTTCTCCCTCGTGGACAAGTCGGACGGCATCTTTCCAGTGCTTGGAATGGGCGTCGGTTGGGGCTCCGTCTGTGAGCAAGAACATCCAGGGCCGGAAGTAGGACAGTCCGGCGCGGCGGTACTCCTCCTTGCGGGATTGGAGCACCGAGTAGGCGCGTACGACGGCCTCGCCCATGGGAGTTGCGCCCTCGGCTTTGAAGTGTGGCGGGAGGAGGCTGCGTGGTGAGGTGAAGTCGGCGGCCAATTGGACGGAGCTGCCGAAAGTGACAATGGCGACTTCCACCCGTCGGCTCGCGAGGCTGTCGGTGGAAAGCTCTTGGATGAATTGCCTTACCCCACGGTTGAGCGCCTCGATGGCATCTCCGCTCATAGAAGTTGAAATGTCCAACACCACGACGCAGGGGCAGCGCGGTTCGGGATTGTCGGCGAGTTGTACGTTGTGGAAAAAAGGAATTTGCTCGTCCATGACTTGTTCGATAATGAGAGCCGCCCGGCTCCGAGGATCAAGGGTAGTATTACACACCGCAACAGGTTTCAACAGCCGCCCGGGTCACGGGTGTTCTTTACAAATACAACGGCAGCATTTTTCGCCATTCCGCGCCGCGATGGGCGCGTCCGTTCCAGACATGCAACGAATGGGCGACACGCTTGGCATGAAGCAAGCGACTTAAAAGACGGTTGTTACCCAAGAATGGATCCTCCGCCCCAATGGTCAGTACGATCTCCATGCGGCGCAGATGTTCCAACTGGAGTTCGCTGTTTAATTGTCCGAGGAAGTGGGTGGGTGTGTGAAAATAGACGTCCTCGTCGTAGTACCCGTCAAACAGGTTGCGGAAGTGTTCCACCGCGAGGGTGAGGTCGTAGCGGCCCGAAAAAGCGCAGATTTTTTGAAACAACTGCGGATGGCGCAGAGCGATGTTGACGGCGTGAAAGGCGCCAAGGCTGCAGCCGTGTGAGATGGTACAGGGGTGTTCGTTTTTTTTGTTTATGAATGGAATAACTTCCTCCAGGACATAGTGTTCAAACTCCATGTGGCGCTTGATTCGTCCGGAGGGATGGTTCCAGTCGCAGTAAAAACTTTCGTGATCGATGGAATCCAGACAGAAGAGTTGCAGGTGCCCGGCGTGGACCTTTGGAGCAATGGATTCCACAAGACGCAGCGCTTCGTGTTCCCAAAAACGGCCGTCGCGTGTCGGGAAGACCAGTACCCGGGCGCCGGCATGACCGAAAACGAGGAGTTCCATCTGGCGGTTCAAACTTGTGCTGTGCCAACGGTGGTATTCGCGGTTCATAGCGGTTTGAAAAAGTCTTTAAGCTGTTTCGTTAACGTTTTATCCTGCTTTGGCTTGTCTGCGTATTCGAAATGGCCTGCCCCCAGCACAAGGAGCTGCTTTTCCCCAGCCAGCGCGTTGTAAATGGCGAACTGTCCGGGTGGCGGCACCATGGGGTCGAAGGCTGCCGCAGCCACGTGCATAGGCTGCGTGAGAAACGAAGCGGCGACGGCGGCGTCAAAATAACGCAACGTTTTAACCACCTCGGGGTGTTGTTTGTAAAAGCTGCGAACAGCGGAGAGGCTGCCGTTGGATTCAAAGTTCAGCCGCAGTTCCTGATGTCCGAAGGTCGGGATACAAAAGTGACCGCGCGCGATGCGCGATTCCCAAGGCAAAGCCAGCGCGCCGACCCCGCCTCCCAAACTCGTGCCCATGTACCCGATACGCCCTTGGATCCAAGGGTAAAGCGCGAGTAGCGCAGAGACCCCCAGCCAGAGATCTTCTGCGCAGCCTCGAATGATATAACGGTCGCGTTGGTGCAAATCGTGAAGCACATGCCATTGCGGGTTGGTAGAGATGGGGGCGCGGGCGCTGCGTGATAGGCCGCGAAAGCAGGGGAAAAGGACGGCTGCGTCGCCTACTGGGAGCGGTAAATCAGGGCCTGAGCGGCCGCCATATCCGTGGCCTACGATCAGGCCGCGCCTCACTATCCCGTTGCGGGGCAGAAGCAACCAGCCTCCTAGGGTAAAAACGCCCGTAGAGCGGTACTCGATGTCATAGGCGATGAATCCCTCGCATTGGAGCGCGCTGCGCCGCAGGGTGGGACGGGGATCCACGGCCAAGGCGGTCTGGTAGTTTAGCCTCCAGAAGGAC
>CALQFT020000180.1 GCA_943329925.2 Opitutus sp. GAS368
CCCATGTAATTTAGCCTTTCTGCGACTGTTCCTTTGCGGCAAACTGCTCCGCATGTCACTCGCGGAACTAAAAAAGGTCTTGTCCGGACCGTGCCGCCGTTATCCGGTGCCGCATCATTTCCTCCTTCCGCGCCTGCTCTCATTGCTGGCTGCTTGCGCCATGATTGCCGCACCCAGCAGCGCGCAGGAGCCCAAAGCGGTGCTGCCGCAGAAACATCAAGCTCTGCTGAAGGAGCATTGCTTGGCCTGCCACGGCCCCGAAAAACAGAAGGGAAAGTTCCGTGTCGATGAAATCCCATTCACCATCACGGACAACCTCAATGCCGAGCGCTGGCAAAAGGTACTTAATGCACTGAACTCAGGCGACATGCCTCCGGAAGATGAAAAGCAGGTACCTAGCGATGCCAAGGCAGACTTCCTTGATGATCTGGCCAAGGTAATGGTCGTGGCCCGCCGGAACCTTGGTGATACGAAAGGCGTCATCACCATGCGTCGGCTGAACCAAAGGGAGTATGGCAACACGATGCGGGAACTCTTGGGCGTGACGATGGATACGAGCGAACTGCCGGCTGACAAGAACGCTTCCGGCTTCGACACGGCAGGAACCAATCTTTTCATGTCGGGCGATCAGTTCGAGCAATACGTCGATCTTGGTCGCGATGCCATGCTGGAGGCTTTCGAGCGTCACGATCAAGCGAGCCTAGTGAAGAAGGAACGCTTTGAGGCGGAAAAAGGCCTCCTAGAGCGGGTCAGCAAATCATTAAAGCAGCGCATCGAATCCCGTCTGGCATACAACAAGTGGACGCGGGCGGTGGATAAGGCTGCAGCGCTCCCGGAGAATAAGACTGCACTGGCCGAATTGCGTAAGGCGGGGCAGGGTAAATCTGCGCACCTTTTTTACCACTCATGGGCGGCGCTCACCGGCGCCCCCTCGCCCGTGGAGTATGGATTTAAGGATGCGCAGGATGCCACCTTCGCGGCCTCCGACGGAACTTGGAATCGCAATGTGCCATATCAATCTTGGTTCCTGTCCCAGCCTGAAAATCAGACCGGTGCCTGGCTGAGTGTCGGTGACAATCAGGTCAACTCATACTTCAACTTTAATGTCCACGGCTGGCCAGCGGGAGACTACGTCGTGCGCCTACGGGTAGCGGCTTCGGAGAAGGTCTTGCCGGAGCGGCGTTTCATCGAGTTCGGAATGGGCGGCGGCAATCCATTCAAGCACGAAAGCACTCGAATGGTGACCGGCACGCTCACTGAACCACAGATTATCGAGCTCCCAGTGACGTTGACATCCAAGGGGCTGCGGACTTTTTTTGTGCGGGAACGAGGAACTCACGACGATGACAACCAGCCAAATATCAAACAAAACGTTGGCATTCAGGAGAACGGGGTAGGACTCGACTTCGCCGTGTGGATAGACTGGGCAGAGGTGGAGCGCCTTCCGGCCAAACCTGATGCACCGGGAATGAACGCTCTCTCAGAGGTGGTTGGCGATGCGAAAAGCAATCTTCCACCGGCGGTCCTGAGCAAGGCATTGGAAAGCTTTTGCCTAGAAGCTTTTCGTGGGCAACAGCCCTCATCTGGTTTTTTGAAGCGACTCGTTTCGGTCTATGAGGATCGCCGCACTCACGGTGAAAATCATCGTCAGGCACTAGCCGGAACCCTCGCGCTCGTGCTGGCTTCACCGCGTTTTCTGTATCTGAGCGAGTTATCCGGTACCGAACCGCAGCAGCCCAGTGTCACGGGAAATCTCAGCCCACGTGAACTGGCCACACGGCTATCTTATTTCCTCTGGAGTGCGCCACCAGATCAGGCACTGCGGGATCTCGCGGCGAGCGGCGAGCTTTTGAAACCGGAGGTACTCTCGGAGCAAACCAATCGCTTACTTGAGGATCCCCGCTCCGCCGATTTTTTGCGCCCATTTCTTCACCAATGGTTGCGCATGGACCGCCTCGATTTTTTCCGGTTCAACAATGTACTCTACCCTAACTTTGATGTTAGCACCAAGGAGGCCGCACGGATGGAGGTCTATGAAACCTTCGCTCACCTCCTGAGGCAAAACCACAGCCTGAGCAAACTGCTGAAGTCCGACTACGTGGTGGTGAATGGTCTGCTGGCGAACTACTACGGCCTGCCCGATATGAATGGAGATGCGTTCCGGCCTGTGAAGCTGCCTGCGGACTCACCACGCGGAGGCTTGCTCGGCATGGCGGCGATTCATGGCATGGGAAGCAATGGCGAGCACTCCAGCCCCATCGAGCGCGGCGCCTGGGTTCTGCGCAAGCTACTGAATGATCCCCCGCCGCCAGCGCCTGCGAATGTGCCTCAGCTTAACCGTCTCGAGAACAAGTTGCTAACCACCCAAGAGCGACTGCTCGCACATCAGGAGCAGCCGCAGTGCGCGAGTTGCCATCGCAAAATCGACCCCATCGGCTTCGGCCTAGAGAACTTTGATGCCGTCGGTCAGTGGCGCACCGAGGACTCCTACGCGCGTGTTGGCCTTGGCAAGAAAACGTGGCCCGTGGAGCCCGCCGGAGCTTTCCACAAAGGCCCCGCTTTCAATACCTACCAAGAGCTGCGTGATCTCATCCACGCCCGAGCCAAAGATTTCGCGAAGGGCTACAGCATGGCGCTCATCCAATACGCCCTCGGCCGTCCTATTGGTTTTCGAGATGAAGCCCTTCTCGAGACGATGATCTCAGAAGCCAAGCAGCAGGACTTTGCTCTGCGCACCTTCATTCACACTTTGGTGAACAGCGAAGAGTTTCATTCCAAATAATTAGCCTCCGCACCACTCCAACATCATGATCAACCGCCGCCACTTCCTCCGTTCCAGCACGGCCACGCTGGCGCTGCCATTTCTTGAGTCCGTAGGCTTTCGTAAATTCGCAGCGGCTGTAGCACCCGCTGCGCCTACCAAGCGCATGATCTTCATTGCCATGGGGTACGGAGTCACCCAAGAGACTTGGTTTCCGGATCGCTTGCAAACCGGCCCCAACTTTGCCCTGCCTCCAGGCCTCGCCCCGCTCGCCCGTCACAAGGACGACATCACCATCGTGCAGGGCCTCTCCAACCGATACTCCGAGGATGCGCACGCCGGCAGCACCTTCTGGCTCACCGGTGCAAATCCGCATGAGAGCGGCGCGGCGTTTCACAATGGCATCTCTGCGGATCAAGTTGCGGCAGCAGCTTTTGGTAAAGACACCCGCTTTGCCTCCCTTCAGCTTAATGGCAGCGACAAGGATCTCTCCGGCCCTGGACACGGCCCCGGCTTGTCGCTGGCCTGGGACAATCGCGGCAAGCCACTCGGCGGACAGAATTCGCCTCTCCTTGCTTTTAATCGTCTTTTCTCCGCCGAAAATGTGCCCTTGGACCAATTGCGACTTCGCTTGGCACAGAAGCGCAGCATGCTCGACACCGTCATGGAGGAAGCGCGCGATCTCCAGCGCGGCCTAGCGAAGAACGACATCGAAAAGCTCGACGAATATTTTCAAGGCCTCCGCGAGATCGAAGTGCGCCTCTCAAAGGAGGCGCAATGGCAGTCCGTGCCCAAGCCAAAGTCACCGCTCCAACCGCCTCCAGAGGGATCTTCAGGTCGCGATGAAATCCGGCTCATGTATGACCTCATGGCAGCGGCTCTGCAAACCGATAGCACCCGCGTGCTCACTTATCGCCTGCCCATCTTTAACCTGCTCAGCAGCCTTGGCGTCAAAGTCGCCCCCCACGACATGAGCCACTACAGTCCTGGTGAGCGCATGGAGGCCTCGCAGAAGCGTGATGCCGCCAACACCGAGCTGCTTGCTGGCTTAATCGACACGCTCAAGGCAGTGCCTGAATCCAACGGCAGTCGCTTGTTTGACCACACCACCATCGTCTTCGGCAGCAACCTCAGCACCGTGCACAACCTCACTAACTGCCCAACGCTCATCACTGGCGGAGGCTCTGGCATTAAACTCGGTCACCATCTCGTCGTCTCGAAGGACACACCGCTCTGCAATGCCTGGCTCACTCTGCTTCGAGGTTCTGGCATCGATCTCGAACGCCACGGCGATAGTTCGGGCGTGGTGAAGGAATTGATTGCGTGAGACATGCAAGGCTTCCTTCAAATGAAAAAGCTATCACTCTCAGCGCGAAGATAAAACCCGGCGCACTGTTATTCTTTCACCGCCCCGACGGGCACCACGGCGTACGTGTGTGGAACTGGAATGCGACTCGCCATCGCGCTTTTCTCATGCGCCGTCACCTGTTGGAGGAGTTCTCCGTGGTGCGGCCAATTCTTGATGTAGTTCAGCGCCATGCCCGCGTTGTATTCCTTTTTGTCCTCAAAGTGATCGTAGTGCGCCTGCACAGCGGCCGAATCATCGACGTTGACCTTGTAATGAATTTGCATCCAACGCCGCGTATTCATCAGGCTGCACGCTTGCGCCTCCGCATTTCGCCGCTGCTCATCATAGTTGCGCACTGATTGCGCCTGTTTGTATTGCGGCGTCGCGGCGTTGAAAGCGAGATTGATCCCGTGTGCCAGCTCGGATGCCATGTGTCGCCCTACGGTGACGCCATCGATGCGCACGTCGTAGGATCCCTCCGCAAGCCCGGTGACCGACAACATCTCCTGATCCAGATCTTTTTCGATCGGCAGAAGCTCCATCACAGACTTCGCTGCGGGATCGAGTGGAAACGGCAGCGCCTTTTCCAGCACAGTGAACGCAACGCCGCCGTCTTTCTTTTCAATGCCCCTCACCTCCGCATTGACGTTATCCGCCGCGTCTCCGCTCACGGCATCCACCGTGACTTTCGAAACGATCGAAGGGGCTCCCTGCGTCTTTAGAAAAAGCCAGGCCATCATCAGATGACCCGGCGCGCCCGGATGAACACGATCCCCGCCGACGATGGTCCACGTCGGATCCTTCTTCTGCTGCTCCAGATTGAGCGTAGTCATGGGCATATGGAAGTCCACGACGGTCGATTGGTTCTTCGCAGCCAGTTCCCTCACGATCTCAGCACAACGCCCCAGTCCATCATTGCACCCCGGTTGATTGTTTTGTTTTTCGAGCACGACCGTTTGGTCGAACGGCGACGGAGTGATAAAATACAACTTCGGATCGCCCGCCTCTGTGCGGATGCGCCCGATTAATTTTTCCATGTTCGCCTTGTATCCATCGAGAGCTTGTTGCTGTTGATTCTTTTTGTTCGCATCGGGATTTGCGACATAAGCCCCTCGATTAACGTCATTCATGCCAAACATGATCGCCACCCAAGCCGGCTTCTTTGCGATCACATCCTCCTGCAAACGGCTGAGCGAACCGCCAGACGAATCGCCCGAGCGTCCAGCATTTACGAACCGGATCGTCCGGTCTGGAAAGCGCGTCAGATAATAATCGGAGATTATGGTCTGGGTGCTACCTCGGGCCGTGATGCTGTCCCCGAGAAAACACACTGTCTCACCGTCTTTAAACAGCTCTCCGCGCGCGACGCCAGCAAGTGCCAGCACGCCGATGAGCCCAAATGCAGCCGAAATATTTTTCTTCATTACGTGTCCTTTCAAAATCGAACTTTTCAATCAGTGAATTCGCGCACCCGAATGCGGAGAAGCGGCAGCGGAAACGCATGAGCGGGATCCTCTATCTTCACGATGGTGTCGCCAAATATATTCGGCTCGAAACGGTGCGGCTCCTGACGTTGCGGCGCGTGATCCTCGATCTTAAAGACCACGACAACCTCAACCCTTTTATTTCTCCCAACGCTCCCATTCTGCAGCGTTCTATTTGGCGGGCACCACAGGCTTGGCGTCAGTCGCTAGAGAGCCCCCTGCCCCGCCAATGCAGACGACCTCCTTCATACTGCGGTGGTAGAGGCGGGAATTTGCGTAGCTTATGGAGTTTAAACTCCAAGTCTCACCCGCCGCGCCGAGGTCGTTGACGGCCAGAAGCGCTTTTCCATCGAGCACCTTCGCTTTAGCATCGATGACGTAGGTCACGCCGAGCATGTTGGTGTAGTAGATTTTGCCTCCAAAGATCGTGGGGTTCCCGAGCATGCACCACCACCAACCGTCGCGCTTGGAACGCTTGTCATTTGCTGCATCAATTCCGCGCGAATTGAGGGTTGAGGACGTCTGGGGTTCCCCCCAAATGAGGGCGTCCGGCTTGCCCGCCTCGCGCAGCACCTGCACGGGCAGTTCGAGGTATTCCACCTTATCGGTCTCGATGTTGACTCGTCCCACGCAATGGGGGGGGCCATTTTTCCGATCGGTAAAACACAAAAAGTACTGGTAGCCCTCCACCGCGATGTTCGTGTTCCAAGCCGGAAAAACAGTGTAGGGACTTTCGCTGGACTTGAGGTTCACATCGGCGTGAAGCACATAGTTTCCGTTGGCAGGATCAAAGGAGCGCCAGTCGACTTTTGCACTCAGGGACTGGGATTTGATAAGTTTTCCGGTTTGGATGTCGATGACTTGGTGGATGTCGGATTCGTTGAGCCAGTACGCGTATTTTTTGTCCACCTGCATGTTATAGAGAACATACCCCGTCCCCTCATAGCGCCAGAGAGTCTGCCCCTCATGTCCCGGAGCGAGGCTTGTAAGACTTAATCCCACAGGAAGTTCCGGCACACCGTGACGCCCGCCACGACCCTGGAGTAACACACGGGTGCCCTCCGCCAAAGCGCCAACTCCAGGCGTGTTGTAATGGGTCAATGCGTCCTCTGAAACCCAGAGAGTGGCGCCTGTATTTTTATCCAAACCACGCACGTAGTTCCAAGGGTCTTTTTCACGCTTTGGATCGGCCTCGTCTCGGGGTTCCATGTTCAGGAGCGTGGTTCCTTCCAAAAAGGGTTCGAATTGTTTGTTAAAAGGTCGCCCGAAAGTGGGCTTCCAAAGCCTCATCCACACCTGCTTGCCCTCAAAATCCCAGCACCCCACCGAGCCGCTGGCATTATAAAACCAGACGTGTTTGCCATCGGTAATTGGCGTGGGGGAGGAGGAATCGCTGTATCCGTAAGCATACTCGCTCTCAACGCTACCGGGGAGCTCCACGCTCCAAAGAATTTTCCCGCTGAGCGCGTCCAGACAATACCCGACGATTTCTGAACCGGTGCGACGGGCGGGATTTTCCACCAGGGGCTTCATGGTGGTGAGGAAAAGACGATCGCCCCAAACGGCGATACCGCTTTGGCCGGTTTCCGGGAGGAGGGTGCGCCACGCGATATTTTGGTTACGCGCGACGCTCCAGGAAACGGGGGCATCGGAGGCTTTGCTAGACCAATTTGAATTGGGACCTGCGGCCTGAGGCCAGTTCTCGCCAGCGTATGCGGTGACGGCGGCGAATGAGGCGAAGACGCCCAGGG
>CALQFT020000181.1 GCA_943329925.2 Opitutus sp. GAS368
AACTGGTGCGCAAGTTGAACGGGACGAGCTTTGAAGCAAAGCCGGTATTTTGCCGGAAACCAAAGCCAGCCTCGCACATAATGGCTCGATTTCGCTGGACGCCCCGCGTGGAATCGGGCAAAAGCAATTATCCCTTAACGCTCCCGCGTCCAGGCAGAAGAAATTGTGCCGAGGGGTGAAAAGCAATTTCCTACCCATCATTTTAGACCCCCCCAGAAATGAAACACCACGAACATCATGTATGTTGGAAGATGACGGCAGTTGCTTGTGCAACGGTTGTTTTAGTCGGTAGCGCGGGTTATCTCGCGCTGCAGGGCGGAGGAGCGGGTTTGCCCGCGCCGAAAGTCGAGGCAGCATCGGCGTCAACGTTGGTTGGGACGTCTTCTTTGGATAGTTTTGGCGCGCAGTCAGGGGGCGTTGGGAAGCCTCAGGCTGCGAGCAACTCGGCGAATTCGGGCTCACTGGACTCACTTCCTCGGCTTTTATCAGTACAGGCAGCGCCAATTGGTGCGCCGTTGCGAGCCAAGGCTGGAGTGAATTCCTACTCGGACAAGGGCCGTGTAGTCAAACTGGAGGCTGCTGCGGCCCGCCAGTGGTCCACCGTGAAGACGGGGGCTAGGATTGCTTTGCCCACAGCTTCGGGAGACTTGGTGGAAGGTTTTGTGAACCTCGTGATTTTAGATAATGGTTGGGTGCGCATCGCGGGTGAGCTCGCAGATCTGACTGGAACTTTCCACTTAGCTTCTAGCATAGACGAAGTTGCGGGAGTAATTTTGCGCCCGACTTTGGGCGTGGGTTATCAAATTGCGCAGGACGGTGACGAGCTCATTCTAGTGGAGCGCCGCTTAGATTCACTGGTCTGCTCGATTAAAGCGTCCGCGGCGGCCCCCGAATCTAGAATTGCTGAATACTCGGCCAGGATCCAAGGGGGTCATTTTTCTGGATTTTGCGGGCTCAAGCATCACGGATCCCCTCTGGAACGGGGGTAAGCCGATTGTTGCAGCGCCCTCCATAGTAACGCCGGCCTCCATCACGTCCATTGTCAAAGCAGTTGCGGAAGACTATGCCCCGTTCAATGTTACCATCACTACGGATCGCGCTTTGTATAATGCGACTCGTGTCGGCTTGCGCATGCGCGTAGTCATGACCACGAACACCTTTTACGGAGGTTGCGGTGGGGTGGCGTTCGTAGGAACTTGGGCTTCGGCGAACACAGTCTGCTGGGTGTTCAACACGGTGACAAAAGATTGCGCGGACTCGATCTCCCACGAAGTAGGTCATACCCTCGGACTGCACCACGACAATTTGCTCCAGACAAAAACTGCGGCGGGGGGAAATTGTTACGGTAACGGTGGGAACACGCATGTGCCCACGAGTTGGGGCCCGATCATGGGCGTGCCTTTTGGGGTGAGTCTTTCGCAGTGGAGCAAGGGCGAGTACGCAGGGGCGGACAACACGCAGGACGATTTGGCAATTATTGCCTCCGATACAAACGGGTTTGGTTACATCAGCAATGGTTCGCCAAATGCCATTTTGCCGGCCTCCACTCAGTCAGGGAGTTTCATGGTGACTGGTCTGTTGCAGCGCGCAACGGTGCCTGACACGTTCGCTTTCCAGACGAAAGGCGGCACCTTCACCGCATCCGCACGTCCAGCTAATAATGAGAGCACGAATGTCGATGTGCAGCTCACCTTGACGAACGGCAGCGGGGCGACGGTAGCGACTTCCAGCCTGCCCGATGCCTTGAGTGCCGCGCTGCATGTGACTCTGACCGAAGGAAACTATGTTCTCGCGGTACGATCTGCTGGGACTGGGCCCAAACCTGCAGCCGGATATTCTACCGGTTACTCTGAATACGGTTCTCTGGGTGGCTACGTGCTTTCAGGGAGCGTGAGCGGCATTACTGAGAAGCCCATGTTTGGTTCAACGCGAGATTTCGTGGGCGTTATGGGCAAGCCGTTAAATTTCCCAATCGGTGTGACGGCTTCAAGCACTCTGAGTCTCAAGCAAGGCAGCCTGCCAGACGGGCTGGCTCTTGATTTAGCCAAAAAAGTGATCACCGGCACGCCCACAGACGATACCGACGGCCCCGTCAGTTTCGTTCTCAACGCCGCAAATAAATTTGGTTCTGTCGATGCGACCTTCACTGTGAAGGTTTCCGAGGTATCGGCACCTGTCATCAATGGACTTGGAGGGGAAAAGCAAGTTTATCGCGTTATCAACAGCACCACCTCTCCGTGGACAGGGGAGATGAGAAACGGAGCTGACGGCGTGTTGCGCGCGGTGGCTGAGAGCGGATTGACCGTCAATGGCGGCTCTTCCGCCTTGCGCTTTACCTCGTACTACAACGGCGATCCCAAGCGAGCCTCTGCGTATTATTTGTTTTCCTTCTGGTGGAAAGCGTCTTCGGAAGCTGGCCACGACGTCGTGAAGTTACGAGTAGGCGATGCTTTGGTGAACGACTTTGTGACGGGCCGTCCGGTGCAATTGAGCGGTGCCACCGATTGGGTCAAGCAGACGGTGCGTGTGGCAACGCGTACGTTTCCCGCGTTTGAATTCACATATTCAAAAGATGGAAGCCAGAGAGCAGGCCGCGATCGTGTGTGGATGTACGTAGACAGTTTTGGGTTGCCACCGGTTATTGTGAAACAGCCACCAGTGGTGGTGGTGAGCAGCACCTCGACACTTTCTCCCACTGCGTCGGACTTTGTGTTGCAAGCGGGGGTGGAAGGCGCAGATTCTGTGGCTTGGCTCAAGGACGGCGTCACCCTTAAAGATGGGACGTCTTCCTCTGGGAGTCAGATTTCCGGAGCGACCACCGGCGTTCTCAATGTGTTGAAAGCGTCCGGGGCTGACACGGGTTCCTATTGGATGGAGGCCACGAACAGCTATGGAACGGTTTCCTGCAGTCGCTCGAAGGTGAGTATCGGTTCGGTTCCCGTCATCACCCAGCAGCCTGTGGCGCCCGCTGGATTGAAGGTCGGCGACACGTTGGTGCTCACTGTGGCCGCTGGGGGGACCGGTCCGATGACTTATCAATGGGAGAAGGATGGGGCGATACAGCCCTCGTCTTCCTCGCCTACATTCCAGAAAGATAAGATTACAACTGCGTCGGCGGGCTCGTATTCCGTGACCGTTTACAACGGGTTCGGATCGAAAAAATCCAATGCAGTGAAAGTGAATGTCACTGCGCCTCAGGTAATTACCGTGCCAGTAGTGAAGACGGGGGCCACGACTCCTAAATAGATATTCTGATTTAGTCAGAATATTCGCAGCCGCCCGGGGACGCTCCGTCGTTTCCGGGCGGTTTGCTGTGCACTGCTGTCGATTTTTGATTATCCCAAACATTTAGAATTGGTGGGGTTCGATTTTAAGAGTGTGGGGAGTGGCACAATCAACGGGGCGGGGGGGCAACCAGGGGAAAAGCTGTTCGCTAACGGCCAAGCGGCTTTGAGCGACAGTGAATTGCTCTCCATTTTATTGCTTTCGGGGGTGTTGGGAGCCAACGCGTTCAGCTTTCCCCTTGAAACCTAGCCGTTGGGCGCGCAGCTGGGGTTGCTAGAAAGTTGCCAATTGGAAGCCCGACCGGTTGGGTGATGCGTGTTGGCTTGGGGGCAAATCGGATTGTTAGATCGGGATTCCTTGTCCAAAGCAAAAGCTCGGACGCTTCGGACGTCATTTTATAAGTCTATTGGGATAAATTACATTGCTACTAACCTTCGGTAGCCGATCGCATCACACCCAGCTCCCCAAGGGGTTGAAAAATTGCGTCCGAGACGTCCGAGAGTCCCAGCGAGAATGCTCCATTGCCCAAATTGGCGATAAAACTGTGGCTCGGAACTGGTGCACAAATCGAACGGGACGAGCTTTGAAGCAAAGCCGGTCTTTTGCCGGAAACCAAAGCCAGCCTCGCACATAATGGCTCGATTTCGCTGGACGCCCCGCGTGGAATCGGGCAAAAGCAATTATCCCTTAACGCTCCCGCGTCCAGGCAGAAGAAATCGTGCCGGGGGAGAAGCTCATAGGACTCCGTTTGGTCATCATCCCAGCTGGTGTCCGGTGCTCGGACGTCTCGGACCCTATTTTTCCAGTCTAATGGGATAAAGTGTAATCATGGTGGAGCGTAGTGAGTCCTCGCTAGGTTCTATACCTGCCGTGGGCTGGATAGAGTTACGACTTCGCGTCCGGGGTTGGCGTTTGCATCGCTTTGGTAAGCGCGATTACTCTCAGGTTGCCGAATCTGTGGTATTTATCGGCGCCACCAACATTGACAAGGCTCTGGAGGCGAAGCACTGTGTCCGTATGAACTCTCGGATTTGCATCGACCCAGCGGTGTGCCACGGAAAGCCGGTAATCCGTGGAAGTCGTGTTTTGGTTTCGACGGTGCTTGGTGCGCTTGCTGGTGGTGATTCAGTTGAGGCAATCCTTGCGGATTACCCTACGATTAGCCGCGAAGACATTGCGGCAGCACTGGAGTTTGCGAGCAACCTCAGCGATTATCAAGTGTCGGCCTACGAAGCGGTGGCATGACGTTTCTCTTGGATGAGAACTTCCCGAAGGCAGCAGCCTCGGTTCTCCTTGGCAGGGAGCATGAGGTTTTCGATGTTAGGGAAATGGGCATGGCGGGTTGCACTGATGCCGCTGTACTCGCTAAAGCCGAGGACCTTGGGGCTGTGATACTCACAACGGACCGTGATTTCTTTCACACACTCCAACATCGAAGCGTCCATCACCCAGGTGTAATCACTATCGCGCTGAGAAAACCCTGTCGGGCGGCTATTCTTGAGCGTCTCGACTGGTTTTTAGTTCATGTGCCGAGCGAGCAATGGGCTGGCCGAGCGTTTCAACTGCGAGATACCACCTGGGTCGCAAAGCCCCCTGTGCAGCCATAGTGGCGGCTAGACCTTATCCCGATAAAATGACGCAGGCTCCCCGCAGCCATACAGAATTTGGAGTTTCGGACGTCTCGGACGCTATTTTTTCACTCTAATGGGATAAAGCGGAATGAAGGAAGGGTAGAGAGCCGCCATGTCAGGCTTAACTTTGCCATGGAGTGGATGGAGTTTCGAATTTACGTCCTAGGCGTCCGCGGTTGGCATTTGCAGACAGGCACTCGCTTGATGCAGGTGGAAGCTGGCAGGGCTTTCTGGAAGGGGTCTGAACGGTAAAGCGGCATGGGTTCAGTTGGCCGGCCAAATTGACCTCGTCGCGTTGAACACAACGATAATCCTGAGTGGTCCATTTTTCGGCCGTCGTTTGCACGGGGATTCTACCAGGGCGATTTATTCTGGAAGGCGCAAGGAGGCGGACTAAAAAGTTGCCATTGGCAACTCTGCCAAGGTGCAGGCCGCGTTCTGGACCTGAAGTTCGCCCAGTGATTGCGCCCTATGATGTTGAACCGAAAGCAGCCACTTAGCCGTCTTGGGCGGAAACGAATCGGGGGTTTAGAAGGAGGGAAGGAGCCAGTCTCCACTTTCGGACCAATCTTGAGTCCCCGCCCTGCTCCTTTACTTTTTTTTTAACGTAAATCTTGTGGTCAATCTGGAGTCACTATTTGCCGACTACAGACGGTTTTACGACGTGAGAATTGGGGCAGCTGTAGATGGGTTCGTGAGCTGTCTGTTGCGTGCTTATTTGGCTTCCTGTTTTTTGCGCTGCTCCGCCGCCGGCAGGTTTTTGACCGATACTCCTTCGAGTTCCGGGTGGTATTGTGCTGGATCAAACTTTGGGTTGCTCGTTGGTGCAACCGCATGGGTGTCGCTGAGGAACGTTTCGATCAGAGCGTCTAGTTCCTTGACGAGGGCAGGGTTCTGTTCCGCCAGGTTGCTTTTTTCACCGAGGTCATCCTTCAAATTAAACAAAAGGTACCGATGTGCCGCATTTTCTCCGCCGTGAAAGATGCGGATCAGTTTCCAATCGTCGCGATGTACGGAGACTGCAGGTGGAAGCCAATCGGGGACAGGCGGGTTGTGGGGGAAATACTGGAACACGGCTTTGCGGGACAGTTCGCCGCCCTTGAGCGTGGGGAGGAGACTTGTGCCGTCGAAGGGCTGCTGTTGTGCGGGTGCCAGAGCAAGGCGTTCGAGTAGGGTTGGATAGTAGTCTTCGCTTTGAATGACTGTGTTGTTCCGCGAGCCGGGCTGAGTGACGCCGGGCATCACAACAATGGCGGGGACACGTGTTCCCCCTTCGAATAAGGTAGCTTTCCCTCCTCGCAACGGTGCATTGCTGGTAGGAGTTGTCCCGTCGATCTCGTTGTACATGTTCCCTCCGTTGTCTGAGGTGAAAACGATGATGGTATTCTCCGCGAGGCCGAGGCGATCGATGGTGTCGAGTAGTGTTCCAACTGCGTCGTCCATACTTTCGATCATGGCCGCATAAGTGGGGCTGCGTTGCGGGTCCGCTGGATTGACCCTGGCGCGTGCTTTTTCGATGAGCTCCTTTTTGGCGTCGAAGGGTGCGTGAACACTAAACATCCAGTAGTTCAGGAAAAAGGGTTGGTCTCGGTGTTTTTCCATGAACGAGACGGCTTCTTTAGCCATCCGGTCTTCGATGTGTTGGTTGGGTTCCCCGGGATCCGCATCGAAATCCTTAAACTTCCATGGTGCAACGTAGCTGCCTGCCGGTCCGGGGCCTGATGTGTGCGGTAGGTCGATGTCGAATCCCTGTTGAAAAGGAGAGTATGGCTCCGGCCCCAAGTGCCATTTTCCGAAATGAGCGGTGGCGTATCCAGCGCCTTTCAGGGATTTGGACAGGGTGGGGTAATCGGTTTTAAGGCGCGTTGGAGGGGTTGGTTGGATGGCCTTTTGATTAGGGGGACCGGCCTTCGGAAGCGTTGCTTCGAGGACGACTCGTGGCTCGTGGCAATTTGGTACGGTGATCCCTGTTCGAGCAGGGCTAAGGCCGGTGAGGATGGCCGAGCGTGTCGGGGAACAGAGGGGGCTGGCTGAATAGGCGCGGGTGAATGTCATCCCGCGTTTTGCCAGCCGTTCGAGGTTCGGTGTCTGATAGAACTTGGTGTGTCCGTAGAGGGTGGTGTCGGCCCATCCGAGATCATCGGCGAGGATAAACACCACGTTCGGGGGGCGATCCGCTGCGTGAGCGAGGCTCGTGATGGACAGCGCGAGAGCGAGAAAAAAGAGGTTTCTCATGGGGAAAATCAAACAGGGGTGATGAGGGGGGTGAAAAGCAATTTCCTGCTATGAGGTTGGTCAAGCTTGAGCTTGGAATTTTCCGCTGGGGTTTAGTTGTTTTTCGTTTTGGTTGGTGTGTATCGGAAGCAGAAGGGCGCCGTATTTGCGCAACGCCCTAACTCAAGACAGCATCC
>CALQFT020000182.1 GCA_943329925.2 Opitutus sp. GAS368
AACACCTGCCGGGCGGCGGATTCCGGGAGCAATCCAGGCGTGGGGGACGGCATCAAACTACCCGCTTTGAGCCGCTGCCGCAGAGCATATAGCACCACCAGCACCACCCCATTATAAGGCAGGGCACTGGGAGGAAGGTGAAAGTTGTGAAGCCCCGACGCGAGCGCCACGCCCAAAATTGCAGTGCAAACGGAGGCCAAAAGCGCTAGAAGCACGCTGGAAAAAGACGTCACAAAATAACTAGATCCTAGAGCGATCCCACACAGCAGTAGATTGAAATCCCCGACCATTTGAAGAGCATTGGGGGGCAGTCCGAGAGTTTGGAGGGCAAAAAGTCCGACCACGAAAGCCCCGGACGCCACCAACGTCGTGAGCGGCGAGATCAACGCCAAGGCTACGAAAAGTAGCAGCCCCGGCAAAGGCTGAGACTGAAAGAAAATAGAGCCGAAACTCTGGCAAAGCCCTTTGAGAAAAGAAACTTCGTAAGGTTGGAATGGAAAACTCAACCATCCATCTTGAGGCGCGGGCGGCGGTATGGGCGCTCCATACAGGTGGTGTACCGCAAGATAAACGGCGTAGCTGACCGCCACAGAAGGCAGGCTGTGAGCGGATACGCCGAAATGCCACCCCACCCAAGCCTCCAGCATCGCCGAAACAAAGAACCCGCCCAGCACCGCCGCACTCCAAAGCAACGCGAGCACAGGGGCTGAGAACGCATGGCAATAATCCAACCACCCCACAGAGAGACCCACCAACAGCGGGTTGAACACCATAAATCCGTTGCGCAAGTGCGAACGGTCGTACCCCAAAACCCACCCCACCGCCACCGCCGCCGCCGCCGCCCCCAACCCACACAGACCAATTCTGGTGGAGAGCAACGTCAGCCCAAGCACCCACCAGCCCAGTCGCACATCTCCGGAAAAGAAAAGCAGCGCGTAAGCCCTAGGCACGCCCCGCAACAAGGTGTCTCCAAAGGATGCCTCTGCGGGAGCTTCTTTTTCAGGGATGAAAAACATAAAAATTAAAAACCAATCCCCTTACTCGAGACTTTGGAGATGGTCAGGAACCACCTCCATCGCTTGTACATATTCAAGATTTTCTCGGCGACGGATGACGTGGACCTGCCCTCCGGGACCGGTCATGACGACGGCGGGACGGTAGGTAATGAACTGCATGGACTGGGTCTGGTTGTAGGCGCCAACGGGGTGCATAACAACCTGGTCGCCCGTAGTCAGGCCGGGGAGCGGAGCGTCCTCTCGCAACACATCGATGTTCATGCACAGGCAACCGAAAACGGTCGTGGGCGTGGGAGCGTCCAGACAGGGGCGCACCGGCAGGATCCTCGGCTGATACCAGGTGGTCGTGTACATCAGGTTGATGCCCGCATCTAGCACCAGCGCGTTCTGGGAAGGTGCGCCCGCCACGGACGCCGGACCATTCTTGCCGAAGGCAGCCAGCGCCGTTGCGACGGGATCATGGAGTATGCGCCTTTTGACCGCAACCACAGTGCTAATGAGATACCCGGCGTCATCAACCAAGGCCCGGCCGGTTTCCAAGTAGAGTTTTGGCAAGGTCCGGCCTTGGGGCCATTCCGCGGTGATTGTATCACAAATGGCTTCGGCATACCGATCCATGGAGGGCGTGGCCTGTTCGGGCGGCAAATATTGAAAGTGCAGCCGTGCGTGACTGGCAAAGCCACCCCCATGTTTAAGTAGCGAATGGGGCCAGCTCCCATGGCCTCCGCATCAAGGGCGAGTCCTACCATTTTCTTTGCAGCGATGCGGTACCAATCCGGCTCTAGAATAAAAGTGCCGATATGGCAGTGCAACCCGACCAGACACAACTGCGGCATGGACAGAATCCGGCGCACCACCTGCTGAAGCTCGCCATCATCACCACTGAAGCCAAACTTGGACCACACCGTTTGACCGCCCGTACTCAGGTGAGCTCGAAGCGCTATGGGCAGGGGGTCGGCACGGCCTTTGGTGATTTCACCCAGATACAGCAGCTCATCGATGTTATCGACTTGGATCATCGCCCCCTCAGCAATTGCGCGCTCCACATCGGCCTTTTCCTTATGGGGGCCATTGAAAATAATGTTGTGCCCTTCGATCCCGTTGTGCCTGGCCTTTTCGTATTCAAAGCCGGACACCACCTCAGCTATGGCACCCTCCTGATGAAACACGCGACAGATCGCGTTGAGGTAATTCGTCTTGTAACTCCAAGCAAACTGAACGTCTGGATAACGCCGAGAAAAGGCGCGGTGTGCAACGCGATAGGCGTCGCGCAGGGAGGTCTCGGAAAACACAAAAAGGGGGCTGCCATGTTCCCTGGCGAGTTCCGCAACGCTGATTCCGTCGATGTCCGGACAGGAGGGCGATGTACCCAACCGGAAAGGATTGACCGGCCCCTGATTGAGTCGCTTCAAAGTGGGGCGGATATAGGGTAGTCGAAAGGAGGTTGTCATAAAATAGGCCAGAAAGTTAGGGGCATGAAATTTGGCTAAAAGCGGTTTGCGCTACGCGTAAGTGCCCGCGAGTTCGGCGATTTGATCCACATGGCCGTGCACCTCAATCTGGTGGCGCAGGTAAAAGTGACCTGCAGGACAAGTCGGCAGTACAGCGGGCCAAATGCCGTCCAACAGGCGTTGTACAAGAGCCCCCGCAAAGTTGGCTCCGCACTGGGAGGGGAAATCAACCCAAGCAGGGACGCGCGGGTTAATCTCAATGAGAACGTATTCCCCGCGTCTTTCGTCGAGAATGACCTCCACTTCAAAGGGGCCGCTCCACTTTAATTCGCGGACCAGCCGCTCACACACTCCAATGAGGCGCGGGTCGTTGATGGTGATGCCGCCCAAACCCTTGCCCTTGTCACTGAGAATGGTCTTGCGAATACAGCACAACCCCACGAGGCCGCCCATTCCATCCCCCAGTCCCAGCGCATTGAACTCCGGCCCGTCTACACACTTTTGCAAGATCACAGGTGCGCCCCATTCCGCCAGCAACTGACTCACAGCCGGGGCCAACTCCCCCTCGTGTTGCACTTTTTTTGCATCGTAATACTGGCCCTTGACCATCAAAGGAAACTCCAACCCCCGCGCCACTGCAAACGCCCCGCTCAGATCGTAAACGGACTGTGTATCCGGCACGGCAACATCGCACACATTTGCTAATTCGGTGAGATTCGCCTTCGCTCGCCGATGGAGCGTCAGCTTCTCGGGCAGCACGCAGCGCAGGCCGCGCCGGGCAATTTCCTCCGGCAAATGCACAAGCAGTTCAATCTCGGCATCGAGGGTTGGAATGAAAACATCCGCTGGGGAAAGGGCCAGAATTTCGTCCAGTCGCTGAAAATAAGCCTCCGCTCCGCTGGTGGGGTAAGGCATGGCATACACTTGATCCGGCCCGTCCACCATGTAGATGCCGCTTTCCATGGCATCGTACACCAAGCCGATGATGAAGGCTCCAGGAAACTGCGCGCGAATGCTTTTGATAAGGCCCGCGCCGGGCTGCGGGTTTTCGCCACGATGCAGGCCGCTCAGAATAAGGCGGGGCGGGTTCATGAGGAAATCCAGCCGACTTGTTTCACAGACGACAGAAAGTCGGTAAGATCCCGCGAGGCGGTGTTGGGCTCGACCTCAAACTCTTCAATCACGTGCTCCAGAATGCTCTCGTGCCCATGACCCTGTTGTAAAAGGCGCACAATGCGGAGCCCGGTGGTGCTGAGCTGGAAGGTTTCGCCGCTGGTGGGATCGAATGCGAAACCGCGGTCGTTTAACATCAAGTCCTGAAGATTATTAGCCATATTAGGTTTGTGGGGAACGGGAAGCCGATTAACGGCCGCCTGCTTTTTGAAAGCCGCTCTGAGCCTGGGGATATTCAGGGCTGACGCTGAGCAAACGGGTGAAATCCAGAACTGCGGCAGCCTTATCCCCTGCATTGAGGCTGCTCCAAGCCGAACCGCTGAGAGCGTCGAAGTCGTCTGGGTAATGGACCAATGCGCGGCGGTAGGCGCTGGCGGCTTTGCGATAGTCGGCCGCAGCGTAATGAATGCCGGCGACGGTCATTAGCGCATTGTAGTTTGAACCTTCCACTTGAAGGAGCGCTTGGGCGGCACGTTCGGTCTTGGCGGGATCGAGCTGTGCGCGCACGGCATTGAGGGCCCCCAGCAGCGCGTTGACGGAGCCGGGTTGGAGCTGGAGCGACTTGGCATAGGAGGCCTCGGCTTTGTGGTAATCAGCGCTGATGTACAGAAGCCACCCCGCTCGCAAAGCTGCCATGAAGGGGTCTCCTCCGTTTTGTGCAAATCCGTTTACCTGCTTGAGTGCGCCCGGATAATCGAGCGCTTTTTCAGCTTGAACAGAGGCGAGCCAAAGCTTCCCCAACTCAGCGGGAGACGGAGCTGGAGGAGCCGCACAGACGGTGAGGACTGTTAGGGGCAACACGGGGAAGAGCAGGCGCAAAAGCATTGAAGGGAGATGGTTATGGACGTTGGTAAAGGTAGAGGGATTTGCCGACCGTGTAGGAGTATGTGTCGTTGAGGTAGCCTCCGTTGTAGCCGCCAAACAGTAGCATTTCACTGCCGGTCCATACGGCGGTGTGCCCGCTGCGCGCAGCTGGGGACCCGGCAGTGACCGTGGCGTTCCAAGCCCCAGTTAGCGGTGCGTAGCGGCCTCCCTGTCCCAGCGAGGTCAGGTAGTAATTGTTGTACCCGCCCCACAAGAGCATCTCGGTACCCGTCCACACTGAGGAATGATAGGAGCGGGAGGAAGGCGCCCCAGTGCTGGATGTCGTGGTCCAATAATCTTTTGCGCTTCCCACTGCCGGAGTGTAATAAGCGCCGTCATTCAAATCCGAAGTGGAGGCACTTCCCGCAGAGATTAGCCCGTAGCCGCCCCACACGAGCATTTCGGATCCCGTCCATACGGCGGTATGGTCGGAGCGCCCCGTGGGCACGCCAGTGAGAGTCCCCATGGCAGTCCAGGAGCCGGCGCTCACACTGCTGGGATTGTAACGAGCCCCCGTATTGAGATAAGTTGCTCCGCCGTAGCCTCCCCAAACGAGCATCTCAGTGCCCGACCACACGGCGGTATGGTCGGAGCGTGCGGAAGGCACACCTGTGAGAGTCCCTGTTGCGATCCAAGACCCACCACTGATGCTCGTGGGATTATACTTGGCCCCCGTATTGAGGGCGGTTGTCCCGCTGTAGCCACCCCAGACGATCATCTCAGTACCCGACCACACTGCGGTGTGATAGTAGCGGGCGCTGGGCGTATTGGTCGAGGGCAACGCAGTCCACGTGTCGGAAGTGGGATTGTAACGGACTCCATTACTCAACGCCGTGGTGGCGGAGGTAGTCCCGGAGACCACTGTGTTGCACCCGCCCCACACCAACATTTCAGTGCCAGACCAAACGGCAGAGTGCAGGTACCGCGCACTCGGGGCGTTGGTAGTGCTCATGGTTGTCCAGACATTGCTTTTTGGATTGTAGCGCGCACCGTCGGCGAGGTTTGTGAAGGTGGTCGTCGTCCCAGAGGTGACGGAGTTGAATCCACCCCACACCAGCATTTCGGATCCGCTCCAAATCGCGGTGTGGTTGGCGCGCACGCTCAAAGGACAGGCTGGAGCGGCAGTTGCCCAAGTGGCCGTGCTGGAATTGTACCGAGCGCCGTCGGCGAAGTAACTATACCCGTTGCCTCCACCCCAAAGAATCATTTCCGTCCCGCTCCAAATTGCGGAATGGCCGTAGCGAGCCGCAGGGGTACTGGTCGCTGAAGTGGTGCTCCACGTATTGGAGGTCGGATTATAAAGACTGCCGTCGCTTAGCGCAGTGGTAGTCGTCACAGAACCGGAAACGGTGGTGGTTCCACCACCCCAAACAAGCATCCCGCTGCCATTCCAAGCCGCAGAATGCGAGTCACGGGCGACTGGCGCGTTGGTGGTACTCATCGTGGTCCACACTTTTGAGGAGGGATTATATTTTGCTCCGGTGGCAACGTCTCCAGAGCCAGTATAACCACCCCATACGAGCATCTCGGTGCCGGACCAAACCGCGGCGTGCAAGTAGCGGGCGCTAGGCGCATTGGTGGTACTCATTGCGGACCATACGCCAGTGGAGGGTTTGTAGGCGGCTCCGTCGGCAAGTGCTGATGAGCCATTGTACCCGCCCCAAACGAGCATTTCGCTGGTGACTGCGTTCCAGACCGCTGCCTGATATTGGCGGACGCTGGGTGCATTGCTGGTAGTCATCGCAGCCCAAACGCCGGTTGTCGGATCATAGGTCGCCCCTGAGTTTAGATAGACCCCGTTGTAGCCGCCAAAAACAACCATGAGCGAACCAGTCCAGACGGCGGCGTGGTTAAACCGCTCCGAAAGCGCACTTGTTGAAGCAATCGCGCTCCATGAGTCAGTTGTCGGATTGTAACGGCCTCCATCACCCAGATAACAGGAACCATTATAGCCTCCCCAAATAATCATTTCCGTTCCGGTCCAGACCGCTGAGTGATTGTAGCGTGCTGAAGGAGACCCGGAGGGATTAACAGCCGTCCAAGTATTGGTGGTCGGATTATAACGCGCACCGTCGGCAAAATAACCGCCGCTAGTGTGGTATCCTCCCCAAACAACCATCTCCGTTCCCGTCCAAATTACGCTTTGCCCGCCTCGCGCCGATGGCGAACCGTTGCTGCGCAACTGCCACCCGTCGCCTAGACTCATGCTCCCCAATTTTACAAAACCAGCTGCAGCCAGCGCCGTACTTTCTGAAGCGGACAGAACCACGCCCCCACTTCCCACCGCACTCTGGCTACCTGCGCTCAGGTTGGCTGCCACGGCTCCGCTGGCCAGTTGGCTGGAGCTTATTGCCCCGGCTGCAATCTGAGTGCTGGTCACAGCGTTTGTAGCAAGCTGCGTTGTCCCTATGGTGCCTGCGGCGATTTTCGCGCTGGTGACGGAATTTGGAGCAAGCTGGGCCGTGCCGACAGCTCCGGTTGCAATCTGTGTGCTCGTCACAGAGCTCGCCGCCAACTGCATCGCGCCAATGGTGCCGGTCGCAATTTTAGCAGCCGTAATGGCTCCATCATCCACACTGGAGGCCATCAGTGCGTACCCTACGGCAGCGACGCGCTGATCTGGGGCAAGTTGCTGCCAGCCCGAAGTTCCGTCATTGAACCACACTCGCAGCCGCACATCAGAATGAGCAAATGCACCAGAAGCAATAGCCTGCATATTCACGAGAGCTGTATCACCAAGGATCAC
>CALQFT020000183.1 GCA_943329925.2 Opitutus sp. GAS368
AACTACTCCACAGAGTTCAACAACCTTTACACGGAGCTCGGAAAGCTTTCTGCCGACCAGTTCAATGGTATCTCTCTCTTCTCAACCTCTACTGGCAATCTGACTGTTTACCTGTCCCATGACGGTTCACAGTCGATGACCATCGATCAGGCTGGTCTCTACTCTTCTGTCTCCACGATGAGCGCTCTCGCGAGCCTCACTGGTGGAAACATCAGCATTGTGACTACCGCTATCCAGGCCCTTGCGACGCTCATGGCCTCCAATGGCGCTCAAGCCAGCCGCCTCCAGTTCGCCCTTGATTCCCTCAACGTGAACAAGGTTAACCTCGAAGCCGCTAACAGCCGCATCTTCGACGTAGACGTCGCCTCTGAAACGACGAAGCTCGCTCGCGCGAACATCCTCGTTCAGTCTGGCGCAGCCATGGTCTCCCAGGCCAACGCCGCTTCCCAGATCGCCCTCAAGCTTCTCCAGTAGTAGCTTTAGGCGGTATTTAGTTTTGAAAAGCTCCACTCCGAAAGGGGTGGAGCTTTTTTATGTCTCCGTCCCGTACCGGACAATTGCCTCTCGAAGCTGCTCATCGAGGCACTTATCCGCTCACCTCAGGCAATGGCGGATCACGGCCGCCACATCGCGGTGGTGCTTTGGTTTGAGCGCCTCCACGCTTCGCTCAGAGCTCAACAGTACGGCTCCGTCCTCCGGGCGCACCGCTGCCAGACCGTGGCTCCCCCTCACAAGTTTTGGATCCAACGAGCACGGATCTAACACATACCGCAAACCAAGCTTCTTCCTCAAAAGAGCCCTCGCGGCCCTTAACTTTCCACCTTTTGGGTCAAAAAAAAGTTCCCGCGGATCGTACCCCGGCTTTTTGTGAATTTCCACGGAATGCGCAAAGTCGGGTTTGCATGCATCCTCCAGCCAGTAATCAAACGCGAACCAAAGCCCTTGCGCCGCGAGGACGATCAGCTCCCCGGAGCGCGGATGCGCAAGCCCGAGCTGCCCATGTTCGCCAGGCCCAAGAACCCTCTCCACGCCAGGGAGCTGCTCCAGACAACGGCGCGCCGCCTCAAGATCCGAGGGATCGCGCACATACACATGCGCCAGCTGATGATCGCACACCGCAAAGGCGCGCGACACTCCAGTATCCAATAGCTCGCCAGTCACGTTGGTCGTGACTTCCAGCAGCCCCGCGTCCCGCAGCGCCCGGTTGGGAAAAACGGCGTCACTGACCGGAGAAATGCCGTATTCGCTCACCACCAAAATTTGTGCATTTCGTGCGAGCGCGTGGTCGATGACGCGACCTGCGCAGGCATCCAGCTCACGGAGATTGGGGGCGAGATGCGGCCCCTCGGGACCGAAGCGCTGGAGGTCATAGTCCAGATGTGGCAGGTAGCAAAGGGCAAGATCCGGCGCAACGGCGTCCCAAGCCGTGCAGAAACTTTCTGCAATCCAGCGCGTGCTTTTTGCGTTGGCGGTTGGACCCCAGAAGTTAAAGAGGGGGAAAGTTCCGTGTTTTTCCTCCAGCAAGGCTTTGATGTATGGCGGGTAGGCGTAAAAGTCGGGCGACTTGGCGCCGTCATGATGATAAGCCGGCCGAGGGGTAACGGTCGCCTGCGCACGGGTGTTCATCGCATACCACCAGAAGTGCTTGAGCACCGTCCAGGGTTGTCCCTCCCACACGTGCGGGGCCTGCACGAGACCTTCGCTTTGCCGCCAAAGCAGAATTTCGTTCAACTCGCGGAAATACCATCCGTTGGCAACGATCCCATGCACACTGGGATCCACGCCCGTAAGCATCGTGACTTGCCCGGTGGTGGTCACCGCAGGGAGAGCCGGGGCAAGCGGCGTGAGGAAGCCCCCTGCAGCAAGACGCGTAAGGTTTGGGGTATCCGCGCCAATGTGGGAGGGAGTCAGGCCGACGCAATCCAGAACGACGAGCGGGCGGGCAGGACGCGGACCGATGTGGGGAGGGTAAACCATAAGGTTGTGTGATACGTTGCTAGCTCAACCCAAAGAGATCGCTGCCTCCAGCATCAGTTCAGCCGGTAATCTTTGTCATGGATAAATTCCCGCAAAAAGAAAGAGAGCTCTTTATTAGTCATCCTTCTGCCTCAATTTCAATGTTCCTGGGCGGCGAAGAATTCCGGAGCTTTGCTCCATGTCTTGAAATCTGGGGCGCTTTGCTTAAACGTAAACATCGAAGATGTATTTGACGCTTTTGAAATCAAAAATTCACCGGGCCACGGTGACTGGTGCGAGTTTGCATTACGAGGGCAGCCTCACCATCGCCGCGGACCTTGCGGAGAAGGTCGGGCTGTTGCCGTATGAAAAAATCCTCGTGGGCAACATGGCGAACGGCAACCGGTTCGAAACATACGTGATTTATGGGAAAAGCGGTGGCGGCGAGATCCAACTCAACGGAGCCACCGCGCATCTGGGTGGTGTGGGGGATCGACTCACGATCATGAATTTCGCACAGTTCACGCCACAGGAGGCTGTGGGCCACCGCCCGCGAGTGATTTTGCTGAACGAAGCCAATGCAGTGGTCCGTACCGAGGCGGGCATTCAGGAGTATGCGGATGTCTCCGCAAGTTAGGGACTTCGCTCTGGCACGGGCTTTCTGACGCCGCTAACCTCCACCGCATGCGCCTGAGCCCCCCTAAACAGGATCAACCCGCCTCCGCCCCTGCGCAGGTGACACGTTCCCCACTGGAGCGGATGTGGAGGATCCACGACGAGATCGACTCCGGTTCGTTCCCAAATTGCAGAACACTGGGGGGGATTTTGGAGGTGAGTGAGAAGACGGTTAGTCGCGATATCGAGTTTATGCGCAGCCGGTTAGAGCTGCCGATTTCCTATCACGAACGGAAGTTTGGCTACTATTACACTGAACCGGTGCAGACGATGCCATCCTTGGATGTGAGTGAGGGCGAACTCGTGTCCCTGCTTATTGCCCAAGGCGCCTTGCAACGCTACCGGGGCACCCCTTACGAGGCGTCGCTTCGTTCGGCCTGCGAGAAAATTGCCGGAGCCATGCGCGGGCGCGTTTCCGTGAATATCAGTGAAATAGCGAGCCGCATTGTCTTTCGCGGGGAAAGTGTTTGGGAGTCGGATCCGGAAGTCTTCGAGGGCGTTGCCCTTGCGGTGCGCGAGGGCCGTGTCTTGTGTTTTGAATACAAAAAACTCGGCTCCGAACACTGGGAGCGGCGGGTTTTAAGGCCGTACCATTTGGCGTGCGTAAAGGATATGTGGTACGCCATCGGGTTCGACGAAATGCGCGAAGCGGTGCGCACCTTCGCCCTGCCGCGAATGCGCACAACGCAGCTGCAGGAGAAGACTTTTGAGCGGCCGCCGGACTTTTCGCTGCAGGATCACCTAGAACATAGCCTTGGCGTTTTCTCCGTACAGGACCCGCCGCAGACGGTGCGCATTCGCTTCAACGGATGGGCGGCGCAGTTTGTGCGCGAGCGCAAATGGCACAGCAGCCAAAGGATTTATGAGCAGGAGGCTGGCGCTTTGGAATGGGAGGCAAGCCTTTCGAGCATGGTGGAGGTGGAGCGCTGGGTGATGGGGTTCGGGGCGCAGGCGCGGGTTTTGGCTCCGGCGGATTTGGTGGAGCGGATCCGAGCGGGGCTTCTGGCGACGGCGGCGGGATACGCCGAGGCGGAGAGTGGCGCGGAGCTTGACTTTGGCGGGAGGGATTCAGATAGTACGCGAACGTAACGTCTGGCCCTCGCCCTGATTTAGCTCCCCTTCTTTATTCTTATGAATCCTTCCGACGCCCCTTCCCAACCCGGCATGACTTGGCTCGCCTTCGCAATGTTAACCGTCATCAGTTGGGGTGTTTACGGCGTATTCCTCCACAACGGACAAATGCAAATGCAGGACCCCGTCCACGGCCGTTATAAAGCCTTCCTCTTTGTCGGGATCGCTTACTTTTTGACCGCCGTACTCGCGCCGTTAATTTTGCTCATTAGTAGCGGAGCAAGTTGGAAGTATCCCGTGGGTGGAATGGCTTGGTCACTGGTGGCGGGAATCGTGGGGGCAATCGGCGCCTTTGGCGTGCTGCTCGCTTTTGGAGCGAAGGGCGCCCCCTCGGTGGTTATGGCAATTGTTTTCGCGGGCGCTCCGGTGGTGAACGCCTTGGTGGCCATTGCGATGCATCCCCCGGAAGGCGGTTTTGCTGCAATCAAGCCGGGGTTTTGGTTGGGTATGGTCATGGCTGCTGCAGGCGGATGTTTGGTGAGTTTTTTCAAGCCTGCGCCAGGCAAGCCCGCTCCCAAGCCCGTGGCACAAATCCAACCCGCACAGCCTCAGTAGAATGAACGCCGCCCAACGCCGTGAGTGACATTTTGCGACACCGGCAGTGGGAGCAGTTACAAATACAGCTGCGCATCGCCTCGGAGCGCAGCAGCTTCCAAAGGAAACGCTTTGGAGCAATGGAAATTCTTTCGCTCCAGGACTTTCTGGAGAAGATGCCCTTTACCAAAAAGGCAGACCTCGTCGCCGACCAGACAACTCATGGGCCCTACGGTGAAAATCGTACCGAGCCGGATGCCAGCTACATACGGTTTTGCCAGACCAGCGGCACCACCGCGCGCCCGCTTTCCATCTGGGATACGGCACAAGACTGGGAGTGGCTTTTGGAGAATTGGATTGAGGGCTACCGCTTGGCGGGAGTGACGCCTGGGATGGTCGCCTTTTACGCGTTTTCCTTCGGCCCGTTTCTGGGGTTTTGGACGGCATTTGAGGCGGGGTTGCGTATGGGGTTGCGCTGCATTCCTGGCGGAGGACTGGGCACTGCTGCGCGCCTTCACGCGTTGTTGGAACACCGGGTCGAGGTGCTGTGTTGCACGCCGACTTATGCGCTGCATCTCGCGGCGTTCGCCCGGCGTGAAGGCATAGATTTGGATCGCAGCTCCGTGCGCAAAATCCTAGTGGCAGGCGAACCCGGGGGCAGCCTTCCTGCGGTGCGCAGGCAACTGGAAGCGGCATGGAACGGCGCCGAGGTGCTGGATCACTACGGGATGACCGAGGTGGGGCCGGTGGCCTTTGCCGCGGCGGGCGAACCCGGTGCGTTGCGGGTTTTAGAGGAGCGCTATTTAGCAGAAGTCATTCACCCTGAATCTAATAATCCTGCACTTGAGGGTGCTCTCGGAGAGTTGGTCCTCACTCCATTAGGGCGCTCGGGCTGGCCGTTGTTTCGGTATCGAACAGGCGATCTCGTTTCGCCCAGACGCACAAGGGAAGGGCTGGTGCTGGAGGGCGGAATTCTCGGACGCATCGACGATATGGTCATCGTGAGGGGGGTGAATCTCTATCCCAGCGCGTTGGAAGATGTCGTGCGGACAGTGCTCGAAGTGGAGGAGTATCGGGTGAGTTTGTCTACCAAGGCTGGCCTCGCGGAGGTGTCCCTCGAGGTGGAAAGCAACGGCGCAATCGGAGTCGGCGCGAAGTTGGAAGCAGCGTTCGAGCGGGCGTTCTCGCTGCGGATTCCCGTGCGGGAAGTCGGCCTCGGGACGTTGCCCCGCTTTGAATTAAAGGCACAGCGCTGGGTGCGCGTGCACGGTTAGTGTCCGGTGCCCAAACGGACAATTTCGGCAAACGCCGTTGCGTCCAAGGGCATGACTGAAAGGCGCGATTGGCGGATTAACGCGATCTCTTTCAGGGTGGGATGAACCTTGATATTTTCCAATGTAACCGGATGAGGCAGAGGCGCTTCAGGCTCCAAATCTACACAAGACCACTCGCCCTCCGTCGCCGTGGGGTCTGGATAAGCCTCGGTGTGCACCCGGGCGATCCCAACAATTTCCTTGCCCACCACGCTATGGTAAAAAAGCACGAGATCCCCCTTACGCATGGTTCGTAAGTTTTTGCGGGCTTGAAAGTTGCGCACTCCGGTCCACGCAGTGCGTCCGTCCTGAAGGAATTGCTGCCACGAATACGCAGAGGGCTCCTGTTTGACGAGCCAGTGTTGTGGGTGGGTCATCCCAGCAGGGTGCCATGGCAGGAACTGCCCGGCCAGCCTGCCCTTTATGGAAACGCACCGGTGCGACAGATCCACCACAGATCCAGTTACATGCAAATTTTTCCAGGGCAACCCAGCACGAAGCGCAAAAAAGACGCATTAGAGAAGGGTTCGAGCTCAATCCCTCGGCTGCGCCACCCATGAAATGGGCATCGGTACAACTCCGACCGTCCAAGCAGAGGGCGCTTCGGGAAAAATAAAGCGAGATATGCAATAAAGTAACTTTTTTCGCTATCTTAACATGTAACTCTAAGTTGATCCTAGGATGTCAGTCAGTTCAGGGTTGAATCTATAAATCTTATGCTCGCAAAGTCCTCCATCTATATTTGTCTAACCGCC
The DNA here is from genome assembly GCA_943329925.2 of Opitutus sp. GAS368. Taxonomy (GTDB): domain Bacteria; phylum Verrucomicrobiota; class Verrucomicrobiia; order Chthoniobacterales; family Chthoniobacteraceae; genus Chth-196. The sequence goes on from CALQFT020000183.1 coordinate 6,365, forward strand.
GCGCTACTAGGTTTTGCTCCACTTACCCAAGCGCAAGACGCCGATCTGGGTCCTAAGTTGGAAGAATCCCAGCAAAAGGCGCTCGCCGAACTTTCCCAAAGGGGGGTATTGGTGCAACCTCTCGCCGCAGGTTCGAACTGGTATTACGTGAACTTTCGCGGAGCAGAACGGCCTGACTCTGGTTTGTATGCTTTGCTCAAGGGGGTCGCAGGAGTTGTGGAGTTGGACTTGTCAGGTCAGAAGCTCGCAGATTCGGACTTCGCTGTGCTGGCGACCTTGAAGAACCTGCGCAAGCTAAGTTTAGCGCGTTCTACGGTGAAGGATGCCGCGCTGGTGCATTTGAAAGGACTACAGAGGCTCGAGTCCCTGAATTTGTTTTCGACAGAGGTTACGGACGCCGGATTGGATTCGTTAAAAGTTCTGCGAGGACTCAAGCGGTTGTACGTTTTTCAGACCAAAACCACGGACGCTGGTGTGGCGAAGTTGAAGGCGGCGTTTGCATTGACGATTGAACAGGGGGCGGTCCTGACAATCCCTCCGGCACCCGAGCCCAAGAAGGACGAACCCAAGAAGGACGAGCCCAAGAAGGACGAGCCCAAGAAGGACGAGCCCAAGAAGGACGAGCCCAAGAAGGACGAACCCAAGAAGGACGCGCCCAAGAAGGAAGAACCCAAGAAGGACGCGCCCAAGAAGGACGAACCCAAGAAGGACGAGCCTAAGAAGGACGAGCCTAAGAAGGACGAGCCCAAGAAGGACGAGCCCAAGAAGGACGAGCCCAAGAAGGTTTAGTGAGCGTTTTTAAAGCTGCCTAGTTGATTTTTTAGCGCAACTTTAGGGCATTAAGGCAGGCATGAAGGGGCTCAA
>CALQFT020000184.1 GCA_943329925.2 Opitutus sp. GAS368
GGGAATGTTTTGATCCCGATTCCTTTGCCACCTATTCCCCTGCCTTTGATTCAGTTCAGTTCACAAAGAGAAACTCGTTGCTGTTGATGAGCCCGCGACAGAGCGCAGCAGGATGCGGCCGAGGCATCGCGAGCGAGCAGTTGCGAAAGCGCGACGCCCGCGAATCCGCTACTGATGCCGGAAAGAAAGTCGCGTCGGTTGTGGAGCGGGTGGGTGTTCATCGATGGTTATTGTGAAGGCAAAGGAATGGGTGGCAGGGGAATGTTTTGATCCCGATTCCTTTGCCACCTATTCCCCTGCCTTTGATTCAGTTCAGTTCACAAAGAGAAACTCGTTGCTGTTGATGAGCACGCGGCAGAGCGCGGCGAGGCCGTTCTTTTGCGCATACGAGGTGAAGTCGCGGAGTTCATCCACCGTGGGTTCGCGCAGCAGGATGCGGCGGATGGCATCGGCGGGCGTTGTGATTTGTTTCCCAAGCTCGCTGCTGAAGTGCAGGACGAAGCTGTTGTTGTAGAGCGCGAGGGATTGCAGCGAGGACGCGGAGAAGCTGCGGCTCGGGGCGAGCAGTCCGAGGTCGGGAAAGTCGAGCGTGTCCATGAAAGGGTCGGGCACGCCGCGCCAGACGAAGCGGTAGATGCTGCGGCGATGCTTCGGCAGCGCGGACCAGTCGTAGGCGGCGTAGTCGAGCGTGGGCGTGAGCTGCACGGGCGGGCCGGTGATGAATTGCCGCTCGCTAGGACCGCCGACGGTGAGGTCGAGTTTTTCCGCAGCGGCGAGGACGAAGTCCCGGTAGCTGTCGGCGTCGAGGCGCAAGCGGTTCATGCGCCAGAGCAGACGGTTGTCGCCGTCGAGCTTCGCCGCATCGTCGCGGTGCTCGCTGCTCTGGCGATACGCGGCGCTGGTGACGATGAGGCGGTGCAGATGCTTCAAGGAGCCGCCGCTGTCGCGCAGTTCACACGCGAGCCAGTCGAGCAGTTCTGGATGCGAAGGTGCGCCGCCCATGCGCCCGAAATCGCTCGGTGTATCGCAGATGCCGCGACCGAAATGATAATGCCACACACGGTTCGCAATGCTGCGCCAGGTGAGCGGGTTCTTGTCATCGGCAATCCAATCCGCGAGCGCTGCGCGGCGCTCGGATTCATCGCCCGCATGCGCTTTGGTGAATCGCGCGGGCAGCACCTTCACTGCACTCAGCGCACCGCTCACGGCTTCACCGATGGGCTTGTCGAACTCGCCGCGTTTCAAGATGTGCACGACCTTGGGCTTGGCCACGGTGGTCGGTGTACCTTTGCTGACGGCCAGCAGTACATCGGCCTTTTTGCCTGCGGCATAGACGAGCGCGGGCGCGGGTAGCTTTTGCATTTCATCGGCAGCACGCAGGCGCAGTGCATGAGTGGCGAGCGCGAGACGTTGCGCCTCGGTGCGCTTGTCGGCGGGAATGACGAGTGCGGCGGAGGCGAGCGCCGGCATCGCTGAAACGCGCGCTGCGGGTTCATCGGTCGCGGAGATTTTGAAGCGGCCCACGAGATGCGACTGTGGAGCGAGCTGCTTCAGCGAGATGGTGAGCTTCGCGCCAGGCTTCAAGGTGAGTGGCACTGCCAGCTCGAACACCGCATGGTGCGACTGACCCACCGCCGGATGAATGCCCCAGCCCGTGGCCGGATTGCCATCGATCGCCGCAGGTGCCGCGTAGCTCGCTTGGTTGAAGTCCGCCGTCGCTCGCGAAAATTTCAGCTTCACCGGCGATGCTGCTCCAGAATCGAAGACCTGCGCCTCAAACTCGCTCACTGTGAGATTGCCGTTGTCCTGTCTGCCGGGACCGTCCTTTGGCAATGACTTGTCGGCAATCACATCGAGCCGCAGCGCAGTGATGCTCGCGAGTGGTGCCGTGGCGGTGATGATATACGTGTCCTTCTCAGGCTTCGCGCCGCTGGAGATGATGACCTCGCCGCTGCGCGAGAGCGTCGCGCCCTCGGTGCTGATGAAGCTCTCGTATCCGAGCGTCGTCCATTTCACCGCCGGCCCCTGATGCTTCTCCCAATCGACGACGAGCGCCTCATTCTCCGCAGTGAGCAGCACGGTCTTGTCCTGCACCTCGGCCGCCGTGAGCAACGACAGCCAGTGCTTGCGCTGCTGCGCGAGCTTCGTGTCTTCATCAAAAGGAATGTCGCCCTCGATGATGCCCGCGAAGACGGATTGCAGCGCGTAATAGTCCTCTTGCGTGATCGGATCGAACTTGTGCGCGTGGCAGCGCGCGCAGTTCGCCGTGGTGCTGGTGAAGGCCGCCATCGTCTGTGTCACCAGGTCATCGCGATCGAGGTAATCGAAGTTTGTCGGTGCCGTCTGAAACGCGCTGTGGTCAAAGACACCCGCGCCTAGAAATCCGAGCGCAGCGATGAGCCGCGGCTCCACGGGGAACAGTCGGTCGGCGGCGAGTTGCTCGCGCACGAACCGCGGCCACGGCTTGTCGCTGTTCAACGATTCGACGACATAGTCGCGAAACCGCCACGCATGATCCCGCGGTAGATCGTGACCGCAGCCGTGCGTCTCTGCGAAGTGAATCGTATCCAGCCAGTGCCGCGCCCAGCGTTCGCCGTGGCGCTGTGAAGCGAGCAACCGATCCACCAAATGCTCGTAAGACTTCGGATCTCTGTCTTTTTCAAACGCCTCCACTTCGGCAAGCGACGGAGGCAGCCCGTGCAGATCGAAATACACACGCCGGATTAACGTCCGCCGGTCTGCCACCGGCGAAGCTGTCAGCTTCCTCTCCGCGAGCCGAGCCAGGATGAAGCGGTCCACCGGATGCTCAACCGTTGCGGCAGTAATCACTGGCAGCGCAGGTTTCACCAGCGGCTTCAGCGACCACCAGTCAGTGGCGCTGGGCCGTGTTTTTACGAGCACGCGCGGATCGGACGCTCCACGCTTTACCCATTCCTCCAACAACGCGATTTCCGCCGGTGGAAGTTTTTCCTTCGGCGGCATTTGGTGTTCTTCATCCGACCAGCGCACCATCCTGATGAGCAAGCTCTCCTCCGGCTTTCCTACGACGATGGCCGGCCCTGAGTCGCCACCCTCCTCCCAGCCCGATTTCGAGTCGAGTGTCAGCCCAGCCTTCATCTTCTTCTCGTGGGAATGACACTCGTAGCAGCGCTGCTTCAGCAGCGGCTCAATCTTGGAAGTGAAGAACTCATCCGCATTCGCCAGCGATGCCGCGAAGAGGACTGCAAGGGTTAGCGTTCGCTTCATGCGCGGAGTCTCCTTTCGATCTCGTGCGCCGCTTTCATCACTTCGTCAGCCACGGATGTGAACATGCTCTTCGGCATCCGTCCCGCGATGCCCGACACCCAAAGGGTCGCCACCAGCGCATTGAACCGGTCCCGAATGGGAGCCGCCACGCAATGAATGCCCTCATCCGCCTCGCCCCAGTCGGTCGCATAGCCTTGTTTCACCACGCTCTCACACTCCGTCCGCAGCGTGTCTTTGTCCGTGATCGTACGCGCCGTATATCGCTGCAGCTTGATGCGATTGGCCGTGCGCTCGCGCTCCTTCGGCTGACGAAACGCCAGCAGCACCTTCCCCGGCGCATTGTTGTGCAGAGGAAAGCGCAACCCGATGTTCACACCGATGCGCACCGCCTGCGTGCTCTCCATCTTCTCGATGATGACGCCCTCGTCCCCGATCGGAATGCCGACCTGCACAGTCTCTCCCACCGCATCGCGCAACATCCGCATCGCATCCAATGAGCACTCCACCAAGCTCACATCCGCCACCTGCGGCTGTCCCAGTCGAAGCAACTTTCCTGTGAGCCGGAAGCGCTGCGTGCCGTCATCCCGCGTTAGATAACCCCGCCCGATTAACGTCTGCAGGAAGCGTGAAGTGGAGTTCTTCGGACTGCCGATGATCCGGCTGAGTTCCGACAAATTCATCCCCTCCGGCCTTGAGTCCAACGCCTCCAGAATGGCCAGCCCGCGATCAAGAGCCGGTGCCTCAATGTTCGCACCTGTCTCGCTCCTGGAACTCTTTTGTGCCGTATTTGGAACATGTTCTTTGGGTGTCACAGACTGATTATCCGCACAGGCAAAATTTCTTTGGAAAAAGATCAGATTTTTTCACCCACCGAATGAGCTGTGCGAGCACACTCACGCCGAGGATGAAATGCAGGAAATCCCTTTTGGCCCCATCTTCGCTGCTCGGCAGGCTTTTCACCAATCGCACTCAGATGACAATCAACCGCAGTATCTATGTCCTCATCACCTCGCGGGTGGTCGGAGCGAAGGTTTATCCGTGCCCTCGCTCAGCTTCAAAACAAAGCCCCTTTTAAACGCCCCCCGCGTCCAAGGTGAAGAAATCGTGACGGGGTGTAAAAAGTAAATTCTCTTAATGCAGATGTTCGTTTTGCGTATCTCAGCGCATGATGGCAGGGAACTAGCGTTGCCTCGGGTTCACGCTGTCTCTAGGCCCGCGAGCGTTTCCTTGGTACTGGTGCCAAACTTGTCTGCTTCGACGCCCATTTGCCGGGCGATTTGCACCCAAAGATTGCAGAGGGGGGGCGGGGACTTTGGGTCTTGAGCGATGTGTTGGCCGTGTTTGAATCCGCCGCCAGCGACGAGGATGGGAAGGTTAGTGGCATCGTGGCTGGAGGCGTTTCCCATGCCGGCTCCGACGACTGTGATGGTGTTGTCAATGAGGCGGGTGCCGCTTTCATCGGGCTTTTTCAGTCTGCCGAGGAACTTCCCGCATTCGCTCATGATGTCGCGCTCGAGGAGAGTGAGCTTGTTGATCTTGCCGCTGTCCTGGCCATGATGACTGAGGTCATGATAGGCGAAACTTTCTCCTGGTTTCGATGGGGTCTTGGTGGTGCCGATGTAGTAGATCGTGGCGAGGCGCGTGAGGTCGGCTTGAAAGGCGAGTTGGGCGAGTTGGAGGTTGAGACCAAACGAGAGGGTTTGCTCGCCGGGCGCCGCGTCTTTCAATGGGGCGATGCCGGGATTGGGTTTCGGACGGAGCGCATAGTCTTCGGCGGTAACCATGCGCTGTTCCAGCTCGCGCACGCTGGTGAAGTATTGGTCGAGCTTTTCCCGGTCCGCCGCGCCGACATCCCGTTGCATGGCACGGGCTTCTGCTCCGACACGGTCGAGGATGCTGCGGCCTTGCCGGACGCGCGCCACTTCGGTCTGAACTTCGGCGGGAGTGCCGTTGATGAAGAGTTTCGCAAACATTCGCGTCACGCTGGACTCCGCCGGAATGGCAACGCCGCTGCGGGAGTAGCTGAAGCTCGTGCCGTTGCCCTGCGCCATGGCGATGGATGCAAAGCGGGTCTGTGAGCCGATTTTCTCGGCGATCAATTGATCCAGCGAGATGCCGTTGCGAAAGCTGGGTGAACTGGGATGCGGGGTGCCAGTGAGGAAGGATCTGTCTGACGCATGACCATCGCGCACCTCTGGATGATTGAGGCCTGAGATGACGGTGAAATCATCACGATGGTCCTTGATGAGATCCAAGTAGGGCGATGGCGTGTAGGCTGCGCCCGCTTCTTTCGGGAAGAAGTTCGGTGCGTGAAAGCTGAAATAGTTCAGCACGCAGACAAATCGTTTTGGCTGCACGGGCGTGGCGGCAAATGCTGACTGCATCGACTCGAGCCAAGGTAGGGCGAGGGCAATGCTGCCTTGCTTCAGCAGTGTGCGGCGGGAGAGGAGACTTTTCGTAACGAAGTTCATTGGGGGGGCTATTTGTGAGTGAAGATCTGGCTCTGAATTACCTCATGCAGAAGTGTGCGCAGGCCGTAATCGTTCGAAGCCGCGCGCTCCACGATGGCGTCCACCACTTCACGGTCGGCAAACTGAACTCGGGCGCCGGTCAGGTAGGTGATGAGTTTCTCTGTCATGCAATGAGCGAGTTGTTCTGGATGGGCGAGGAGCAGTTGCTTGAAGCCGTCCACGTCCTGGAACTCGCGGCCATCGGCGAGCTTGTAACTCGGGTCGATTTTGGGACCGTCAATGTAATAGCGGATATCAGAGCCGGGAATGCCGACGATCTTGTCCTTCGCACTGTCGGGAATGGCGCGGTAGTGCGTTCGCCAGCGACCGGTGACATCGAAGCTCTCCAGCGCGAATCCAGGAGGATCAAGCTTGGCGTGGCAGCCAGCGCAGAAGGTTTGATTACGATGTTTGTCGAGTTGCTCGCGAATGGTTGTGGTGCCGCGAATATCGGGCTCGATGGCAGCTACATTCTTTGGCGGTGGATCGGGTGGTGTGCCAAGAATGCGATCCAGCACATAGGCACCACGCACGACAGGTGAGGTAGTGGTGCCATTCGCGCTGACTTTCAAGACAGCGCCCTGAGTGAGGAACCCACCGCGATGCGAGTCCGGGGGGAGGGTAACCTTCTGAATGTCCGGCCCTTTTACTCCGGCTATCTGGTAATGTTCGGCGAGACGTTCGTTGAGCATCGCGAAGTCGGAGTGCACCACATTGCGCACGCTGAGGTCGTGCCGGAGCATCTCATCAAAGAATGCCATGCTCTCGCGCATCATCGATCGTTGCAGGTAAACCTCGAACTCGGGATAGAGCTTGGTATCCGGCTGCGTGAAGTCGATGTCTCGAAGATTCAGCCAGCTTCCGAGGAAGTTATGGGTGAAGCGCTCGGCTTTTGGTGAAGCGAGTAGGCGCTCGGTCTGTGCGCGCAGCGTAGCGGGTTCGTGCAGTTTGTTCTGAGCGGCGAGCGCTGCGAGTTCTTCGTCCGGCGCAGTGCTCCAAAGCGCGTAGCTGAGACGCGCCGCCAACGCATGATCATTCAGTGCGCCTGGTTTCTCGGCGAGAAAGAGGAATCTCGGCGAGCACAGCGCGAGTTTATAGGCTCCGCCCAGGGCCTCATCAAAGGCGCGGCCCTTCTGCATCTCCTTACTCATGAAACTAACAAGGTCCGCCACCTCTGCCTCCGTCACCGGACGGCGAAACGCTCTCGGTAAAAAAGCGGCCAGCAATCGCCGCGCATCAGCCTCAGGTTGTTTCGAGACGACGTGTCCCTTCTCGATAGGCAGATCCCCATAGAGCAGAGTGTGTCCACGCGACGGCCAGGTGTCAAACAACGGCCCTTCAATCTCAATCGACTCGATGGCGGCTGCATAGCTGGTATTCATCGCTTTCTCGTCCGGCTTCTCGGGCACAGAGCGGAAAGGCTCCATGAAGATTGTCTGCCCAGCCTGAATTCGTATCTCCACCGTGAAC
>CALQFT020000185.1 GCA_943329925.2 Opitutus sp. GAS368
AGCCTCGGATACGTTTGTACGTTTTCGGGGTTGCCAGTACTCCCCCCTAGCTCCCATCCCTATGTTGACTCAAATTTCAGCTTCGAGCGAAAAATATCGAATCCCACCAGTCTCTTATGCAGTGCTGGCCGGCGCCTGGGCTCTTGCGCTTTGCACCCCTGAAAAAGCCTATTCGCAAACTCAAGGCGCGGTGGAGAATGCAGTGCGCCAAGCAGAGAGCTTGCGCCAACAGGCGGATCAACGCCAAAAGGCTCTTTCGGCGGCCGCTTCTGCAGACGCCGATGGCCCGCCGGAAACCTACCCCGGAGAAAATGCCGATCTCGGGCCGCAAGTGCTCCTCAAGCAAAAGCCCAAGGCCAAGCCTCTCTTTGAGGCATCGGCTGATACGATGTTCACGTGGACGTCCAACGCCAAGAGTGAGACGGAGAATGCTAAGCAAGCCGGCATTGTGGCTGAAACGTTCACTCTGGCAATTGCTCCGGAGCCGATTGATTTGGGGCCAGGCAAGTTAGGATTGCGTGCGGGCTACCGACATCTGTTCTGGATGTATGATATCTGGAAGCAGAGTGCCGGCCTCAATGCGAATAATTTTGAGATGAGTTCGGGCTTTCTGAGCTCGAATTTTAGCTTTGCGGAGAACTGGAATGCTTCGTTGGGTCTGGATTACAACCGCATCATGAACGACAGTGGTGTGAGGGCAGGCCCAACTGAATGGGGACTGTCCCGCATGGTTGATCCCAGTAAGTGGACGGAAAGTTACACAGAATGGAACCCAACGTGGTCCCTTTCCCGCAATATTCCCGTCGGAGAAAAGGCAGGGGTCACAGTGGGGTACAATGGTGGATATCACTTTACGCAGATAGACCAAGGAGATGGCGGTTTAAGCAGCACTGCGCCTCGCACGTGGAGTCTCGATCATCTCGATAATGGCCTCTCGTTTACAATGAGTTATCCTTTGGGAAAATGGCTATTTCAAGAGGGTGTGCGGTTCACACACTCAATCTATACCCAACCTCAAAGCGCGGGCGGACACAGGATGGATCGCACGGTTAGTCCCAGTCTTACTGCGATTTGGTCCCCGACGGAGCGCTGGTCTCTTCGGGTATCCCTTGGCGGCGAAGTTAAGCATTCCAACAACACAGACACTCAGAATTACAAAAAGGTGGAGGGCTCTTCTGGCGTTACTTTCACCTACAAGTTTTAAGGGGTTAAAACATACGTAATTCCCGTGATGCGGAGCTGAAGCTCGGCGTTCCGAGATGGATGGCCTAGGTAATTTTATGAAACCATTCCAGTTGGCCATCGGCGGGAGCCTGATTTTCAGCCTGCTTTTTCAATCAGTGGCCCTCGCTGGAGACTGGCTTCATTACCGGGGCCCGAGTGGCAACGGAATCGTCGCTGAAGATTGCAAATTACCGAAATCGGGCATCGCCCCAGTTCTTTGGAAGGCGAAAGTCGGCATCGGGACGTCTTCTGTGGTGGTTGGAAGTGGGCGACTTTACACCATGGGCCATGTGGGTGGCTCCGACGTGGTCCTTTGTCTCGATGTTGCAACGGGAGCGGTAGTTTGGACCTTCAAACACACCGTTTCGCTGGATCCAAATTTGTTTGAAGGCGGCACGCGTTCCACGCCAACGATTTCAGGAGATAGCGTTTACACACTCAGTCACGAAGGCCACTTACACTGTTTTGACGCCGCGACTGGTACTGTGCGCTGGCAGCGCCATCTCGTGAAGGAATTTGGAGGACGCAAGCCGGACTGGGGTTATTCCGGGGCTCCTCTGGTGGCGGGCGGGCGGCTGTTTGTCGATACCGGCGCCGTAGGGGTTTCAACCCTCGCCCTCGATGCCAAAACAGGGCAGGTGGTTTGGAAAACTGGTTCCGATCCAGCGGGATATGCCGCCCCGCTGATTTTGCCTCTGGGTGGTCAACCTACGCTAGTTCTTCTAAAAGGGGCGGCGGTTGTTGGCTATGCTCCGGAGGACGGTCGCGAGTTATGGCGCTATCCTTGGAAGACGGATTATAATGTGAACGCCGCGACGCCGTTGCAAATCGCGGCGGATCGTCTTCTGATTTCCTCGGGGTACAATCAAGGGGCTGCGGTGATCGCGGTGGAAGCGGGGACGGCGCGCGAGGTTTGGCGGAATAAAAATCTGCGCTGCCATATCAATTCGCCGGTGCAATGGGGAAGCGCGATTTTTGGAGTCGACGGGAATACCGGCGGCGGGAATCTGGTGTGTTTGGATCCGGCAACCGGTGAGCGCCGATGGGAAGAAAAGAGCGTGAAAGGTGGCGCTCTGATCGCTTCGGGCGGCAAGTTGGTGCTGGTTTCTGAAAAAGGAGATCTCGTTGTGGCTGAGGCTAATGGCGATAAATACCGCCAACTGTTGCGGCAGACGGTGTTTAATCAACGCACATGGGCGCAACCCGTGTTGGCAAATGGGCGCCTTTACCTGCGCACGAATTCGGGTGAATTGGTGTGTTTGGGGCTGTGAGCCTGCCCAACGGAAAGCCGGGCTCCAGCCCGGCATCCTGTTTGATAGCAGCGTGATTTGCCGAGCTGGAGCACGGCGCGCTCGACTTTACGCGAGCCGCCAGTCGCCCCGGTATTCTCGGTGCAACCATTTTGCGTCGCCGGTTCCTTCGGCGAAGGCGTTGTTGGCCGGGTTCCATTTTAGCGCCTGCCCGTGGTAATAGGCGAACCCTAACAAATGGCAGCCAATGACCGTGCGTGCGCCGGTTTCAACGTCGGCGATGGGCTGTTTGCGCGAGACAATGGATTGAAGGAAATCCGCCTTATGGTCGGCGCTGGAGTACAAACGAATCTTGGCGTCCTTGAGCAGTTCCTGCTCGAGTTTGTCCAACTGATCGTTGAGTGAGGGCTGGTCTTCCTTGGCCATGAAGGACGCTTTGACTTGCCCTTTGAGCGTCACCTTGATTTTGCCGCGATTAACGTAAATCTCGCCGTCTTCGCCGAAGAAGTTCACCCCATTGTTTACCACATGAGTGACTTCCACTCCGCTGGAATAACGCAACTTTGCCCCGGAAACAGCGGTGCTCCAGTCGGCCGGAGGCTGGATTTCCACAGGGCCGCTACGATCCATTCCCAAGCCCCAATGCGTGATGTCGAGGTGATGGGCGCCCCAATCGGTGATCATCCCCCCGCCGTATTCCCGGTAAAGGCGCCACATGGGAAAGTGCTTGTTCACGCCACGCGGGCTGAGGATCGCGTTGTAGGCGCGCACAGGAGCAGGCCCTTGCCAGAAGTCCCAATCTAAGCCGGGTTCGACTTCTTCTGCGGGAAGATCGCATGGTTTCGCGGGGCCCCCGAATCCTGCATCCACCCGTGAGATTTTGCCGATGACGCCGTTGCGCACCAACTCGCAGGCGACGCGGAATTCGCGCGCGGAGCGCTGCATGGAGCCGGTTTGAAAGACGCGGTTGTGTTTTTGGATGGCGGCGACGAGCGAGGTGGCCTCGAACACAGTGTCGGTGAGCGGCTTTTCGCAGTAGATGTCCTTGCCGGCTTTGGCTGCGGCTACAGCGATGATCGCGTGCCAGTGGTCGGGTGTTGCGATGACGACCGCATCGATGTCTTCGCGGGCGAGAAGTTCTCGGAAGTCTTTGTAAACAGCGCAACCTTTGAATTCGGTCTGCGTTTGTTTGGAGTAAAATTCGTGGACGATTTGCTGCTGGTTTTCTCGCCGGGTTGTGTCGACGTCGCATACAGCTACCACCTTGGTGTTAGGCAGCTTGAGAAACCCGCCTAGGAGGCCGCGGGATTGAATGCCGCAGCCAATGACGCCGAGGCGGATAGTGTCGTTGGGGCCGACTCGGGCCGACCAGAGGCGACCGGGCAACGCCATGGGGGCGACTCCAGCGGCGAGGAGTGTTTTAAGAAACGAACGGCGTTTTAGAGCTGGGGTTAGCATGGTTTGTTGCTAGAGCCGGAGTGTTTTTAACACAATGGAAAAGAGTGAATTTTGGGGTGTGAAGTTTAGAATCCCGCCGCCTCAAACGCTGAGTTGAGCAGTCGGGTTTAATCTTCTGTTTGGTGTGTTGTTTATTTTTCGCAACATTAGCCGCTCCTCGGGGTTTATTGACTCAGACACCACTGTTTCCCCTTACGATCAAGCCATGGACCTCTCTCAACACATCCCCGCCGCCGCAGATTTTTGTGCGACTCGCCGCCAATTTTTAAACCGTTTTGGAATGGGGTTCGGGGCACTGAGTCTCGCCAGCATCCTCGGCCCCAACGCAGCAACCAGCGCGCACGCCTCCGCCAGTCTTTCCCCGCTGGCACCCAAGCAGCCTCATTTTACAGCTACGGCCAAGCGCGTGATTCATATTTTCACTCAGGGCGGGCCTTCCCACATTGATACTTGGGATCCCAAGCCGGAGATGATCAAGTATGTTGGGCAGGACGTGCCGCTCATCGGCGGGATGCCGCTGCCGCCGCAATACAAGTTCACCAAGATGGGACAGAGCGGGGTAGAGGTGAGCGAATTGTTCCCAAAAATCGGGGAAAGCATCGACGACATCGCCGTCATCCGCTCGATGAAAACCGACATCCCTGCGCATGAATTTGCCACGGTGATGATGAACACCGGCTCGGGGCGCTTGGTGAAACCTTCCGTAGGCTCTTGGGCCTTGTACGGACTGGGCTCCGAGAATCAGAACTTGCCGGGTTTTGTAGCGATTGGCGGCGGGTTGGGTGGCGCGACCAATTGGCGTTCGGCGTTTTTGCCCGGTGCGTTTCAAGGCACCTTGGTTAGCACCGTGAGCGCTCCGGCCGAAAAGATCATTGCGAACATCAAAAGCTATCATGCGTCCCTCGGCGAACAGCGTCGCCAGTTGGATCTGTTGAAGGCGTTAAACGATCAACACTCCGAGCAAATCAATCGGGAGTCTGCATTAGAGGCTCGGATTCAGTCTTTTGAATTGGCCTTTAACATGCAGACCGAGGCCATGGATGTTTTTGATGTGAGCAAGGAACCCGCCAGCATCCGCGAGATGTACGGCGACAGCGAAACCGGGCGGCGCATGCTGGTGGCGCGGCGTTTGGTGGAGAACGGTGTGCGCTTCGTGCAGGTATGGGCCGGTGGATGGGATCATCATACGGACGTGAAGGGCAACCTCGCCAAACAGGCAGAGGCGGTGGATCAACCCGTTGGCGCACTTTTGAAGGACCTCAAGCAGCGGGGAATGTTAAAGGACACGCTGGTGGTGTGGGGCGGGGAGTTCGGGCGGACGCCGCGGCACGACAAGGGCGCGCGGGGCGAACCGGGGCGGGATCATCACAACAAGGCGTTCTGCACGTGGATGGCCGGCGGGGGAGTCAAAGGCGGGCAGGCTTACGGCGCCACGGATGATTTCGGCTACGATGTGGTGGAAAACAAAGTCCATGTCCATGATCTGCACGCGACCATGTTGCACCTGCTCGGATTTGATCACGAGAAACTGACTTATCGGTATAACGGCCGCGATTTCCGTCTCACGGATGTTTATGGTTCGGTCGTTAAGGCGTTGTTGGCGTAATTCGGTCCTTATTGTTTCCCATGCTCCCCAAGCCCACCGCAACTCGCCTGACGCAAACAATCTGCTTTCAGGGACTTCTATTCGCCGTTTCCTGCCTTGCCGGACCGGTGCAGCTTCACGCTGAATCTTCTCCCGATTTGGTGCAAGTCGACTTCTTCGAGAAAAGAATCCGGCCTGTGCTTGCGGCTAGTTGTTATGAATGCCACAGCGCCAAGGCCGAAAAGTTGAAGGGCGGCCTTCTTCTTGATACCAAAGAGGGACTGCGCAAGGGCGGAGACAGCGGGGAGGTGGTGCTGCCGGGTAACGTAGCCAAAAGCCTTTTGCTGCAAGCCATGCGGCACGAGACCAAGGATCCCGATTTGGCGATGCCTCCCAAAAAGGACAAGCTTTCCGATGCCGTGATTGCCGACTTCGAGGCATGGGTGAAAATGGGCGCCCCAGATCCGCGCCAATCCAATGCAGCGACGGTTCAATCTGCCAACGCCGCCAAAGCGGCGGATCACTGGGCCTTCAAACCCGTTTCGCATCCGGTTGTTCCGCAGGTCAAGGATTCAGGCCATTTTGTTCGTAACCCGATCGATAATTTTGTGCTGGCGCGCCTGAAGGAAAACAAGCTCGCCCCCGCGCCCGCCGCCGATAAACACACCTTGTTACGCCGTGTGACGTACGACCTCACGGGCCTGCCTCCCACATCCAAGGAAGTTGAGGATTTCGTCGCGGACGTCTCGCCTAACGCTTTTGAGAAAGTCGTAGATCGTCTGCTGGCCTCGCCGAGTTACGGCGAACGTTGGGGCCGCCATTGGCTGGACATCGCACGCTACGCGGACACCAGCGGCGACCGCCAAACAGGCAAGGCTCGCATGACCGTGTATTCCGGCGCGTGGACCTACCGGGACTATGTGATTAACGCTTTTAACAAAGACCTTCCCTACGACCGTTTTATCCTCGAGCAAATCGCGGCGGACCGACTGCCGGAGTCTAAGCAGGATAAGTCCATCCTTCCCGCGCTTGGCTTTTTGACTGTCGGCAAGCGTTTCATGGGGAATGACAACGACTTGCAGGACGACCGTATCGATGTTGTCACCAAAGGATTCATGGGCCTCACCGGCGCATGCGCCCGCTGTCACGATCACAAGTTTGACCCAATCCCCACCAAGGATTACTACGCGTTGCACGGGGTATTTGCCAGCAGCGAGGAACCGGCACATGAGCCCACGTTGCGCGAGCCCTCGGAAAATCCTGCGTATCAGGGGTACTTGGTGGAACTGGCAAAGATCGAGCAGGAGGGCAAGACTTACACCCAGTCAGAAGCCACCCGGTTGGTCAGTGGAATTCTCGAAAGGGCGGGGGATTATTTTTCGGCTGTGCGCGAGGCTGGAGACACTGCGGACAGCTCAAAAAAGGGCGGCAACTTCCGTCTCGCAGCGCGTAACAAGGGTTTAAAGGCGGAGGTCGCGGCCGTTTGCTTGGATCAGATGGCCGTTGCCAAGGCTCGTAACAAGAAGAAGCAGGATCCGGTTTTCGGGCCGTGGTTTGCGCTCAGCGCACTTCCCTCCGATCAGTTTTCGGAGAAGGCGGCAGCGATTTTGGAAGGGATGCGCGCTGAGGC
>CALQFT020000186.1 GCA_943329925.2 Opitutus sp. GAS368
AATCGCTGCCCCCTCAGGTCAACGATCACCTCGCCGCCCTTTGCGTGCGAGACCTGCTAATAATGGCCGCGGGTCACGAAAAGGACCCGCAGACTGAAATGGTGAAATCCGACGACTGGGTTCGTGCATTTCTCGCGCAGCCGCTTGTCCGCGCCCCCGGCACGCAGTTTGTCTACAGCAGCGCGGCCACCTACATGTGCTCCGCCATCGTGCAGAAAGTGACAGGCCTGACCGTGCTCGATTATCTCCGGCCCCGTCTGTTCGAGCCGCTGGGGATCACCAGCGTTACGTGGGACACCTGCCCCCGTGGCATCAATACAGGAGGCTGGGGCCTGAGCTTGCCGACCGAGGGTCTCGCCAAGTTCGGGCAACTTTACCTGCAGAAAGGCAACTGGCAGGGCCGGCAAATCCTCCCCGCCGCATGGGTGGCCGAGGCCACTTCATTTCAGATCCAACAGCCCCCCAGGCCGGGCTCCACCCGCACAAAGGAAGACGATGACCAGCGCCAGGGATATGGCTTCCAATTCTGGCGTTGCCGGCACAACGCCGTCCGAGGCGATGGCGCCTTCGGGCAGCTTATCGTGATGATGCCCGATCAGGATGCGGTCGTCGTGATGACCAGCGAAAGCCGGGACATGATGGAGCAACTCGCTGTCGTCTGGCAACATCTCCTGCCCGCCTTACGGGATGTCAAGCTTCCGGCAGACGATGCCGCCCAGGAAAAGCTCACCCGACTCCTTAGCACCCGCCACCTCGCACCCCGTGCTGGCGTCGCCGCAGCCCCCGGAGCGCGCTCTTTCGCCTTGGAAGAAAACAGCCTCGCCATCACTCGCCTAGCCATTGCCAACACCGGCCAAACCGTCACCCTTACCGCCAAGGTGGGCGACACCGAGCACTCCATCGTCCATGGCCTCGGTGAATGGCGAATGGGTGAAACCGCCATGCCGGGAACACCCACCCGGCTTGGCGCCGGCACTCTCGCCACGCCCGTTCAGAAGGTGGCCGCCAGCGCCGCTTGGCTGGACGCTTCGACGCTCGAACTCACCTGGCGCTACCTTGAGTTCCCGCACCGCGATACGGTCACCTGCCGTTTCGACGCTGACCGCGTCACCGTAAGTTTCCTGAGCAGCATCACCGTTCTGGGCAGAGGTGCGCCCAACCGTCCCACCCTGATTGGCACGAAATGAGACCGACGAAATACACCCTTAAACTCCCGACAGCCCTTCTCCTTGCGCTGAAGCCTCTGCTGAAAAGGTAGCAATCGGATGAAAGCTATCTCCTCCCGAAACGAATGTTGAAACCAGCCATGAAACACCGTCTTCTGCTCCTTCTCGCCACCCTGTTGATGGGTCCAGCCTCGCTTCATGCCGCGGACTTCACTCCCTCCGCGCGGAAGTTCCTCGAGCAACACTGCGCGGAATGCCACGACGAAGATGTGCACAAGGGTAACCTGCGAGTGGATCGGCTTTCCGTCGCGAAGCCGGACCGCGATCAACTCAATCGCCTCGTGTTATTGTTTGATAGAGTGCTGAAGGGCGAAATGCCGCCGAAAAAGGCGGACCAGCCTGAGACCGTTGAGCGCACTGCTTTCTTGGATGAACTGCGCGCCTCGTTGATAAAAGCGGAGGCAAATCAACCAGTCGCAGCGGTGCGGCGAATGAACCGGGTTGAGTATGAGAGCACTTTGCGTGATCTGCTCCATCTGCCACTGTTGCACGTAAAAAAATTGCTGCCCGAGGATGGCCAGCAGGCTGGGTTCGACAAGGTGGGAGGTGCGCTCGACTTCTCACCGGTGCTCGTTCGCAAATACCTGGAGGCCGCGGATGTCGCGCTGAACTTGGCCCTGGTGAAAAACGGCAAAAAGCAGGAAAGTAAGCTCTGGCGCGAGCCCGCTGCAAAGCAGCGCACTGTCATCGACGCCATCCGGGTGCACTGCGCGGTGCCGCTAAAGGGGCGCGAACTTGCCTCGGGCCTCACGACATTCATCACATCCAACCCCGAGACCGACCTCCGCAATGTCGTCCGCTGGGGGCAATTCAAAGGTGAGGCGGACTCCGTGGCGTTGCTCACCAGTGTCATCGGGCGGGTGCAGCCCCAGGGGCTTCAGCCAGATCGTTTCAAGCCGCCGGTGAGCGGCTGGTATCGCGTGAGATTTTCCGCGTGGAGCCTGCGCTGGATGCGCACGCGTGCCGAGGCTTCAAAGCGCGGACTCGTGCGCCAGTTCGACACCTTAGACAAGCCGTATTTCAAGAATGCCAGCGACGAGTGGCAATACACGCGTCTCGCCGAGGAAAAGCCAGCGCGGGAGTGGATGGAGAATGTCGAGTTCTACGGAAGCACGGAGGTGTCCCAGGTCGTGCGTGCTTCGCTCAACGGCGAGCCCATCGGGTACTTTGATGTGCCGTCTCTTGAGCCAAAGGTTCACAAGTTCAAAGTCTGGTTGAACCCGGACGAGAAAGTTTCCTTTCATGCCATGACATTGCCTGCAGTTGGGGCGAGCAAATCTGGCACAAGTGACGGTGTCCGCGATTACGAGGGCCCGGCGGTGGCGTTCGATTGGTTCGAAGTGGAAGGCCCGCTCGTGGATGATTTGCCACCGGCGAAGGAGCCGCAATTATTCAGTGACACCCCTGCGGGCTCCGATCCCCGGCCACTGCTCGCAAGCTTTGCGACGCACGCCTTCCGACGCCCCGTCACGGTGGCGGATATTGAAAGTTATGCCGGGATCGCCGAGACCCAGTTGAAGGGCGGCGCCAGCTTTGAGTCGGCGATGCTTTCCGGTTACAAGTCGATTCTATGCTCGCCGGATTTCCTAGTGCTGGGACTCGAGCCTGGCGACTACGCGCTCGCCTCGCGCCTCTCATATTTCCTCTGGAATGCGCCTCCAGATGAGGAACTGCTCAGGCTCGCCGCACAGGGTGAGCTGTCGAACCCCGAGAACCGGAAAAAGCAGGTGCTGCGCATGCTCGCCGATACCCGCTCGGAGAGATTCATCGAGCATTTTCTCGATGAATGGATCGAGCTGAAGAAGATCGACTTCACCACGCCGGACCCGGCGCTTTATCCCGAATACGATGCGTGGCTGCACGATTCAATGCTTACCGAGACGCGTGGCGATTTCCGCCGGATACTCGAGCGGGACCTCGGTGTGCGCGCACTCATCCAAGGCGAGACCGTTCTTGTTAATCAACGCCTCGCGGAACTCTACGGCCTGCGCGGTGTGACCGGTAGCGAGTTTCGCGAGGTGACTCTACCGCCCGGCTCGCCTCGCGGCGGGCTCCTCACCCAAGCCTCCGTCCTGAAGGTCACCGCCAATGGCACAGCAACTTCGCCCGTACAGCGCGGCGTGTGGGTCATGGAGCGCATCCTCGGAATCCCGCGGCAGCCCCCGCCGCCGAACATCCCAGCCGTCGAGCCCGACGCCACCGGCGCTGTCACCATCCGCCAGATGATTGAAAAGCACCACGCCGATACCGCGTGTGCTTCCTGCCACGCCAAGATGGATCCGCCGGGCCTAGCGCTGGAGAATTTCGACGCCATCGGCGGATGGCGCGCTCACTATCGCCTCGCAGGGAAACCCAAGAAAATTCTTGTTGGTAAAGGAAAAACCGCCAAGACCGTCGAGGAACCTACCCTTGAGATCGTGAGCGAGAGCGCGTTCCTTAGGAATCGCGTCAAGATGCGCCTTGGCTCGCCGGTCGATGCCAGCGGCGAACTCTTGGATGGCCGTACTTTTCAGGACATTAACGAACTGCGCACCCTGCTGTTGAAGGACGAAGACGCACTCGCGCGAAACGTTATCTGCCAATTCCTGACCTACGCCACCGGACGCGCCCCACGATTCGGAGATCGCGATGAGATCGAAGCGATCGTTTCCAAAACCAAATCCTCGAACCACGGGCTGCGCACGATTCTCGAACACATCGTCGCGAGCCCGCTCTTCGCGAACTAAATTATCCACACCCGAGAACCAACTCTCCAATGAACCTTACCCGCCGCTCCTTTCTTCGCGCTTCGGGCGCCATGATGGCCCTGCCATTCCTCGAAGCCCTCGGCGAGGCACCCTCCGCACCGCGCCGCATCCTCTCCATCTGTACCAATCTCGGCGTGCTCGAACGCCACTTTTTCCCGGAGCAGGCGGGCCGCGATTACTCGCTCACGCCTTACTTGGAGGCGCTTAAGGATCATCGAGATCAGTTCACCGTCTTCTCCGGCACGTCGCACCCCGACGTCACCGGCGGCCACTCTGCGGAGGTGTCCTATCTCAGCGCCGCGCCGCAACCCGGCACAGCATCGTTCCGCAACAGCATCTCACTCGATCAATTCGCCGCCGAGCAAATCGGCCATCTCACGCGCGTGTCCGCTCTGCCGCTCGTGGTGTCAAAAAGTGGAAACCAGTCTCTCTCATTCACCTCCAGTGGTGTGATGCTTCCCGCAGAGCGCAGTCCCGCGCAGGTGTTCAAGGCGCTCTTCGTCGCCGGGAACGCGCAGGAAGTAGAAAGACAGGTTGCTAACCTCCGCATCGGACGCAGCATTCTCGACGCAGTCGCTGACCGTGCAACCTCATTACAAAAGAAACTGGGCCCAGCGGACAGAGATCGACTCGAGCAGTATTTCACCTCCGTGCGCGAGGTCGAGAAGCGGCTCCTCATATCCGAGGAATGGGAACGCAAGCCCAGGCCGAGGATCGATGTGCCTCCGCCAAAGGACGGCGAGTATTTGCTCGAAAAACTCGGGTCCATGTATGACCTGGCGCACCTCGCCTTCGCCACGGACAGCACGCGCCTCATTACGCTCATGATCCAGCTCCAATTCTTCAGCGAAAACATTCCTGGCGTCAACAGCGAGACCCACAACCTTTCCCACCACGCCGGCCGCGAGGACAAGCTCGGCGAGCTCAAAAACCTAGAGCTTGCCGAGTTTCGTCAACTCAACAACCTCCTTGCCAAGATGCGCGCCTCAATGGAAGGCAGCGGAACCCTGCTTGACCACACGCAGGTCCTCTACGGCAGCAACCTCAGCAACGGCAACAACCACGACAACAAAAACCTCCCTATCCTCCTCGCCGGCGGCGGTTGGAACCACGGCCAACACCTCGCCTTCGACAAGAAGAACAATTACCCGTTGGCGAACCTCTTCGTCTCGATGCTCCAGCGTCAAGGAATCAAGACCGACAAGTTCGCCAGCAGCACGGGAACGATGAAGGGGTTGGAAGCGAGGTGATCCTTGGGGCGTTTTTGAAACTGATGTAAATCCAATGAAACACACCCTCGCCCTCCTCGCCGCCCTGGTGCTCGCACCGTTTGCCACACTGCACGCTGCACCTTCCGCAGACGCCCGCATCGTCATCGCCAGCGAGGCTGGCGCAAAGCTCGATAGTGACGTCAACAAAGGAAGTGGTACCGACGATACGGCTCTCATCCAGAGCATCCTCGACCGGGCACCAAAACTGGGTGCGCTCAAACTTGTTGTGGATGGACCGATCCTAGTTGCGGGGCTCAAAGTTCACTCAAACACGACCATCGAGTGCCTGAACCGCGCGTGCGGGTTCTATCTCGCGGACAACGCCAACCGTCCGCTCATCGCCAATGCGACGCCTCAACCGGAGGGCCGCGCGGATCACAACCTGTCCTTCCTCGGCGGCACCTATAACGGTAACGCAGAGCACCAGAAGCACACGACTCCGGAACACGGCTGGACGACCGCATTTGCTTTGCACGGCGTGGAGCAAGTCCTGTTTCGTGATCTCTCGCTCACGAACTCGCGCACCTTCGCCGTCTATCTCACGAACTGGCGGCGTGTGGCATTTGAGAACACCTACATCAACCTCGACCACATCCCAAAACAGTCGAATCAGGACGGCATTCACATCCAAGGTCCGGGCGAGTTTCTGAGCATCCGCAATGTGCAGGGGCGCGCCTGGGATGACATGATTGCGCTGAACATCGATGACCTGCTTGGCGATTGGGACAGCGACGGGAAGTTCGCCCGTGATCCCGCCTCTGTGAAGCGGTACGGTAGTGCCGCTGGCATTGGTCCAGTGAGTGATGTGGACATCGACGGCGTCCAGGCGGACGACTGCGCCCAGGTCATCCGCATCCTCTCCCGCGCCTCCCGGCTGGACCGCGTCTCCATTCGCAACGTCAAGGGAACCTACCGGGACTTCGGGGTTTGGATCACGCCGTATCTGCGCGAGGGCGGAAACATCGGACGACTCGAGTTCGAAAACATCGACCTCCGTCCCGTCACCCCGCGCGCCTACGATTACGTGCCGCCCTTCCTTTTTTGGATCGCGGGCAAGATGGAGCAGGTGACGCTCAAGAACATCAGCAGCCATGCGCCCATCGACGACCGTCCGCTTGTGTGGATCCAGCCAGATGCGAAGATTGATCGGCTGCGGATCGACGGCTTAAACGTCTATGACCCGCGCAAGGAAATCGGCCACACACCGCTCATCCGCGCCGATGGCAGCATCGCGTTGTTGCAAGTACGCAATGTCGTTGTGCAAAGGCCGCAAGTCACCGCACCCGCCGGATCCTTGGTCGGCACCTCCATGGATCGCTCCGCACTAAAGGGTTTCATGGATGCGCGCGCAGGCATCGTGACGCCGTCTGGCAAAGGACGCCGGGGCTGGCCAGAGGGTTTTGGCGACCTGACATCGCAGCCACGGATCCAACTATTACAAATGAATAATGTCGTCACCGAAGGCTTGGAATTTGTCCTCGATCATCAAGCTGGCTCGATCGAATCACTCGACCTCCACGAACTATTAATACCGGCCACCACAAAGGCCATTCATCAGACCGGTACAGCGACAATCCCCAAACCCAAGGGAACACCCGTACAATAAAAACACCATCCATGAACCGAAGACACTTTCTCCAATCCATGGGCGCCACTGCGCTCACATTTCCATGGTTCTCGAACCTCGCACTGTATGGTGCGGAGGCGGCGAAGGCGCCACGGCGACTGGTCTGCATTGGACTGGACTTTGGGTTGCGGCCCGA
>CALQFT020000187.1 GCA_943329925.2 Opitutus sp. GAS368
GAGTTGCTGTCGCAGCCTGAACGCCGGACGCTACGACGAGCGCTTCAAACTGGTGAAACTCCCCTACCACAACGTCTAAAATCTAAATGAGGCGGTGCCACGGATTTCTTCCATGGATCAAGGTATCCACGAAATCGGCTCCCTAACGCAACTTTCTCAAAACTGCACTCATTTTACAGTTTTCTGCCGTTTTTCCGAACAAAGTCCATCAAGGGCACCCCTCTCCCCCGACTCGTCCAATCCTTACATGCTCGGGATCGACTGGATGCAGGCATTTCTGGCGGTGAAATCAGAACTGCCGGCATGAGGGTTTTGTAGTGCCTTTTGGGGGGAACCGCGATTCCACAGGCCTTTCAGGGCGCCGGTAAGAAACTTGGGCTAGGTGGGTTTCTCCAGGTGCGTTCTTTGGAAGGGCTTTTTTCTGCTTTGGGCCCTGAGCCTTTACGCCAGTTCAGAGAAAGCGGTATCCGCGTCCCCAAAATGGTCCATGCGAACCCCCATCCGCTCCATAAGAGACATGTGAAGACGACACAGTTTGCGGTTCGGATCCTTACTGTAATCCAGGAGGCGACCGCCCCGAATGGTGCCGCCGCCGCCGCCGGCCAGAATAATGGGCAGTTGACGGGAGTCGTGGGCGTTTCCGTCGTAAAGACTGGAGCAAAACATAATCATGCTGTTGTCCAATAGGGATCGTTCGCCTTCGTTGGTCTCCTTCATTTTTGTCAGAGCCCGGGCCCAGAGTTTCATGTGATACTCATTGGCTTTCTGGTACATGGCCATACGGGATGGATCGTTGGAGTGATGGGAGAGTTCGTGTAAGCCTCCTTTGATCCCGCCGAGATAACCGAAATTCATCCCCGAAAGATCGTTGTTGAGCATCAATGTGGCGACGCGGGTACGGTCCATTTGAAATGCGAGGACCAGAATATCCAACATGAGGTTCATGTGTTCCTCGGGGCTTGCAGGGATGCCGGCTGCCGGTCTGGGGAAGGTCGCGGCTTTGACCGTGGGTTGCCATCCTTTGCCGCCTGTTTCCTTCTGGCTGAATTGCTCTGCGCGTTCGATGCGCTGTTCGAGTTCCCTGACCGAGGTGAGGTATTCGTCCATTTTGAGGACGTCTCGTTTGCTGAGGAATTTTTTGAGGCTTTGTGCGTCCCCGCCAACCAGGTCGAGTAGGCTTTTGTCCCGTTTGCGTTTGCTACCATCTTCAAAAAGCTGGTCGAAGGCCTGTTGCGGATAGATTTCCTTGGGAGCCGGAGTTGTCGGGGTACTCCAGGAAATGTGTCCGGAATAGGTGGAGGTAAAACCGTCTTCGTTGGAGTAACCGGGGGGCTCTGTACCCAAAACGAGGCTTTGAACTGGAGTCAGATTGCCCAATTCGCGGGCGATGAGCTGATCCATCGTAATTCCCACCTCGATGTCGGTGGTGGTCTGTTTGACTTTCAGTCCGGCCAACAGGTTCATTTTTGGAAAATGGCCTCCGGGTGGATTTCCTTCCACCGTGCTCGGATTCCAGAGCCCTTGAAAAACGAGGATCTTATCCTTGAGCGGTTCCAGTGGCCGAAGTGAATCCTTAAAGACCATTCCGGTTGCGCTGTTTTCGGCGCCCCAATGATGTGGGTTTACGCCATTCCCCATAAACATCACGGCTGTCCTGCGAGGGGCTCCCGAGCCGGCTGCGGCGTCAGTTGCGCCCCACGCCCGGATGGATTCGAGCCAAGGCAAGCCAAGTGCAACACCTGCGCCGCGCAGAAAATGACGCCGGGAGAGGGAGGAGTCGTTGGGATTCATAGGGGATATTGGATGGGTTTGCCTAAGTGGGGGCTATTCGCCCCGGCGGTTTTGAAATTGGCGGCTCTGGGTAATCGCGAGTACGGCCCCTGCAAAAGTCGGATCACTGGATTGGAGCTGTGTTTTCATCTCTTCGAGAAGTAGTTTGTCTGTGGGAAGGACGATGCGTCCCAACGCATACCCTAGGAGTTTCCTGCAAAACTGTCCGTTAAACTCTGGTTCCCTGACTTTCAGATAATCCCGAAGACCGGCGATGCCCTTAAACTTATTGCCGTCTTTTGCCTGAGCCGAATCATCTACAGGAGCACCGGTTTCATCGGTTTTCCGAATTCGTCCGATGGGGTCGAATCCTTCGAGTGCAAATCCTAGAGGGTCGATCCTGTCGTGGCAGGACGCGCAGGCTTTGTCTGCGCGATGGCGTTCCAGGCGTTCCCGAAGGGATTTTGGCGCGGTGACATTGTCGTCGAGTTTGGGGACGTTGTTCGGTGGTGGCGGGGTGGGAGCCCCTAGGACGGAATGCAAAAGCCAGTTGCCGCGTAATACGGGACTTGTCCGGTGTGGATAGGAGGTTCGCGTCAGGAGTGCTCCCATGCCAAGCAGACCGCCGCGTGAATAATCGCTTACCTTCGTCTGGCGTAGCTCCTCGCCTTTGACGTCAGGAATGCCGTAGTGATTGGCGAGGCGTTCGTTTAAAAAGGTATAATCTGCGGCTAGGATCTCGCGCACCGGCCGGTTTTCCCTGACGAGGTGGGTGAAAAAGGCGACTGTTTCCTGATATAAATCACGGCGTAATTCGGGGGTAAATTCCGGAAATTTTGTGCCGTCAACCTTCAGGTATCCGTCAAAGTTTTTAAACTCAAACCACTGGGCTGCAAATTCTTTTGCTAATGCACCGGCTTTTGAATTCTTCAGCATCCGGAGCGTCTCGGCTTTGAGGACATCGGGGCGAGTCAACGATCCGTCCGCTGCTTTCTGACGAAGTTGTTCATCTGGCAAGGAGGACCACAGGAAATAGCTTAGACGCGAGGCGAGTTCCGTAGGGCTCACCTGATGGATGCCGGGTTCGCCCACCTGTTCCAATTTAAACAAAAAAGACGGAGCCACCAAGGCTCGGACAAGCACTTCACGGGCTGCGGATTCACGATCAAGCTCCTGGGTGATGCCTGTCTTGTAAATACTCGCAATCTGGGCTTTTTCCTCCGTCGTAATCGGGCGTCTCCAAGCCCCGGCGGTAAAGGCCTCCAGATGGACGAGTACCTTTTTGTCCCACTCAGATTCCAGATTCTTCGGGATCGCCTTTCCTGCCAAGTATGGCCAGTCCTCCTTCATGTTTCGCAGGCGCGTCGCTTCTTCGGGAGGGAGGAATGCGGCCAGCTGAGCGTCGCTGAAGTAGTAGACTGTGTTGCCCGGTTTGCCTCCACGATATCGGTTCGAGGCTACCTGATTCAGGAGATGTTCCAGGTTCTCGGGGAAAACTTCGCGTAATTTACCAAAGTCCGAACCCACCTCTTGTTGCGTTTTGGTCTGGCGTTTCCAGACGGTAATGAGGCCTGGGATAATCTGGGAGGGGTCGGGAGGGGTTCCCGTCGTGGCTTTCCATTGGACGGAGGCAAATTCCCCGTCCGCGACTCTGATGTCTAGTTTACCGTTCGCCTTAAAATGATTGGCGTCTTCGGGAAGAGGAATGGAGAGGACAGTAGGTGCCTGCAATACAAGCTTTTTGGCATCCACCTCCAGCCCCTGCGGATGTTTGCCTAGAAGCCCGAGGAACTTCTCGGCTTCTTCGACACGAGCTTCCAGTTCTGTTTTTTGAGTGGTTTGTGCGGGATCCGCTTTGATCGACTCCAAGCGGGTGCGGTCTGCATCTCGACGTCCCGTGAGCCAGTTGATGTAGTTCTCCTTTTTGCCCTTCCGTTGAATTTCCATCGAGTCCACCAAAACGACATCGCCCCGGTTTCCATCCCCGAGATCGCCTACAACGAGGTGAACGACGCGTTCTCCGTGGACTTCCGTTTCAAAAGGTTGGGCTTTAAGCTCATCGGAATCCTGTTGTGCTCTCAGGATAGACCATTTTGCAGGTATAAACCACGAGTGTAACTGATCTCGGATCCCGTCAATTTTTTGCTGCACTAGCGGAGGGATGGCCTTGGGCGCGTCTGGAGCCGGAGCGGGTAGGGCGTTCCAGGGAAGCCGAGTCAGATCCAGAAAGCGGGATTTGGGCTCTTTACTCTGAAGAAAGGTCCACCAGTTCTCGAGGAAGGGCAGGCTGAGCTTCTCTTCTTTGGCCAAGGCCTCGAGCGAGGCCGCTCCGGTTTGCTCGCGGTATTTCCATTTCCAGCATGCCGCCATGTATTCGCCGGTTCGCAAATCCTCGCCGTCTTTGGGGAGGTTCGGTTCGGACATCTTCTGGTACCACACGAACATGTCGGATTCGGCGTTGGATTTAAACTGGGCCGGCCCGCGCACCCCGATGCGCTGTTCGTTAAAGCGGATACCGCTTCCGGGAAGAATTGTGGCGTGTTCGGAAAGCTTTCGGATGGCCGTGAAGTATTTATCGAGCTGTTGCGGACTTACAAATAAAACGTCCCCTAGATTGGAGAAGCCTTCTCCGCCCCCGCCATCCGGCACGAAATCCTTCCCAAATCGGTAGGGAATACCCGTAAGATCGCGGATGGAATAGTCGAATTCCGCGTTAGTGAGGCGCCTTAAAGTGACGGGACCTGGGTCGCCGGCATTGGTTCGTGCGGCAGTATCGAGTGCTGAACCAACCCATGACAGCAAGGCTTTGCGGTCGGCGTCAGAAAGAGCATTGGCCTCCTCAGGTGGCATATCGCCGCTTTTAAGGGATTCCTGGACTTTATTCCAAAACTCGAATTCCTGAAGAACGCTGGGGTCTTTTTCGAGCCGCTTCAGATCCACTCCACCTTTGGTTTTTTTACCTCCGTGACAGTCGAAGCACTTGGCTTTGACACTGGGAAGAACCGTTTCCCATGAGGGGGCGGGGCTTTGATCCGCCGGCGCTAGGCTGGGTGTTGAAGTCGCAACACTTGGCAGGAGCAGGCTGAGAAAGAACAGAGGAGAACCAAAGGATAGGGGCATCTTAAAATAGGACCTAATGAGGAGGAGTATTCGAACGGGAGATTCTTAGAAGGATATAGTCTCGAAAAAGAAGAGGCAGCAACGGGGCATCGCGAGAAGATTGCTTTTGGAAAAGAAGGCAAGAATTTGCCGTTCGCCCTGCCTCACGTTTTTTTCAACCTAGGCTCGGGGGCGTTAACAATTTCAGGCCAACGCCCTTCTCGCAGGACAACACGTTGCGTAGCGACAGGCCAAAGAAATAAAGGCTTCTGCGGCTGCAACGCATCCGCACCTCAACCGCCTACCACGTGTCTGTGCGGAACGGAGATGCAGGCAGTCCGGCGCCGTTGAAAAGATTACATCCCTCGGGGTTCTCGGCCCACGCATAGCGGACCGCGGCCGGACGGAGAACCTCCGGACTGCTAACGATCACGGAATCGCCTTCGATCCTCGCCTTCGCCCAGACGAACTTTCGATCCACGCCCGCGAGCGCGAAGCGGCGGAGTTCACCACCCTTCGCATTCAATCCAGAGGCGTGGCTGAAAGCGAGGCGCACCGCTGAACCGTCGACCTTCATCTCAAGGTAGCGCGGCCCACTGGATTCAACCGCCTGAGCATAGGTCTTCTCCAAGGCCACCAGCGCGAGACGTTGGCCGACATCCTGCTTATTCTTGGGATGAATCGTGTACCTACTGCCAAGCTCGATGCCGACCGCCAGGCCCACATGGGGCACCTCGTCGGCAACACGCACTTGGGCCTCGCGCAAATAGGGCCAGCTATCACGAGGCCGATCGGCTTCTTCGTAGGGTAATCCATTATTCACCAGTTGCTGCAGGACGAACGGAAAATCGCCCTGGCCCCACTGCGCCCGCCAATCCTGAATCATAGCCGTGAGCAATGGGTGGTACTCGGCGTGGCGGGAAGCATTGCTCTCGCCTTGATACCAGATCACGCCGCGTAATCCATACGGCACAAGTGGGGCGATCATCCCGGTGTAAAGCGAGCCCGGCACATTCCGCATCACCATCCGACTGGGTTTCGGACGCGCGGCCAAGGCTGCCGGGGTCAGAGGAGCGAAAGCACTTTCCTGTCGCAAAAGCCATTCGTCCTCCACCTTGCCGACATCCGCCACGGGTAAGCCGAGCTGATGCCCCGAAACCCAAGGACCCGCCTTCTCCGTCGCCGAGACGATGCGCACCGCGATGACGTTACGGCCCGCCTTGACGAGCCGGCCCGGCACCTGATACCGGCGCTGCTGCGTGTAGAATTCGGGCGGCAGATCGGCGGCCTGACCGATTTCCTCACCATTCCAATAAACTGTATCATACTGCTCCGAGATCCAGACTAGACTCAGCCCAAATGGATTGCCGGCGGCGGCGGTTGGGAGTTCAACCTCCTTGCGGATCCAAAATACGCCGCCGGACTTGAATCCTTGTTGCCCCCATTGAGCTGGGAAGCGGACCTTCTTCCAATCCGTAGTATCAGCAGAAAAGTCCGCCCAACCCTTGGCGGATTCCGCGATGGCCGGCGGCCGCACGCCGTGCTTTTCCTCCCAGGCCGCGCGGGCGGCGGGGAAGAGTCGAGTAATTTCCGGCTGGGCTATCATCTCGGCTACTTCGGCATCCGACCTAGTCGCGACGGCGGGAATGCCATGGAGCACCTCGCGCCGAGTCCATGCCTCAATTGGCGTGCCCCCGACGGAAGAATGAATCAGGCCCACCGGGACTTTCAGCTCCTCCTGCAACTTCCGCCCGAAATAATAGGCGGCGGCGGAAAACGGCCGAACACTCTTAGGGGCGCATAGCGACCACTCACCTTTCACATCCGCCACCGGCTTGAGCACAGGATTGGCCGCCACCGTAAAAAGACGGATCAACGGGTGCTCCGCGGCGGCCACCTCCCTGTCGGCGGAGGCACTTTCGCCCACCGACATACCCATGTTCGACTGACCTGAGCATAACCACACCTCGCCGACCAGGACGTCATGGAAAGAGACCGAGCCGGCCTTTAAGGTGCGCGGCTCAGCACTAGC
>CALQFT020000188.1 GCA_943329925.2 Opitutus sp. GAS368
CCACTCTAGAAATTGCGCCGATGACAAATAAAGAGCGCAGTCGCCCCGTGGCATCATGGTCCGGAAGGCTTAAGCCGAAGCTATCGTATCCTTGCAATAATGGAATAGACAATGGCGCCTCATTCACCGGGTCTGGCGCTGCTGTTTTACCTTCAGGAGCCGGGGCCACCGCTACAGAACCCGCTGCAACAGGCAACCTCGTTCCCCAAGCAATCGGCTTGGGGGCGGTAGCCGGAGTTGCATTGTCCGCTGGGCGAAGTTCCGTGCGTTTCAGTTCCGGCTGCGGCTTGGCAAGACGCAAGATGGGAGTCTCACCCGCTCCGAATACCGACGAGGCAAACCCGGTAGCCGCCGAAAGCGTAAACGCCAATCGGACCGATAGCCTCCACTCCTTCTTAGTGCTACATCCGAACAAGCGCATGGATCTTAGCTAGTTGAGAAAGCAATATCGGCAACCGCGCCAAAGGCACTTGGTTGGGTCCGTCACTAAGAGCCACCGAGGGGTCTTCATGAGTCTCAATAAAAACGCCGTCGCATCCCGCCGCGACCGCAGCACGAGCCAGCACAGGAGCCAAAATACCGTCTCCAGAAGTCCTGTCCCCACCCCCACCTGGACGTTGCACAGAGTGGGTTGCGTCAAACACAACGCGGTACCCCAACTCGCGAATCCAGTAAAGCGCGCGCATATCCGCCACCAAATTATTGTATCCAAAACTGACACCCCGTTCGGTGAAAAAGAAGTTCTCGCAACCAAATGCCTGCAGTTTGCGCGCAATATTGACCACGTCGTGAGGCGCCAAAAACTGCCCTTTCTTCACGTTCACAGTACGTCCGGTACGCGCGGCCGCCTCAATGAGGTCGGTTTGGCGACACAAAAATGCGGGGATTTGCAGCACATCCACCCATTGCGCCGCAATGACGGCTTCCTCGGGCGAATGCACGTCGGTGGTCACTGGTATGGAAAGTGCGCGACCGATTTCACCCAGAATTTTGCACCCGGCCTCAACGCCATGTCCTCGGAAGCTGTGGACCGAAGTGCGGTTGGCTTTGTCATAGGAAGCCTTAAAGACAAACGAGACCCCAAGCTCATTACACTGCTGCTGCAATTGCCTCGCCATCTTCCAGACAAACTCCTCCGACTCCATCACGCACGGGCCAAGGATAAAAAGCGGCCCGCCATTGCCGCCCAATTCCACAGAACCGGCTCCGGTGCCTATGGTAAGCGGTGGAAGAATCAGAAAAGGCTGATCGAAAGCTTGCATGAAAATTCAGAGAAAAGTGTCAACTTCGGCGTGGTTAGCATCGAACGGCGGGCGCGTCTTTCAAAGCAGAAATGACAACTTATACACTCTTTGCGCCCACAACCGGCCCCACCACAGCCGTCACAAAGGGTTGCTCCCCAAAGATCCTGCCCGCCACTGCGCGCGCATGTTCACAGCTAACCGCTTCCACCGCAGTTCGCTCCACGCTGTAGTGCTCAGCCCCCAAACCCAACAACTCATCAGCCAGACAACTTGCGCCAAAAGCAGCTAGGTTTTGGTTGCGCAAATCCATTCCCCCTAAAAACTTTTCCTTGGCTCGGGAAAGCTCCGCTTCCGCCAACCCGTCCTGAGCAAGCGCTCGAATTTCATTATTCAACTCACCTAAAACAGCCTCCTTTTTCTCGGGATCCGTCGCGACATAAAAAACAAACGAGCCGCTGGACAAGCCGGCGAAGTGACTCGAACCTACAGAGTAAGCAAGTCCGAGTTGTTCTCGGATACGCACAAACATGCGGCTACCCAAGTCGCTGCACGCCTCGTCCAGAAGGCAAAGCGCAGCCTGATCCGCGTGAAACATGTCGGGACAACGATATCCCACCATCAAAACGGTTTGCTGCCGATCAACTGCCGTTTCGACAAATTTAATTCCGCCAAGCGGCGGCGGTTGCGGTGGGTGCTTCAATGCCTCCTCTCCGCTGGGCATTCCTCCAAAATACCGCTCCATCAATGCCTGAACTTGCACCGGATCCACATCACCAAAAACCGAAATAACACCATTGTGTCCAACGCAATACCGGTCTCGAAATGCCAGCAGATCTTCCCGCCGGATTGCCCCGACGCTTTCCGAAGTCCCATAAGCAGGCAACCCGTCCGGGTGCCCCTCTAGCAAGTGCGAGCGAAGCAACTGTCCAGCAACTGCAAAGGGATCCTCACGCTCGGACCTGATTCCCGCTAATTGCACGACACGCTCCCGCTCCAAAGCCTCCTCCGGAAAGACTGCATTGCGCACCACGTCCGCGAGCACCTCGAAACCCGCCTCCAAATCATCCCGCAAAACCGACACTCCCACCGTGACAGTCCCCTTGCCCGCATCCGCGCCGATGCCACCGCCAAGCGACTCTAAGGTGTCTGCGATAGCCTCCGCAGAGCGTGTTGGCGTGCCCTTGAGCAGGACGCGGGAAAATAACTTTGAAATCCCATTTGTCTCCCTCGTTTCAACCAGTCGCCCAGCGCGAAACCCCACACTCAAACTGACCAACGGCAAGCGCTCGTCGCGGCAAATTAAGGTGCGCAAACCGTTCTGAAGCACGCCTTTTTCAATCCCTCCGCGCACCGTCACACGCTCCGCTGCAACCGCCGCCCTAGTGCCGCCTTTTGGGTTCAGAGACACCACATTGAGCCCTTTGGCTAGGATGTAATTGCGCGCTACCCTCTGGATTTCCTCCGGTTGTACTTGAGCCAGCATTTCGCCATAAATGCGCGAAAAGTCCGTATTCCGGCACGCCATCCAACTGTCCCCGATATCTGAGGCTCTTCCCCTAGCCGTGGAGAGGCTCCCGAGATAGCCACTCAAGCGCATTCTACGAATTCGGGCCACTTCTTCCGGTCGCACCCCGCGCTCTTGAATCTCCTGCAATTCTTCCAATAAAGCAGCGTGAACGACATCCCTTTTTTCCAAATCGAGCACAGCACTGACCCCAAACAAACCGGCATCCGCAGGGCAGTACGTCCAGGCCCCGACGGAATGGACAATTCCGCGTTTCTCCCGAAGCGCACGATAGAGCCGGGCGCTGCGCCCCTCGCCCAAAATAGCCGCAAGCAAGTCCAGCGCGGGAACGTCGGGATGACGTCCATTGGGCGCATGCCAAGCCAAACTCAACCGGGTCAACTCCGTATCAAATTCCTCGTGCACCTCGCGGGGCGCCATCTGAAAAGGTTCGCTCGGCACCCAAACCGGCGCGAGGGCCAACCTCGGGACGTCAACCACACACCGCGCCAGTTGCTCGGCAACTTCCTCAGCACGCACCGCGCCGGTCACCACGAAGAACACGTTATTCGGCGCGTAACGCTGCTTGTAGTAGCCAAGCACATCCTCGCGACTCAGCGCGTTGAACACTTCCAAATGACCGATGACGGGCTGTCGGTAGGGATGTAATTGATAAGCGGTGGAAAACAGGCGCTCGGACTGAATACGGTCCGGGTCGTCAAACCCCATGGCAAATTCACGGCGAATCACATCCTGCTCCTTGGCAAACTCCTCAACAGGCAACGTCGAGTGAAACACCGCATCAGCAATTAGATCCAGAACAACCGGCACGCCCTTCGAGGGCAAATCAACCCAATAAACGGTGCGGTCAAAAGAAGTGTAAGCGTTCACATACCCGCCCACATCTTGAATTTGCTGGGCAAGCTCACTACCTGAGCGCTTCTCCGTCCCCTTAAACAACATGTGCTCCAAAAGATGGGAAATACCGGAGCCAAGGTGCTGGCCTTCGTGAATGGAGCCGGTTTGCACCCACGCTTGGATGCTTGCCACTGGGGCAGACCAATCTTCATGAACCAACAACTCCAACCCATTTCCTAACGTGAACAAACGGGTCTCAAGCTGCGGCAGCAGCGGAGTGGCAGAACTGGATCGAGGCATAGTCGATCAACGTAGCACACTAATGTGGCAAAAACAGAACGAAGAATAGGCAGGATCGAGCAGGATAACTTCATTTCAAATGCTTATAGATAAAGCACTTCATCCACTCACAACCCCGCCGCCAACCCCAGAGCATCTCGGTAGGCTCTTTGAATCCTACCTACCATTGTCCCCAATTCAAACTGAGTTTTCCACCGCACCTTAGCCCCCTCTCCCAGCCGCTTTAATTGAAGTGGATTAGCCAGTAATTGGTGGATTTTCGTCGCCAAATCTCGGCTATCTCCCGGTGTGAAAAGCCGCCCACAAGTCGCATCTACGATCTCAAGCGGCCCACCCGCCGCGGCCGCGATCACAGGAACGCCCCGACTCATAGCCTCTAAAAGAACAAGCCCAAAAGGCTCTTCTGCGCTTGGTAAAATAAGCAAATCGCACGCACGCATCCACACCCCTGGCGAAGATTGATACCCCAGCCACTGGACGCATCCAGACAACCCGAGTTCCTCGGCCAAGTGTTGAAGCCGCTGCCGCATGACACCCTCTCCAACGAATAAAATATGCGGAAAAACTCCCTCCGCACGAAGCATCGCAGCGGCTTTCAATAGGACTTCCAACCCCTTCTCTGCGGCCAACCGAGCTACACACAACAGCACTGGAGCTAGATGCGGCAGTCCAAGCAGAAGCCGCGCCTGAACTCGTGGCGGTTCACCAGCATCAGGAGAGGCCGTACCGTTTGGAATCGTACTCACCTTCGAGCCCGGCACGTCATTTCGCGCTAACATACCGAGGGTCACCGCCTCGGAAATCGCAATCCACCGATGCACCCGCGCATTCGTCCATCGATGCACCCGATCAGAGACGAACCGCGCAAAACCCTTCCGGGCAACTCTGGCCGGGGCAATAAAATGCTGCGTGGCAACCACACAACCGCGCCCAGCGCGCAGCACGGCCAAACAGGAAAGAAAAATCGTCCGCCCATTGTGGGCATGAATCACATCCAATTCTCCACTCTCAAGCAAAGAGCCAAGGCTGCGCACGGCAGCAACCGGCGCACTAGAAGCGTCTAAAGCAAGCAAACGGCCCCCGCTGCACGCAACCGCACGCGCCATCGGAGAGCCTGACCGGCAAGCTATGCGCACCGAAACGCCAGCGTTCCGAAGCCCTGCGCCCAACTCTATGCAATGCCTTTCAGTGCCAGCTAGCGCATCAGAATCCGTCCAAATAACAATCTTCATATAACCCCCAAGAGCACGATTCAGAGCGATTAGAAATAAGTCACCGCGACCGCATTAAAATTGTTTTATATTTATCAAAAATCACATTCCACTCATATTTATAAACACTTTTAGATATTAAATTAAAATCCCAAGCAAGCCCCTCACGAAGTCTCTCCAATCCATCAACTATTTCCTCCACAGAACGGGGATCCTGTACCAAAAAACCACTCTTCCCCACCTCAACCGCCTCGGAGGCTCCGGCCAAACTTGAAGTCAAAACAGGCAATCCAGAAGCCATCGCTTCAATCACAACCATTCCCCAAGCCTCGTACACTGTCGGAAGCGCAAAGACGTCAGCCATGCCAAACCAACGATTCACCGAAGAGGTACTGCCAACTGTGTGTACCCGCCCAAAAAGACCCAAATCAGCAGCTTTGCGATGCACCATCGGCTCGGGCAATCGCCCTACGGCAACCAAGTGAATGTTAGGCTCCCCCAAAGCGGCCACGGCCTCCATTAAAGGTAGCAACCCTTTCCTCTCCCATTCATTTGCCACAAATAACACCACCCAAGCATCAAGCGGAACCCCGATTTGCCTTCGCTGTTCCACTCGGTACAATTCTCTTAAACCCACATTAAACTCATTCGAATTATATCCGTTTGGTAATATATCAACATCAGCAGCCGGCACTCCATAAAAACGTTGTAAATCTCCAAGCACAGTCGGAGTCAATGCGATCAACCGTTTATACCTCCGTTCGCGTAAAAGTTCATCCTCCATCGAGAGTACAATGTGATGAAAAGGATTCGCCACCTGCCTCAAGCGCGAGATTCCCCGGCGATTCTGTCGACTTTGATCCCACCATGCGGCGTGAACACTCTGAATCCACACAACGCTGTGCTCAGGAGCCTGCACCCCAAAGCCTGCAACCACATCAAATTGTTTTTGTCTCACCAATCGCGCACAGTTGCGGCGGGTGCCGTGCAACCCCAGTCCAAACGGCAGCTCCGGATACGGCAACCGAAACATTTTAACGCCTTCGGGAATTTCCGTCAGCGCAGGCAAATCCCGTGCCAGCACACTAACCTCACAGGACTCTTTCAAATACCTTGCCCCCTGAAATATAACCCGCTCCACCCCACCCCTCTGATGACACCCAGAATGACACAGTGCCACTCGCATATCCGGCTCAGCAAGACAGCCTGTCAGCCTTTCGATTTGTGCATTTTCCATAAATCCTCCTCTACGCCGACCTTTAACGCCAGCCCTTACCCGGATGCAGGCCCGCAATAGAACCCGCCGCCTAGCACTCCGCTACAATCGCTCCCTGAGCGTGCTGCCTACTTATTGGTGACGTGCCCCCAATGAGCCTGCCCCCATTTTAGGAAACTTTCGGGAAAGCTGGCGCTTTAATATCCAGACCGATTCCTTCCTGTGCCCTCGCCCCCCAAGAGCGGCCCTCACCCAACGGAGTGCCGCCCCCGTTGCCGTGGCAGCTCGCAATGATACGGCGCCTAACCTGCCGTAGTGCTTCAGAAAATAACGATCAACCCCCTCAAAAAAATACTCCCTAACCGCCTCGCGCATACCAACGCCACTGCTACCTCCAAGATGAGTGACAACAGCCTCAGGCACCCAATGCACCTCCCATCCCGCCAACCGGACTCGGCGCTGCAAGTCAGTCTCTTCCGAATAGAGAAAAAAAGA
>CALQFT020000189.1 GCA_943329925.2 Opitutus sp. GAS368
GAGTAGAATCCAACGCCGAACTGACCAATAAGACGCGCATCTCCCTTCGCCTGTTTAATCTGTTCGAGGAACGCCTTGGAACCGGAATGCGCGATGGTGCCGAGGTTTTCGACGAGCTCGGCTTGGGTCATTCCAATGCCGGAATCTATTATGGTAACGGTTTTTGCAGTGTCATCGGTGGAGACGCGAATGGTCAGCGGACGTTCCGGCTCGAATATATCGTTGCCGGCGGTCTGCTGAAGGAATTGGAGTTTCTCGTTCGCGTCGGCTGCGTTGGAGATGAGTTCGCGAATAAAGATTTCCTTCTCGGTGTAAAGCGAGTGGATGACGATTTCGAGGAGCTGTGCGATTTCAGCTTGGAATTCGTGTTTTTCAGGCATGGACATAGGTGAGGAATTCTAACGGAAATTGGCAGGGGAGCAAGCCAGCGGCGAGGGTTAGTGAACCGCACGAAGCGAGGCGGCAAACGGGCGTAACGCTTCCAAAAATCATTCACCCAGCGTGATACTGGCACTCAGCTCAACTCGCTGTGCAACGCTAAAAGATCTGGGTCGTTTTTGGCGAATTCGAGAAAGCGTTGGTCCAAATGAATGCAACGCGCGAGATTGAGCCGAGCCGAGGAAAGATCGCCCAAAACGGCATCATAACAAGCCAAGTTATAGAAGTAGGTGCTCTCCTTTCTAAGCGCTGGCGGCCCGCTTAGCAGGGTTTCGCGCGCACGCTGGGTGTGGCCGGACTCGTGCTGACAATACGCAAGGTGAATGAAGCCCGTCGGGAAGTGCGGCAAGAGTCGGCACAACTTTCGGGCCTGCGTCGCGGCCGCGCTCCACCGGTGTAATGCCAGCAACACGACGATACGGGCCTCCAAGGCCTCTGGGGATTGCTGAAACTCTTCTGATAACCCAGCGAGTTCGCGAAGCGCTTCCTTGGGCATTCCCAGTTCAAGGTAACCCTGAACCGCGGTGAGAATGCGCTCCTGTTGAGCCGGCAATTGCGTACTCACAGCAAGGCGGGGAGCAATTGCTCCAACTCTTCCACTCGCCGCGCAAACAGTTGCAGAGTCCTTTCAATAGGCTCGGGCGCGGTCATATCGACCCCCGCCTTTTGCAAAGTGGGCAGCGGAAATTCCGAACCACCGCTTTTGAGGAACCC
This sequence comes from Opitutus sp. GAS368, assembly GCA_943329925.2. Lineage (GTDB taxonomy): Bacteria > Verrucomicrobiota > Verrucomicrobiia > Chthoniobacterales > Chthoniobacteraceae > Chth-196. The sequence continues at coordinate 1,153 of CALQFT020000189.1, forward strand.
CATGTAACGCTCCACAGCCGGTGCGCCCTCGGCAAGGACCTTGTCGGAAAGTGCGACAGCAGCGCTCATCCCCGTGGCATACTTGTACACATAGAAAGCGTTGTAGAAGTGCGGGATACGCAGGCATTCAAGATCGAGTTCGGCGTCTAACGTGAATTCGGGTCCGAAATAAGTATGCAGTAATCCTCGGTACATCTCACGGAAAGAGTCCAGCGTGAGAGCCTCGCCGGCTTCCTCTGCGGCGTGCGCGAGTTTTTCAAACTCCGCGAACATGGTCTGACGATAGACCGTGCCGCGAATATCATCGATCTGTCTGTTGATCAAGTAGGCCCGCATGGCCGGATCCGTGGTGGTTTCAAGCAGATGATGGGTCAGCAGTTCTTCGTTGAATGTACTGGCGACCTCAGCGAGAAAAATCGGGTAATGAGCCGTTTGGAAAGGCTGGTTCCGGGTGGAAAACCAAGTGTGCATCGAATGCCCAGCTTCGTGGGCGAGGGTGTAGACGTCGGAGAACACGTCTTCCTTGTAGTTCATCAAAATATAAGGAGGCCCTTCGAACCCGCCCGAGGAAAAGGCTCCAGAGCGTTTACCTTTGTTTTCGTAACGATCACACCAGCGGCCGGAACGGAGTCCATCGGCAAGAGCGTTGCAGTAATCGTTGCCGAGAGGTTGCAGTGCAGCGAGAACCTTGTCGGCCGCTTGGTCAAAGGAGACGTGGGTTTCTATTTTTGGAACGATGGGTACGGCGGTGTCGTAGGCGTGGATTTGATCGAGTTGCAACGTCCTTTTACGCAACGCATAATAACGAAAGAGGGCAGGCAGATGAGCGTGCACCGTGGAAATTAAATTGTCATACACTGCGGTGGGAACGTCGTCGTAAAAAAGGGCGGCCTCCCGGGCGCTCGGGTAACGCCGGGCGCGCGCTTGGAAGACGTCGGCGCGCATGGAGGAGCTGAGCGTTGAGGCAAGCGTGTAACGGTGGGCACCGAACTGGGCGTAAAATTGGTGAAAGGCCTGCTTGCGAATGCCGCGCTCGCGCTTGACCAGAAAGGAGCTCAGCGAGGACTGGGTGAGCTCACGTGAGGCGCCGTGTTCGTCCATCAGGGAGCCGAATTGCATATCGACGTTTGTGAGCTGCGAAAACGTCTCACCGTGGCCGCGGATGGCGCTATTGCCGAGGGCCAGCAGACGCTCTTCCCCGCCCGAAAGAGTGTGCGGCTTTAGGCGACGCAAACGAGCAAGTGGGATCTGCCATTCCACGAGTTCTGGCGAGCCCAAAAATTTAGAGAACACGGAGTCTTCAATCGCTTGAATCTCCGGGCCGAAAAAGGAACGCGCCTCAGAAATGCGGGTCATCAAATTATCGAATTGCGCTTCACGGGAGAGCGCCTCGGAATTGGAGGAATCTTCGGAGGCACGCAGCGAGGCATAGTGGCCAAGACGCTCGATTTGAAGGTCTAAGTGTTTATCGCATTCCAAGGCGTCCCGCAGTTGAGTAGCAGATTGAGCGAGGGTGCCTGCGTACTTTGAGAAGGCGGGATAGGCGGCTTGCAGCGCCTCAAAGGCCGGTTGCCAAGCGGCTGCGTTGGGGAAAAGCGGGGAAAGATCCCACGTGTCGTTGGGAGAGATTTGGTCGCGCGTCGGTGTCATAAAAAAAGATGTGGGCTAACAGCGTAAATTTACATGCCTAAAATAGACCCGATCCGTGACGAAGGCCGCAGCTATTTTTTTGAATCGCGATCTCGGAGCACCCAGCCTGCATCCCTTTGGAATTACCAGTTGTAGTGATCGAGGCCATACACAATCGCGCCACCGAGGAAGCCGGTTGTGGACACCAGCACCGCTCCTAGAAACATTGCTCCGCGCAAGCGGTTGCGTTCGGGAGTGCCTTCGCGACATTCGTAGAAAATCGCGGCCCCCACGCACATGAGTGCCCAAGCGGCGGTCGCGGTTCCCAGCCATTTATGAATCTGGTAAACTTGGGAGACTCCGGCGTACGCATTACACCAGCCCAGAGTGGCAGTGGCCACCGCGCTGCTCGCGCCAAGGACAAGGAGAAAGCGCGTGCAAGTCAGCCAGGTGTCTTTGCGGGTCCACCAAGCGAGCGTCTCAGAAAGCAGGGCGACCATTAGTAGCGCGATTGGAAAATGCGTGGTAGCTGCGTGGAAACGGCCGACCCACGCGATTGTTTTTTCGACGAATGACTCGGTTGGTTTCACCTCTTTTACTATCGCAGCTTTTGCCTCAAGCAGAGCCGCTTGCCGTGATTCAAGAGGACCTGGAAGTTCTGAAGGCGCTCCGATTTGAATCCACGCCCGCAGCGCAAGTTTTTCCGCCGTCGTCGCAGCGCCGCACTTGGCCTCCTTGCCGGGCATTTCATCTTCGTTGACCAGCCGGAAAAGTTCGGACTTCGGCGCATCGCCGGAAACAACGTACTCGTCGTTTTCCGCGACGCGCTTGAGGTCCATGATGTAACCGAATTTACCCTTGGGCCGAGTTAGGTGCGCCCCGTGGCAATCGTTGCACTTGCTTTCGAACAACTCAAAAACAGCGGTGGTGGTGAGTATTGCTTCAGCGTCTGGCGTCGTCACTTTTTTCGGTGGAGCCTCTTGAGCGAGCGTGCGCGGGGTGTTGCTGGCGACAAAAAAGGCCAAAAGTGCGATTAGGACCATAGGGTGTTGCATAAGATTCTTCAAAAATAATAACCCGCCAGATCGCACATCCTAAGGCGGGTACTACTACCTCGAAAGCCCTTTTCAAAAAGGAGCCTTAACTCGCAGCCAGCACCATGATGGGTTTTTATCCCACGCTGCCTTTCCAGGGGTTTCTTCAACCTGCTATAAATCATTGGCTTAAGTTCCCAGCATGTCTACCGTTTACGCGATCACCAACTCCGGCAGGCGCACAGCCGGAGGAGCGCACACCTGACGCAGTAAATTTTCCCAAACATCCTGTCCACGCAGGATCTCAATCTCCACCCGCAAAAAGAGCACGGGCACGTCCAAACTTGGAGCTCGATGCGGAAAGCGAACGCTGTCTTTTTCGGTGGTGACAACCGCATCCAGATCACGGCGCACGCAGCGGGAAATAAAATGATTTAGCTCCTTTGGCGAAAAACGATGATGATCAGCAAACCGCTGGGTAATATGGAGTTCTGCACCCAGATCGGTGAGCTTGTCCTCGAAGCTTTCCGGTCGGGCAATCCCGGAGAGTGCCCCGATGTGGCGGCCCTTTAACCAGCTCAGGGGAAGTTCTTCTTTGGTATATAAATTAATAAGATGCAACGGCTTGTGCGTGCACTCGATAATGCCGGCCGTTTGGTTGAAGCCGCGGATCCGCTGGATGAGCGCCGTATTATCGGCGTCTTCGCTTTTGGTGATGAAGATATAACTGGCTCGGCGCAGATTTGCCGGTGGCTCACGAAGGGTACCGCGCGGGAGCAGATATTCGTTTCCAAAAGGCGCCTGCCGGTCGATGAGGCAGATTTCGATACGCCGGCGCAGCGCTGCGTATTGCATGCCGTCGTCAAGAAGCAGGGTGTCGCAGCCGAAAGACCGCACGGCACTAAGTGCTGCGCGAACGCGGTTTTTATCGACTAAGACAACGACGTTGCGCAAGGAACGCGCGAGCATAAAGGGCTCGTCTCCGGCGACGCTGCTATCGAGGAGCAGTCGCTCGCCGTCATGGACAACGCGGGTCTTGCGGTAGTCCATGCCCAACCATTTACGCTGCAAGCGCCTCAACATAGGTGGCTTCTTGGCCTTGTAACCGCGCGAGAGTATGGCCACCCGCCGTCCCGAATCCTGAAGACTGCGCGCCAGCAATTCCACCACGGGCGTCTTACCGGTGCCCCCGAGGGTCAGGTTCCCAATAGAAATGACCAGACAACCCGGACTGGTAGATTTGAGCAACCGCTTGCGATACAACCAGAGCCGCGTCTGCACCACGGCCCTGAAGGCTCCGCTCAAAAGCCAAAGCCCCGCCCGCAAAAGATTTGCACGCTTTCCCTTGCGCCGCTCGAGGATGACATCGATTGCGAACTGTTCGAATTTTTCAAGCCGCTCGGAAGCCATAGTGAGTAAACAACAGAAGCGCTATTCTGCGGAAAGTAATGAGGCGCCCGCGTTGTCGGCGTGGGTCAGCAAAACCGTATGTGTGCCGGTTGCGGCCGCGGACATGGCTTTGGCAACCTGTTTGGGCTCGCTAGTGGTCACGCAGCAAATCGTTGAGCCGGATCCTGAAAGAAATCCTCCAAGTGCCCCCGCACGTTCTCCTGCGGCGATGACTTCCGGTAAAAACGGGATGAGGGCACGACGGAACGGTTGATGCAAGCCATCGGCGAAGGCGCCGCGCAGCAACTCGTAGTTGTGCGAGGCGAAGGCAGCGGTGATGCGGCAGGCGTTGGCGCAACTCATCACCGCAGCAGCATGGTCCAACTGCGCGGGGAGGACCTGCCGAGCAGCGGGCGTGCTGACTTCAAAGTCTGGAATGAGCAACACGAACGTCAGCTCCGGGCCGACTTCGAACCGGACCGTTCCCGTCCCACCGGCAACGGTGAAGCCACCGAAGGCTGCGGGTGCCGCGTTGTCGGGATGTCCTTCAAGCGCGGCGCAGAGTTCAAACAGTACTTGTTGGGATAGAGGCGATTCCGTGAGCGCGTTAAGTCCTGCAAGCAGTCCGAGACGAACGGTCACTGAACTGCCCAACCCTCGCGACCGTGGAACCTCGCCCTCGATACTCCATGCGAAAGGAAATTCCGTAAGCCCACTTTTTAGGAAAAACTGTTCTGCGGCTTCGGCTGCCATGGCGTCGCCGGGATGAAACCCGCTCGGGGGCTTTTCCTGAACCGCGGAGGATCGAGTGACGGTGACTCGGTTGGCCAGCCCCAGAGCGATGCCCAGACAATCATAGCCCGGGCCAAGGTTCGCCGTTGTGGCAGGAACGCGAAAAGTAACAGACTGCATGGAGAGAGTATGGAGGCAAACTTGGCCGGAAGAAAGCGGTAAGCGCTAAGGGAGAAGCGGGCTTCTTCCCCGTGGTGCAGGGTTTCGCCAGACCATCAATCGGAATGCGTGGAACTTCAAAGAACCTATCGGAGCGGCTCCCAGAGCCTGTTTCGCTAATTTCCGGCGCGCTGGCGACGTGATTGCTCATAACGTCGGTAATCGGGTCGGCCCGGTTGAACTTGAGAAAGTGCGGTGCGTTCATCGGCAGTGAGACCAGGGGCTGTGGTGATCCAATCCGTAGCAGCAGCGGGATTGGTGCGCTGCCAAATGGAAATGGTCTGAGAGAGGACGGAGCTGCGCTGTGTGCCAGGCGGCAACGTAGAAGCCCAGAGCGTGGCGCCTTCCGGATCACGAGGTGCGGTGCGGCTTGCGAAAGAGGCGACAGCGGAGTCGCGCGCGGCACCTTTGGGGACGGTATCCAGCCATTTAGCGGCGGCCTCCACGTCCCGGCCAGCCCACTCACGTGCGACTCCGGCGAAGGCAGCTTCACGCCCAGGGCCCTCTGGGAGTGCAGAGGCAAAAGCCAAGGCAGACTGCGGATTTTCACGCGCCAATTTGCCGGCGATGACACCTCCTGCACTAGAGATGCTGTTGGGGGGAAGCTCAGCAAGAAGACGTTGGGCTTCAGCCACATTCGTATTCGC
>CALQFT020000190.1 GCA_943329925.2 Opitutus sp. GAS368
GCGTGAAAACGCCGCGTCCGACCTCGGCAGAAAGGTCGATCATGCCTTCGATTCCGTCTGGGTAGACGAGGTGGAGACGAAATCCAGAATGCGGTTCGACTCTAATCGGCCTGTTCATGGTGAGAAAAAGGTGGCCAGTTTTTTCAGAAAGCACAAGTGAAGAAAAAACCGGAGGGAACGGAAGGAACGCAGGGGACAGGCACTCAAGTAAAATCTGGGGCGTGGCGATCTCGGAGGGTGTTCAGGCCGCGACTATATGCTCGCTGCGCGGATGGTGCCTTCGTCATGTTCAACGTCGAGGACGGAGTTGCCCAAGTCGCGTAGGCGGCGCATCGTCTCAATGAGGCGGTCGTTTTCGCGACATGGAAACAAGCCGCTTTTTTTCATGCGCTGTCAGGATAATTTGTGTTTCAGGGTGGGCCATGCAAGTCGGTTTAGTTCTTTCGTAAACGTTTGCAATTAGATACTAGGTGAAGCCGAAAATCATCCAATGTATGTTGCTTTTGAGGGTTAATTAGTTGTCCCCTCCTTCCAGAATATGAATCGCTCCCAGAATCTTTCTCCCCTCAAAGCTACTTTGATTGCCGCTGCCGTGGCGTTCGCTCCCGGAGTCGCGCTATTTGCAATCCATCCCAAAAGTGCTGGTCCAGAGTCCTTCGAGCTTAAGTTCAAGCTGCCTGCGCCCAAACCGCTTACCCCGGAGGAGGAACTCGCCACATTTAAATTGGCTCCCGGCTTCCATGCGGAACTTGTGGCGGCTGAACCCATGGTGGAGAGCCCCGTGGCGCTCGCCTGGGACGAAAAGGGCCGCCTGTTTGTGTGCGAGATGCGCGGCTACATGCATGACGTGGAGGGGGCGGGGGAGGATCAGCGCATCGGCCGCATTGTCATGCTTGAGGACACTGATGGGGATGGCAAAATGGACAAACGCACAGTCTTCGCCGACGGCTTGCTCATGCCGCGTGCCCTCATGTGTGTGAACGGTGGCCTGCTGGTCTCGGAGCCGCCCAATTTGTGGTTCATGAAGGACACCGACGGGGATGGGGGCGCCGATGCCAAAGAAAGCGTCGACGCCTCCTACGGTACGGCCGGCGGGCAACCCGAGCACATGGCTAACTCGCCCACATGGTTGCTAGACAACTGGATATACTCGGCAAATCACTCCAAGCGTTATCGCCTTAAGGACGGCAAATTTGTCGATGAAGTCACTGGTCTGCGCGGTCAGTGGGGAATGTCTCAGGACAACTTCGGTCGGCAGTTTTACAACTCGAATTCTGACTTTCTGCGCTCCAATTTCATCCCCGAATCCCTCGGGCGTCGTAATCCTAACTATACGGCTTCAGCGGGCCTCGGTGTGCAAGTCGTCAAGGACCAGGCTACGTGGCCCGCGCACCCGACCCCTGGAGTCAACCGGGGTTATGACCCAAAACAGCTTCGCGAGGACGGCACTCTGGCAACTTGCACGGCGACATGCGGGGCCTCCATCTACAGAGGCTCCCTTTTTCCCAAGGAGTACCGTGGAAACGCGTTCATCCCCGAGCCTGCTGGCAATCTGGTAAAGCGGCTTATCCTCTCTGAGAAAAACGGGCTAATTTCGGGGACGCACGCCCTAAAAAGCACTGAATTCTGGACCTCCACGGACGAACGTTTCCGTCCCGTGTCCTCTTATTGCGGGCCTGGGGGGGCGCTGTACGTGGTCGACCTTTACCGGGGAATCATCCAGCACAAGAGTTTCCTCACGCACTATTTGGTGGCGAACATCAAGGACCGGAATCTGGAGACTCCCTTTAATCAGGGCCGCATTTGGCGCGTGGTTCCCGACAAAACCAAGGTGGCGTCTGTGGTTTTGCCTGCCGAGGGCCTCAAGTTGGTCGCCCTTTTGGAGAGTGCTGACGGTTGGACTCGCGACACGGCGCAGCGCTTGCTCGTGGAGCGCAAAGACGCCGAAGTGGTTCCCTCGCTCGTGAGTATGGCCCAGAAAAGCAAGTCGCAGCTTGCTCGTCTGCACGCGCTGTGGACATTGGACGGAATGGGGGCTCTTGCGCCGGAGGTGATCTCTGTGGGTCTGAAGGACAAGGATTCCAAAGTGCGAGCTGCGGCGGTGCGTTTGGCGGGCCGTCCCCAGGTGGCGGAGCTTGCAAAAATGGTATCCGATCTGAGTGCGGACGTGCAAATCGCGCTGGGATTCCAGCTCAGCTCCTTTCCCGAGAGCCACGAAGCGACGCTCACTTTGGCGCTCAACGCCGGTTCGCAACCGCTTGTGCGCGACGCGATTCTTTCCGGGTTGCGAGGCCGCGAACTTGAAACACTTCAAGCTCTTCTGGCGAAGAAGTCCAAAACCGTTCCGACGGCGGTTTACGAGGCGCTGGCTCAGGCGGTCCTCACGGAACGGCGTAAGGATCGCGTCAAAACGCTTCTTGAGGTGATTGCAGCTCAGCCCACCAATGCCCCTGTCCAAGCGGCACTACTGATGGGCGCCTCAGGCAAAGTGAAGACTGGTAAAAGTGGGCCCGCTGCAAAACTCCTTTACCTCGAGAGCCTTCCTTCTGAATTGGCAACCCTTACAGCATCGGCCAACGCCGCACTCAAACCCCTAGTGACGGCATTGGATGCGCGTCTGGCCTGGCCTGATAAACCCGGCGTTCCTCCTCCTCCGGTTATCAAACCACTCACTGTAGAGGAGACGGCTTGGTTCGAAACGGGCAAGGGCGTCTACAACTCGTTGTGCGTGGGCTGCCACCAACCCACCGGCACGGGCATGGACGGTCTCGCCCCGGCCTTGGTCAACAGCGAGTGGGTGTTGGGTAAACCGGAGCTTCTTTCTCGTATCCTTTTGCATGGGCTGGCAGGCCCCATCAAGGTCGGTGGTCAGTCTTGGAATTTAGAAATGCCCCCTCTTGGCGCTGCACTTTCCGATGAGCAAATCTCAGGAGTCCTAACTTTTATCCGTCGCGAATGGGAGCACAACGGTTCCCCAATCGCTCCGGCGACTGTGGCCAAGATCCGGCAGGAAAACTCCGCGCGCACCAAATCGTGGACGGAGGAAGAGCTCAAGGAGTTCATGGCTCCCAAGACCTCAGCGTCTTCAGCCCCTTCTGGCGCCGCTCCGACAACCGCAGCAAAGGCTCAGTAGCCCTTTGTTTGTGGTTGAGCGGGGGCTGCTGCCCGAGGGAACGCTCCACAAAGGTTGCCACGGGTAGCCTCCTCCCGAAGAGCAAGAATTCGCTTTTTGCCCCTCGGCCCAATTTCCAGCCGTTTTTCTCCACTACATTCTGCACCGTTTTTGAGCGGCGTGGCAGACGTAGTCCCAATCTTGTCCGTGTGCGGGATCTGCCACTGGGCAACGCGCTCATCATTGAGAGGTGTGTCACGTCTTATCGATATTCAGTTAGGCTGGAACTTAGCCGCAAAAATTGTGGGTAATTGAAAGACGGCGCTAGGGGCGGGTGCTTTTTTCCTCGCGCCATCGCTTGGGCACCCTAAAAGAAAGGGCCCGTTATCAATCTATGAGCGAAACCCGCGTCCTCCGAATTGGCCTGCCCACTGGTTCTTTGCAAGAACCTACATTTGCGTTGTTTGCGAAAGCAGGCTACATTATTTCCGGAGCGAGTCGCTCTTACAAGCCGAGTGTCGATGATCCAGAGTTGGTGATTCGCTTGCTGCGTGCGCAGGAAATTAGCCGGTATGTGGAGCATGGCTTTTTGGACTGTGGCCTCACGGGGCGGGACTGGGTTTACAACAACGGTTCGGACGTGGAAGTGCTTGCGGAGATGATGTTTTCAAAAACCAGCGCGCAGCCCACCCGTTGGGTTATTGCGGTGCCGGAGGATTCCCCGATTCGCAGCGTGAAGGATCTGCAGGGAAAGGTGATCGCTACTGAGGCGGTGGAACTCACTCGCCGCTATCTTGCTGAACAGGGAGTGGATGCCACCATCGAGTTTTCGTGGGGGGCGACAGAAGTGAAGGTTCCGGATTTGGTGGACGCTATAGTGGATGTTACGGAAACGGGCTCGTCTTTGCGGGCAAACAAGTTGCGCATTTTGGAAACCATTTTGGAATCCTCCCCGCAGTTCATCGCCAACAAGGCGGCGTACTTGGATCCGTGGAAGAAAGCCAAGTTGGAGCGCGTCGTGATGCTGCTTCAGGGGGCGTTTGCGGCGAGGGACAAGGTGGGTTTGAAAATGAACCTGCCAGAGGGGCAGCTCCAAGCGTTGCTAGCCACCCTGCCTGCCTTGCGCAACCCAACGGTCGCCCATCTGGCGCAACCGGGCTGGATCGCGGTGGAAACCGTCATCGCGGAGAAAGTGGCGAGGGAGATCATTCCGCAGCTTAAGGAGTTAGGAGCAGAGGGAATCATTGAGTACCCGCTCAATAAACTTGTGTATTAAAGGAGGAAACTGGTCGGCTGAATCGCTTTTCGGCAGATAGTTTTAATTATTTTTCGATTAAGCATTGCACCCGTCGCAGTTTCCTGTTTGTCTCCCGCCCCCCTTAGATCGCCATTTAATTTATTCCTCATGGGTTCCCTTAAGAAGAGACGCAAAACGAAAATCGCCAAGCACAAGCGCAAAAAGCGGATGAAAGAAAACCGCCACAAGAAGCGCTTGCGGTATAAGAGCTAACACTTCCGGTGTATGGACCGTTCCAAACAGGCAACAGTCCAATCTGCACTTCGGTTTGTTTCTGCCGCTGCCCTCTTGGGCTGTTTCTTGGCGCTTCCAGCTTTTGGAGCGAAAGGTGCCAAGACGCAAGTCGAGTCTTCTCCGTCCACGGTGCTTCCGTTGACGGAGGCAGAACTTGGCGCTGCGGCAGCTTACCGGCCGCTATTCGCGGATCCTTATCCGTCGCCTCCGGCTAGCCTTCCGGGCGACCTGCTCCTCGCGCCAGAAAGCGAGGCGCTCACAGAGGCGTTTACGCAATTCACTCTTGGCGTGAGCGCTGAGGAGTCCGGCTCAGAAGAAGCGTTGGGTTTCTTTCGGCGTGCCTTGGAAATGGATCCGGCAAACGCCCGCCTTGCCGCCCGCCTCGCCGGGGATCTGCTGCGCGAAAAAAAACCAGCGGACGCCGTCGCCCTGCTGAAGGCTTCCTTTCAGGCTGCTCCCAAGGAGGTTATTCTTCCTGTTGAGTTGGCGCGGCTCTACTTGACTCTACGGCAGCCGGATAATGCGCTGCCTTACGCTGAGCGTGCCTACAAGCTGGCATCCAGTGAGTTCGCGACGGTTTCCACCCTCGTGGAGGTGTGTGCTGCTGGCAAACTATCCCAGCGCATCGACGAGATATTGCGCAAGACCCTGCTCACCGCCCAATCGGATTTTGTTTTTTGGTTACGGGCAGGGGATTTGTTCCGCAACGCCCTGACTCCTCGAGGCGCGCCTCCGGCGAAAGCCACCCTCGAACGCATTAACCGTCTTTATGGCAAAGCACTGGAGCTCGCTCCGGCGAATCCTGCCTGTCTTGAGCGCGCGGCCGACCATTATTCGATCACTCAACAGTATGCGGACGCCTGCAGGTTTTACGAACGCGCCACGGTGTTGTTTGCCCAGGAAAACACAGGCACGTCGGTTGTAATTGCCCAAAAATGGGCGCGTGCGCTGGTGCTGAACGAAGAGCCAGAAGCCGCCATCCAGTTATTGGAAGACCTCATCCAGCATCATCCTCAGGAGGCTGAGCCCCGGCAGTTTCTGGGCGAATTGTATTTCCAACAAGGGCAACTCGTTGTCGCGTTGGGCAACTTTCGAGCCGCGCTGGATCTTAATCCCTCCGCGATTGAGGACCATGTCCGCCTTATTCAACTGCAGCTTCGCATGAAGCGCGTGGAGGAGGCCGCCGCGGCTGCCACTTCGGCCCGTGGCCGCTTTCCCAATGTGCCGAATTTGACGCTGCTTTTAGCCGTTGCCCTTGGGGAAGCCAAAAGACATCAGGAGGCTTTGGAGGTTTTCGAGCTGGCGGAGGCCGAGTTTTTTAACACCAAGGGCGAGGCTTTGGATGCCTCCTTCTATTTGACCTACGGTGCGGCTGCAGAACGGGCGGGGCGGCTGGAGCGGGCGGCGGAGTTGTTGCAAAAAAGTGCTGCGTTGGATCCTGCAAACGCGGCGGAGGCGCTGAATTATTTGGGATTTATGTGGGTGGATAGGGAAACGAACTTGGAGGAAGCTGGGGCGCTTATCCGTCGGGCGCTGGGGTTGAAGCCCAATCATTCCGCTTATCTGGACAGTTTGGGATGGTGGTATTTTCGCAAGGGCGATCTGTCCGCCGCCGCCCGGGAATTGCGGCGCGCCTTGGAGAAAATCAGGAGGGAGGACTCGCCCGAGGTGTATGACCATCTCGGAGACGTGCTTTTTAAGGCGGGCGATATCGGGGGCGCGCTTAGCGCATGGGAGTCGGCCGTGGAGTTGGCGCCGGCGTTGGAGCTTGTTCGGCAAAAGATGAACCGCGCAAAGTCGTCGCCGGTGGCGGCTGAAGTGCCCAAAAAATTGCTTCCCCCACCCTCATCCTCCGTCCCCGCTGCCCCTTGAAATCCTTCCAATTCCGGAGCCTTCCATAAGCGCCGGTGATGCATTCTTTGTTTTCCAGTCTTTACAACTGCCCGCCCGTCCATTTCCTCTCTCCGTCCGAATCAGGTGCTTACTTGCCTTAGTCTTTTAAGGCCGGCGGGGCGCAGCGGCCTTCATTTTTCTCCATTATTATGTCCAAAACGCTTATTATCGCCGAAAAGCCCAGTGTGGCGCAGGATCTTGCGCGTGTTCTCGGCAAGTTTGAACGCAATGGCGACTTTTTCGAA
>CALQFT020000191.1 GCA_943329925.2 Opitutus sp. GAS368
ACATGTTGGGAATCGACTGGAGGCAGGCATTTCCGGCGGTGAAATCAGAACTGCCGGCATGAGGGTTTTGTAGTGCCTTTTGGGGGAAACCGCTATTCCACAGGCCTTTCAGGGCGCTGGTAAGAAACTTGGGTTAACCACTCCGTCCCACCCTGAATCAACAACCTGCCTCAACATTCAACTTACAAAAGGCCCCTCCCCAAACTTTAGCGTAGCCCCAGAAAAAGCCTCCTGCAGAGTATTCTTTGAAGTCCGCAATCGGTTCGTCGAAGTCCAGCGCCAATGAGATATTTTCATTGAGGCTTCGAACCCTTTAAATCCTTATTTTTGTTTGGGATTTACCGCTTATTTACCCCAATTAAACTCACCATTTTGGATCCGGGCAAGATGGCCTACTCACTGGCTGAAAACGTCGAAGTTAAGCCCACAGACATCGTCCCACAGCTTGTCCTCGCACGATAGGACTTGCCTCCCAACGTTAAAAAACGCTAGGAACAGCTCCCATGAAAGCTTTAAGTAACCTCTGTTTCATTCTGGGTCTATTTTCAGTTCTGGGATCCATCGCCATCTGGTATTATGCTGGCGGCAAGGACTCAAGTTTCGAGACCCGCACCCATGGAGAACTCTTTGGAATTTTCGTCGGCCTCTGGGCCCCTACTTTCCTGATCCTCTCCAACCGCATCTCTCGATATCTTGAGGAAAAAAAGCAGTCCCTCTAACGCCCGCTGCGTCTATGCGGAAAAATCGTGCTGGGGGTAGGGAGCAACTTCTTGCTATCCCCTTTTACGATGGACTTAATGCCTATGGTGCTTGGCACTTCGGGCGCGCCTTCGATACGGTGACCGTCCAAGGTAACACTCCGGCAGTTGTCGTGGATAGCTGGCTTGGGCTGCACGAGAGTAAGGCAGATGTCTGGTTCAACCGCAGTTTGTGCTTTGTAGATCAGTGCGGCGGGTTCAGGTGTCGGCTCATTTTTTCCCAGAAAGGAAAAAAGCCGGCTGTGGCAAAGGAGAACGCCGTCACGTCTGAGGGCCTTCGGATGAGGGTGAGGCGGACATTCAGTTTGGCAAAGTGCAGTTTCAAGCGAGATAAAATGTCGTGGACCGGCCCGATAAGCGGGGCAAAGGCAACGACCTCAGCAAGGCCTTCGTCCTTCGCCCACGCTCCAAGTCCCAGCACTGGATCCTCCGCCTCCACAACGACCGCGGGACAAGCGTAGTGGGCCGCTGCTCGATCCAGGCCATCTTGCGTCACCGCGCGCAGTGAGGAGATTCGCTGGGGGCTGAGATCATAAATGGTTTTGTAAACGCGTTCACTGAGGTACGCGGCAACGCTCGCCGGAGCGAGATCTGCCAGTGGTCCGATCTCTGGCAAAAAATCATCCGTGTGAAGCCACAAGCCTCTGCGTCCGGTTGCCTGAAAGAGGGAGGTCGGATACTCAACGAGGGGCGATCTGGCAAAATTGGCAACCTCAAGCGGTGAGCGGACACTCACAACGCCGTCGTCAAGACGTTCACTGCCTGTTTCATTTCCGCGCAGGTAACCCGGCGCATATTTTTCAATGTTTGAAAGGCGCACCAGATAGCTCTTTCCCGGAGTTTGCAGGCCTGCAACCCACCTCCATGAAAGCGTGTTACTTGCCGGGTCCGCATCCAGCAGGTGTCTGAAAAAGAAATCCGCACCGAGCTCCCATGGCAGTTGCTCGACATGGATCCAAAAGCTGGCCCACCACATACGAGAATGGTTATGCAGGTAGCCGGTCTCAATCAATTCACGTGCGATTTTGTCCATGCAGGCAACACCGCTTCTGCCCGCGGAAACAGCCTCCGCACGCGCCAGGGTTTGCGGCGGGAGCGCTTGGCGTGAAGAGCGCACCTGCTGCCGCCATCGGCGCCAAACATGGGGGCGAGTCTCCAGCCATGCCCTCCAATAACGGCGCCAGCAGATTTCCTGGAGCCACTTTTGAGCCACTTGAAACGTGTACTGGTTGAGGGTGTCCTCGATGATTTCATCTTCGAGCAACGTCCTGAAACGAATGCATGCACCAAGTCGTGACACGTTTTCATGGCCGGCTTGCACGTGATTCCTCGAGCCCGCATAGGAGGCCACCTTCGGAAGAAACGCCCTCCAAGAACTCAGTGCGACTCGGCGGGTCAGCGGTTCAAAGGGATTCATTGAAATGAAAGACGATCAAGACGGCGTCCTTACGAAGCGCGCGATGTGGGTGGAAAAACTTGGAGAGGGTTGGTTTACGGGAGTCAATCAGGTGCACAACGTGTTTTTGTTTCACTCGGGACTCCGAATCGGAGCCGCCAGCCTGAGATCAGAGGATGAAACAAAGTTGAGCATGAGCCTAAATATTTTAGGGGCAGCGAAGTTGAAGTCGGTTTGTCACATGGACTATTCTCAAGGATTGGAAATATTGATACTTCGTTAAGAAAGCCGCTGGGCAGGGTGATTCTACGTTTCGAGTATTGCAGAACTGGTTGTTAAACCACAAGAGTTCCAGTCGCAGTCTCCAGCGTCTCAATTCCAGCGACCATGCGAAATCTTATCATCATTCTTGGAGACCAACTCAATTCAGATTCGGCTGCTTTCGACGGGTTCGATCCGAGTCTTGACGCTGTCTGGATGGCCGAAGTGGCTCAGGAAAGCCTCAAAGTGTGGAGCAGCAAACCACGCATTGCGTTTTTCCTTTCGGCAATGCGGCACTTTAGCGAGGTGCTACGAGATCGAGCGTGGAAGGTCTTCTACCGCGAACTCATGAGTAGCGCTGGCGAATGGCAGGGGCCGAGTGGACCGCCAGTAATCTGCAATGCGGAGAGTTTCAGCGCCGCACTGACTGAATTTACGGGACGACTAAAGCCCGAAAAATGGATCATGGTTGAGCCGGGTGAGTGGAGTGTCCAAAAGGAAATCTCCGATGCGGCAACCGCAGCCGGTATTCCATTTGAGCTGCGTGAAGATCGTCATTTTCTTTGCACTCACGCCCAGTTTGAATCCCACGCTAAAGGGCGCAAGCAGCTGCGAATGGAGTTTTTTTATCGGGAGATGCGGCAGCGTTATGCGGTGCTCATGGACAAAGGTAAACCGGAGGGCGGCGCTTGGAACTTTGACAGCGAGAACCGCAAGAGCTTTGGCAAAGGAGGCCCCCCGCTGCATTTCCCGCCGCGCCGGTTTGAACCGGATGCCATCACCAAGCGCGTGCTCGTCCTCGTGAATGAGCGCTTCGCAGGACATCCGGGGGATCTGGCGTCGTTTGAGTGGCCGGTCACCGCCGAGGATGCGCAGGTGGCGCTGGATGATTTCATCGCGCATCGCCTTCGCGAGTTTGGCGACTGGCAGGACGCCATGTGGACCAGTGAGCCGTGGCTTTTTCACTCCCGTTTGAGCGCTGTGATGAACGTCAAACTACTCGATCCGCGTCGGGTTATTGCGGCAGCAGAAAACGAATGGAAGCAAGGTCGCGCGCCGCTTGCGGGTGTAGAAGGCTTCATCCGCCAGATTCTGGGGTGGCGGGAATACGTGAGAGGGATCTACTGGCTCTCCATGCCGGGCTATGTGGAGTTGAATGCCCTCGGTGCCGACCAGCCGTTGCCTCCGTTTTATTGGACAGGCGACACCGAGATGGCCTGTTTGGCAGACGCATTGAAACAGACCTTACAGCTCGGTTACGCGCACCACATCCAGCGACTGATGGTCACCGGCCTCTATGCGCTCATGTTCGGAGTGCGTCCTCGAGAAGTCCACAGCTGGTATCTCGCCGTCTACGTGGATGCGGTGGAGTGGGTAGAGCTGCCCAACACTCTTGGCATGTCTCAGCACGCCGATGGAGGGCTAATGGCCAGCAAACCCTACATTGCGACAGGTAAATATATCCAGCGCATGAGCAACTATTGCTCCGGTTGCCGCTACGATCCTGCTGAAAGTACGGGTCCCACTGCCTGCCCATTTACCACTCTTTACTGGGATTTTCTTTTGCAACACGAACCCGCTATGCGGATGAACCATCGAATGTCGATGCAGGTCAAAAACCTCGTGCGTCTCGATGAGACCAAGCGTGAGGCGATCAAAGGTCAAGCAGCGCAGTTGCGGAGAGGGGCCCAAAAGTCTTCCTCGCTTGTTTGATCCACGAGGAAAGCCGCACGCTGCCAAAGGCGCCAGCCCATTCGCCGGCAACGCATCTGCCGCGCCCGGAGCCAATGCAAGTCTTTCTCCGGTGAGCAAAGTCTTCAATGTCTGGACGGTGTTCATGGCTTGAATCTATTGAGTATTTTACGCACATCTTCACGACCGCAGAGGAACTCGGCCGTGAGTCTGGCTTTTTTGGCTATTTCGAATCCTTCGCCGCAAGCGCATCGATTTCATCCATTTTAAAGCGCACGCTGACGATGGAGCAACCCCCGTCGTCTTTGCGGTAGGTGGCGTAGGTTGTGGCGACAATGCTGCCGTCGGGGAGCAAATGTAGGCCGGGGTAGAAGCCATCTTTGAAAGACTTGAGCAGGCTGATGCGATACTGTCCGGGCTTGCCTTGCTTGATGTCCTCGTAAGTGCCCACCCACGCGATGAAGCCGCCTTTGTCCTTGGCGTTCGGCGTGGTGTTGCGGGAAACAATGACTAGACGACCATCGGGCAGGCGGACGCCATGGTGGCGATCGCCGGTGAGACCCCATGGCGTATCCTTGGGTTGCGACCAGGTCGTTCCCTCGTCGCGACTGAAGACAACGAGGCTCGTGCCGCTCCGCTTGTTCTCGCGCATGATGCAGCAGAGTTCGTCACCATCGGGCGAGCGGAAGACGTTAGGTTCGCGCGGGTCCTTGCTGTCGAGCTTTGTGCCGTCGCAGACCATCACGGGGTCGGACCAGGTAAAGCCGCCGTCGCGGGTCACAGCCTGCAGCACCTGCAGGTTCGCATCCTTCCCTTGGGCGCCGCGATGATACAAGCCGAGTGTGCTGCCGTTTTTCAGCCGTACCATGCTGGAGAAGGTCATCACGTTGGCGAATTTCGTGTCCGGCTTGGGGCTGAGCGGCGCGACTTCGCGCCATGTATTACCCTCGTCTTCACTGACAACACGAGGCATCCATCCTTCGTGGCGTCCGGGGATGTCGTTGACGACCTGTTTGCCTGACGAAGTGAAAGCCGCGAACACCCAAAGGCGTTCCTTGTCGTTAGGATCGGTGATCCGGTAGAGACTTGGGCAGTTGCGATAATTGACGTAGTTTGCCGGCAGGGTCTCGTCGATGCGCCTCCAGTTAAGACCGCCGTCCTCGCTGCGGGCCGCCGGTCCGGCGTGGCCGCCGTGTCCGATATTCCAGACGCAGAACATCGTCTTGTTGTCAGATAGCAACGCCGTGGTCGGATGCGCGTGATACTCCTCCGGCGTCCCTTGGGCGATGACGATCTGACGCTGCGTGTCATCCGTGAGGTCGATATGCTTCAAGGCCTCACGCTGCTGCGCCCAGAGCGCCTGTTTCTCCGCGGGTGCTGATTCCCAGGCGCGTTTCGTGGTTTTTATGGCGTTGGCGACTTCAGGCTTGGCCTGGGCGAAGGCGGCTAGCGGCGCGAGCAGCAGGGCGGTGAGAGCCGAGCAAAGCGAACCGGAGCGCAGTGGAGACAGCATGCTAAGGATTCTTGTACTTGGCAGGCAAACAGACTGCCAAGCTGATTTCAAAATGATGCAGGCAACGGTGAGTGTGGTTTTCATGGGGGGGGTGTTTTACTTCTTCGGAGCAGCCGGTAGCTGTTTGATCCACGCGAGGTTGAATGCGTAGTGGTTCTGGCTGGTGATGAGCTGGATGCGCCCATCGCGCGTCTGGGTGGCGGCGAGGTAGCCATAGCCGTCGGCGGTGTTTTTTCCCTCGGGGGCGAGCAGGCGGCGGTCGGGCCAGGTCTTGCCTTCGTCGTAGCTGACGGCGGCGTAGAGGCCGTAGCCCGTGTAGGAGCCGGTGGTGGATTTGAAGGTCATGCCTTGGCGCTCTTTGAAGGGCGTCCGCCACTGATCGGTGAAGGAGCACAGCACGATGGGACCTTTTTTGAGCCGCAGCATGGTGGGCCTTTGCACGTTGCTCACGACGGGGAACTCACTGATCTCCCAATGCCACGTTTCGCCGAGATCGCTGGAGTAGCTGGCGGGCATCTTGAGGTCGAAGAGCTTTTGGTTGGGATCTTCGGGCGACAAACGGCCGAAGGCCATGAGGCGTCCGTCGGCGAGTTCCACGATGGGCGCATGGATGCCTGCTATGCACGGGCCGCTGTTACCGGGGCGAACGTCATCGTAGCCTCGGAGATCGCGACCACGCGATTGCCAGGTGCGGCCATTGTCGCGGCTGATGACGAGCGAGGAATTGTCATACGGCATCGCGATGACGCCGTCCTTGGTGCGGATGGGATTGCCCGCCGATTCGCCGTGCGCCCGCAGCACCTCGGCCTTGCTCCAGGTGGCGCCGTTGTCGGTGGAGCGGCGCACGAGATTGTCGCCATGCTGACGGGCTTCGACGAAATGATAGATCGTCTTGTCACCATCCCACCATACCTTGGGCGCGTGATCATTCACGTCCTGCGCATCCCAGAACGGCGAGGCGGGTTCCCATTCATTGGCACAGAAGCGCAATCGCGAGCCGGCGTTGGACGTGGTGAGATCGGTTTCGCCGAGGGTAGAAAACCAAACGGCGAGCAAATCGCCATTCGGGCACTCGGTGATGGACGGGCTGTGATTCTGGCTTATGAACACGGGGCCGACGGCACCCTCGGGGATGCGCACGAAGGGCTTCGG
>CALQFT020000192.1 GCA_943329925.2 Opitutus sp. GAS368
CAGCCGCACCTACCGTCTCGCCAGTGGTAGTCCGCGATCAGAAGATCCCGAAAACAAGCTGCTCACCCGCATGAACCGCCAGCGGCTCGATGCCGAGTCCATCCGCGATGCCATGCTGATCGCGAGCGGTCGGCTTGTTGCGCCGGTTGGAGGTCCGGGCCTGCCGCTCGAGTTCCCGGAGAACATCACCGGCCTGCCGCTCAAGGAGAAGCAGGACGTTCACCCACAATTCAGCCTCAAAAAAGAGCGCGAGTCCCACGCGCTGGAGCGCACGCTGTATCTGCCCGTGGTGCGCACCGGCACGCAGCCCGGAACAGCGCGACTGCGCGATGTCTTCGACTTTCCGCAGCCCGCGCAGTTCACCAGCAAGCGCAGTGAGACCACCGTGCCAACGCAGTCGCTGTATCTGCTCAATGCCAATCTGATCCGCGAGCGTGGCGAGGATCTCGCAAAAACCCTCCTCACGATCCAAGAAGACGACGGTGCCCGCATCGCACGGCTCTGGCTGCGTGTCTTGAACCGCCCCGTCACAGCCGACGAGCGTGAGGACGCACTCGCCTTTTTGCAGGCCTCCCACGCCGCTGGAGAAACCAAGGCATGGACTGAGTTGGCTAGAGCCCTTTTTGGCACGAACGAGTTTCTTCTCCGCTTTTGATCCCTATGAACCACTCATCCTTCACCACCACCCGCCGCGCCTGGCTGCGCCAAACCAGCGCCGGCTTTGGCGCGATGGCCTTGAATGGTCTGCTGCATGCAGCCTCCAATCCGCTCGCCGTGCGTGTTCCGCTGGTCCAGCCACGGGCCAAGCGTGTCATCTTCCTTTTCATGGCAGGTGGGCCCTCTCAGATGGACCTCTTTGATCCGAAGCCGCTCATCCAGCAACGGCACGGAAAGTCGGTGAATGCTCCGCTGCCCGAGCAGCACCGACATGTGAGCACCGACGGACTGCTGGCCCTCGGTACCGACATCCCGGTGAGGCCTCGCGGCCAGTCTGGTCTCACGATTTCCGATCTGCTGCCGCACACTGCAGCCATTGCCGATGAGCTTTGCCTGCTACGCGCAGTGCACGCGGACAACAACCAGCACGGCCCCGCTGCGCTTCAGATTCACACCGGGGCCATCGCTGAAGCTCGGCCTTCGATCGGTTCATGGGTCAGCTACGGCCTCGGCACGGAAAACCAAAACCTCCCCGCTTTTCTCACCATCCATCCAGGCATCGACACCCGGAACTACAGCGCCTCCTTCCTGCCGGCGGCTCATCAGGGCACGCCGGTGACGCTGCCGGTAAAGGCCAGCGATCCCGCGATCGCTTTCCTCACTGATCCTGCGACCGACGACGCCTCCCAGCGCCGGCGCTTTGACTTCATCCAGCGTCAAAACAGCCGACTGCTGACCCAGCATAACTCGGATGCCCGCATGGAGGGCATGATCCATAGTCTGGAGACGGCTTTCCGCATGCAGACGGCCACGCCGGATCTCGTGGATCTCTCAAACGAAACCGAGGCCACAAAGAAGCTCTATGGCATCGGCGAAAAGACGACTGACAAAAACGGCCGCGCCTGCCTGCTCGCTCGTCGTCTCAGCGAGGCTGGGGTGCGCTTTGTGCAGGTCACCATGGACGGCTGGGATCATCACGGCAACATCCGCGGCGATCTGCCGAAAAACTGCGCCGCCAGCGACCTACCTTGCGCCGGTTTGATCCGCGATCTGAAATCACGCGGCCTGCTTGAGGACACGCTCGTCGTGTGGAGCGGCGAGTTTGGCCGCACCCCCTGGAGCCAGGATCTCAGTCGCACCGCGCCCATCGAAAAACATGGACGCGAACACCAACCCGAAAGCTTCTGCGCCTGGATGGCCGGCGGCGGCGTACGCGGCGGCTTCATGCATGGCGAGACCGACGAGTTCGGCTTCCGTCCTGTCTCGGGCAAGGTCCATCTGCATGACCTCCACGCCACCATTCTCCACCTGCTTGGCCTCGATCACGAGCGCCTCACCTGGCGCCACCTTGGCCGCGATTTCCGCCTCACTGATGTCTATGGCGAGGTGGTGCGTGAGATCCTGGCGTGAGAGCGACGGCGCCCTGCTGAACAAATATGGGGCAGAGAAAGAAGCGCTAGCTCCTGCATCAACCATTACACCAAGGCGCCCACACTCCATGCGCTTCACACTTCCGATTCTCACCGCCCTCCTTCTCGCGCCGCTGGCCGCACTCCGCGCCGCCGATTTCTCCGCGCGTGGGCCGCTAGCGTCGGAGACAATCGAGTTCGCAAATCTCACCGACTCTTCCCGCACTGGGGTGAAGGCGTCTGGCGGCACCCGTGCGCAACGTTTTGCATCGCGTCTTCGTCAGGACTCAACTCCCACCGGACGCAATGTCCCCATCAAGGTGCATGTGCCAGCAACTGGAGGTCCATTTCCTGTGGTCATCGTTTCACACGGTGCGGGTGGTGATTGGGATACTCATCACGCGCAGGCACAGCACCTCGCTTCACATGGATACGTGGTCATTTGTCTCGAACATATCGGCAGCAATCGCGAGCGGATGACGCAACGCTTTAGACTTATGCAGAATCTCGAAGCGATGATCCATGATTCGGCGGAAGTTCTCGCGCGTCCCAAGGATGTGAGCTTTGCGATTGACCGTGCGGAAGAATGGAACCGAACTCATGAGAAGCTCCGTGGAAAGCTCGACCTGCAACACGTTGGCGTCATGGGGCATTCGTTCGGAGCCTTCACCACGATGGTCGTGTGCGGCATGAGGCCTGCGCTGGATTGGCTCACGCCGCGCGTGGAGCCGGGTAAAGGCCTAGGCCCCGAATTACGCGATTCGCGGGTGAAATGCGGCATAGCACTTTCGCCGCAAGGCGTGGGAGAGCCGTTCTTCATCAGTGAGAGCTTCGGTTCTTTAAAACTGCCGCTGCTGGGAATCTCCGGCACTGAGGATAGGCAGCACAATGGCCTCACGGCGGCCAATCGTCGCGAAGCTTTCGCGCTGTGGCCGCAGGGACCGCACAAGTTCATCTGGCTCGCTAATGCGAAGCACCTCGACTTCACCGACTCCACGGGCGTGGAGCGTCGTGCGACACCGTCTCCAACCCGCGATGATGTCCAACCCCTCGTCCGTGCGGTCACGCTTCTGTTCTTCAATTCCTATCTAAAAGCCGACACCAATGCCTCGAAGCAACTTACCTCCGACGCTTTAAAACCCTATCTGCACGGAGCTGTGAACAATGTCGATGTCCTGTCCAAATGAAAGATGTCCTTCACACCATGAAACACACGCTCACCCTCCTCACCGCTCTGCTGTCCGTGCTCCAGGCGGCGCAGTTACCTGCTTCACTCGACGCATCATCCTGGAAGTCGCTCACGACGGCTGTGCCTGAGGCTCGGAAGCCCGCAGCGTTTGATGCCCGCAAAGAAGAGGGGCTGCGGTTCTCGCTCTCGGGTGAGGTGGCGCAGTCGAAGTTGATGCGGTGGGAGCGGCCTTGGACGGAGGGAGAGCTGGTGCCGGAGCAGTTCATCGTCCTCGAATATCGCGCGTGGTGGCTGGCGGTGCAGCGGCCTTACACGGAGGTGCTCACGCTGACTTCGGCGGATGCGGCGGGCAAGAACCTCTCGACGCCGCTGGTCACGGCGCCGGACCTTATTTGCGATGGTCAATGGCATCGGCTTGTCGTGAAGCGGCCTTATCCGGCGAAGCCAACGACGCTGCGCGTGGCCCTGGAATCGGCCAACTCGCAGGCGTGGCTGGAGGTGCGCCGACTGGAATGGATGCCTTCCTGGGAAAAGGCGGGTGCGGCTCTGACGGAGGACAAGGAGCCCGCCGCGCAGCCTGACCTCGTGCCGCTGCAGCTTCAGTTCAATGACCGCTTCGACTGGCTGATAAAGCGCTCGCTGACGCAACGTCCCAAGGATTTGGCCGTGCACGATGGCGGGACATGGTTCGCCAAGGACGATGTGTCGGTCGCGGGCATTCCGTTTCGTGTCGTGTCGAAACCGGAGGCTTACAACCTCATCGTGCCGCCGCCGGAGCCGAAGGAGAATCAGGAGATGATTGAGCACTTCGGCATCAACGCTCCGCGAGGCGCGGTGGCAAAGGTTAGCCGCGATAGTTTGATTGCGGTGTCGGTGAATCGTGAAGTGAGCGAAGTGTTCCTTCTCCTCGCGGCGGAGTTGCCGAGCCGCGAGTTGGATTACCTCATCGGCCACAGCGCCACGACGCTGGACAATGTGGAGGAGTTTGCCGTCGAACTGGTCTATGAGAACGGCGTGCGCGACTGGGCGTTTCCGTATTCGGTCCTTGATGGTCATCACCTGATTCGCCGTGCTCTGGGTGTTTACGCGGTGCCTGCCACCGGGGCGAAACTCAAGGAAGTGGTGCTGCACAATCGCAAGCTCGGCGCACGCGTGCATCTGGCGGCGCTGACGGTGAACACCGGCAAGCAGCGGCGCTTTCCGGCGCTGGCCGTTGAATCGAAGCCGCAAGTGGCAAAGGCGAAGACGCTCGATGCTTCCATCAAGCCATTCGCGCAGCGCGAGGGCGACCTGCTCAAGCTGGGCAATGCGCACTACGAGCTAACGCTGGACGCGGCGCGAGTGCTCACTCCGGTGGCTGTGCAACATCGACGGTTGAGCGAAGGCGCGGCACGCATCTCCGCTTCGCCCTTGCTGGAAATGAAAGTCACGGGCAAGGCGATTCCTGCGCAGCAATGGAAGCTTGAGTCGGTGAAGGAAGTGCCACTCGGCTTTGTGGTGACTTACACGAACACCGAGGCTTCACTGCCGCTGCGTTGTGCGGTGACGGTGCAGGCGGATGAATCGCCGGAAGCTTCGTTCCAGCTTGCCGTGCAACACGCAGGCGGAGCGGCGGTGAATGCGGAGATTCACTTCCCCGTGCTCCACGGCTTGCAGCTCGGCGCGGCAGAGGATTTGCAGTGCTTCTTCCCGCAGTATCGCAATGCGCTCGGCGGCGACCGCGCGACCTACTATGCCTATGCGGGCGTCTCCTTCCCGATGCAGTTCTTCGATGTGTTCGATGAGCGCAGCGGCGGTGGCGTGTGGCTGCGCACGGAAGACCGCGCCGATACCGAGCGGAATTATTTTCTCTCCAAGCAAGCTGACGGCGCTCATCTTCACGTCGAGTATCCGGGCCTCATCACCCAGTTCGTTGCGGGTGCAAAGACGGAGTTTCCCGTCACTCGGCTGGGTTTCCACGCAGGCGATTGGCGGACCTCCGTGCAGCGTTACCGTGATTGGCTCAGCACCTGGTATCAGCCATTCAAATCGCAGGACAAAGCATGGCTGCGCAAGAGCTTCTGGCTGCTCGCTGAAATCACCGATGACGTGCCGCCGCCGTTCTTCAAGCTGCCCGCATGGTATGACGCGGAGAAGAAGCGCCCGCTTTTCCGCGACATCCTCGCTGAGTGGGAGCGCAAAGCCGGCTACAAGCCGGACATCCTGCATCTCTGGGCCTGGACCTATGACCCGAAGACCATCATCCGCTGGGGTGAGTATGGAGGCCGCGATTACGATACCGTCGGCGGGCAGCCCGCCTTCCAGCAAGCCATCGCCGATGTGCAAGACCATCTCGGCATCCCCGTCTCGCTCTACGTGAACGGCACGCTGTGTGGGAAGGACACGCCCGCAGGCCAGCGCATCGCTGACTCGGCGATGCAACTGCCCAATGGCAAACCCTTCATTCCCTATCGCGACACCTACCGCATGTGCCTCGGCTCATCCGCATGGACGGATGACCTCATCGCCACCTACCAGCGCCTCGTTCGCGAAACCGGTGCGCGCCTTCTGTATGTGGACGAGCTGGGCATGCGCCAGGACATCGTGAGCAAGACGCGCGGCATGTGTTTTCATCCCGGTCACGGGCATCCCGTCCCCAGCCGCGTGAACGAAACCGAGCGCCGCTTCCTGCACCACCTGCGCGAGGCCGTGCCCGGCGACGTGGCGCTCTACGGCGAGTATCCGTGCAGCGATGCCAACACCGCGAATCTCGACGGCGTCATCCACTACTACTTCCATCGCGGAGCCGGCCCCACCTTCAGTCCGGTCTTCGATGCCGAGACCACCCGCAGCACCGATGAGATCGCGCTGAATCTCTACCGCTTCGCGTTTCCGAAGATGTGGCACCTCGACCTGCCCATGGGAGTCGCCTACGACTCGTGGCACCCGCTGAAGTTCACCTTCTTCAACGGCGAGGCCATCTATGATTCGCTGTGGAATCTCGATGAATCGCGCGGCCACGCCTTCATCACGCGGGCCTACGAGTTGAAGAAACGCTTCAAAGACTGCTTCACCAGCGACGCGCCCGAGATGCTCGTGCCCACCGAGCGCGGCTCCGTTTACGCCAATCGTTTCCCCGGCAAAGCCCGCACCCTCTGGACCCTCTACAACGCCCGGCCCACCACCGTCCGCGGCACCGTTCTCTCCGTGCCGCATCAAGACGGAGCCACCTATCGCGATGAGTGGAACGACAAGGAACTCCAACCCGAACTCCGCAGCGGCCAGGCAATCCTCTCCCTCGAACTCGGCCCACAATCCATCGGCTGCATCAGCCAGATATTGCCAAGATGATGAAACTCTTCCTCACCCTCACCGCCCTGCTGCTGGCCACGTCGTCCATCCACGCTGGATTGGTCGCGCACTTCCGCTTCGATGGCGACCTGAAAGACGCCACCGGTCAACACGATGGCGGCCCGGTCGATCCCAAGC
Source organism: Opitutus sp. GAS368 (assembly GCA_943329925.2). Classification (GTDB taxonomy): domain Bacteria; phylum Verrucomicrobiota; class Verrucomicrobiia; order Chthoniobacterales; family Chthoniobacteraceae; genus Chth-196. The sequence goes on from CALQFT020000192.1 coordinate 6,724, forward strand.
TCGCGCCTACA
>CALQFT020000193.1 GCA_943329925.2 Opitutus sp. GAS368
AGTCCCCCCTCCGTTTCTGAGCGTCCCCTTAATATTTTCCCAAACCTTCACTCTTTTTTGATATCGTACAGGTGAAGGTCCCTCAGACTTTATGAAATTCCCCCAGTTAGCGCCTTTGCTCTCAGATCCACTCCTATTTACTGTGCTAGTGATTAGCACATTGGGTTCAGGTTGTTCCTCTGATGGCGGCGCCTACCGATCCTCACATGTGCGCCGCTACGCAGTACCGCCTATGGCCGATCCAGGCCCCCCTAAAAGCACGGCCCCAAAGCGTGCCCTAGCAAAGCAGAACGCGGATTCTGAATTTTACTCCGCCGCCGAGGCTCCTGTGGAAAATCGCAACACACAAACGGCGCCTTTACAACAACCAGCCCCCCAAGCAGGGACGTTTTTGCACCCTTTTACCGAATCGGAAAAGCAAACGCCTCAGCCTGTGCCTCGGCAGCAAATCACAAACGCGCCGGCCTCAAAAATGCTGCCCGCCGCCGCAGGTGCAGCGGCCATTGCGCCAGCTATCGCTTCAACCACGCCTAAAGCGCCCCAACCCTACACCGCCCGACTTGGCTTGGTCTCTTTGGTCAACAACAGCAGCGATTTCGTCTTAATTAACATCGGCACCGCTCCAGCACCACCGCCAGGATCCCGCCTACAGTCTTATTCAGCGCAGGCAGGCGCCACTGCAGCTGAGCTCAGTGTAAGTAATTACCAGCGGCGCCCTTTCCTTATTGCAGACATCATTTCCGGGAATCCAAAAGTCGGGGATTCCGTCGTTCAGGTTTCCCGCTCGGGCGCGATAGTCGCACCTGGCGCAGTGCCTCGTTCGACAACTCCAACAACCTCAGGGCCCTTGATTAGCTCTGAGCCTCGGCTTCGACCAAAAACGGAAATCAAAGACACCAAGTCTTGGTCCAAGTCGGACAGCAACTCTCCGAACAACACCATATTCTTCGATCCTGCCCAAAGAGCACCCGTCGGAGGTTCAGAAGCCATCATTCCAGGGCTTCCAATACGCCGTGGAAATTAGGCCTGTCTGGGATTCCTTGAAGAGAAGTCCGGCGTCAGACCGTTGAACAATATTCATCCGATGATAAGACCCACCTAGCGGTGAAGCGCTCTTTCGAAATCATCGGGTAAGCGCTAAATCGCTCATTCAAGATCGCGCCGAAACAGATCTACTCCATTCTCAATCATTGGTAGATCATTTCATTCCTCAATATCCTCGCCCATTGCTACGACACGGTGGAGGACAGGATTGTATTTTTGATCATCGAAGAGTCTTTACCCGAGTTACTTAAGGATCTGCTCAAGCTGCTCAAGCGCCAAGCACGGAGAGCCAGCTAAGATCCGTGGGGGGCGTTTGCTTGCAAGCCATGAGCCGCTCTTGCGGGCAACACCTAAAACCTATGCAAATCACACTCAACCAGAACCTCAGCGGTCTTCTTGTTCGCTGGTCTTGGGTCCGTGACTGCGCCGAAGGCACCTCCAAATTTTATCTTTATTTTACAAAGGATCTGTCACGCCGCCGCTCTATGATTTGACCCTTTTTCCAATCCGCCAGCAAATCCTCAGCCCCCTTACTCCCCCCTGCTTATGCTCAAGCGCCGCTTGCGCCCCCGTCTCTTCATTGGTGTCTGCGCCACGCTGGTCTCGGCTGCAATTTCTTTCCTCTACTCCGCCGCCGGCGCTGAGCCGGGGAAGCTTCGTTACAACGAGAGCATCCGCCCGATCCTTTCCAATAATTGCTTCCAGTGTCACGGGCCGGACGAAAAAAAGAGGGAGGCCGAACTGCGCTTGGACACTTTTGAAGGCGCCACCCACGACCTGGGCGGCTACGCCGCGCTCAAACCCGGCGCCCCCGAAAAAAGCGCCTTGCTTGCCCGCATCCTCTCCCATGACCGGGACGAAATGATGCCCCCGCCCAAAAGCAAAAAGCCGAGCATCAGCCCCAACGAAGTGGCCCTATTGCGCCGCTGGATCACCGAGGGCGCGCAGTACGAAGGCCACTGGGCGTTTCAGCCGCTCTCGCAAGAGCCGCCCCCGGTGGTTGCAAAAACCTCCTGGGCGAAAAATTCCATCGACCAATTTATTCTGAGCGAACTTGAAAAGCGGGAATTACTCCCCTCCCCTGAAGCCCCAAAAGCCGTCCTGCTGCGCAGACTCGCCCTAGACCTGACCGGCCTGCCACCCACCCCAGCCGAGGCTCTTGCTTTTGAAAACGACTCGCGCCCAAATGCCTACGAACGCGCTGTTGAGCGACTACTCGCCTCTCCTCACTATGGCGAACGTTGGGGGCGCCACTGGCTCGATCAGGCGCGCTACGCGGATTCCGACGGTTACTCCATCGATGCGGCGCGCGACATGTGGCCCTTCAGAGACTGGGTCATTCGCGCACTCAACGAGGACATGCCGTTTGACCAGTTCACTATCGAACAAGTCGCGGGCGACCTCCTACCAAGCGCCAGCAAGCTCCAATCAGTGGCCTCCGCCTTCCACCGCAACACCATGGTCAATCAGGAAGGCGGCACTAATCCGGAGCAATTCCGCGACGAGACGGTGGTGGACCGAACCAACACCACCGGTGCAGTCTGGCTGGGCTTGACAGTCGGTTGCGCGCAATGCCATTCGCACAAGTACGACCCGATCTCGCACCAAGAGTATTACAAGTTATTCGCCTTTTTCAACTCCTCCACCGACATCAACAGCAGGGGCCAAACGCTCGAAGTCCTGCCGGGGGAAATTCTCGGCCCGTTAAATACCAGAGTAACGCCCGTCCAATTTGATCATGCCAAAGCGCGTGTGGCCACCGCCCAAGGTGATGCAGCCAAACGACAAAGCGCATGGTTTGAAAAACTGAAAGCCGCCGGCGAAGCAAGCACTCCATGGCAAAGCGTCTATCTGGAAAATTTCGCCACCGAAAGCGGCCGCGACCATGCCATTCTACCCGACGGAGTTATCCAGCTTTCAAACGCAGGAAAGGCCAAGGATGTTTTCACCGTTTTCTTCAGCACCAAGCTCGAGCGGATGGAAGCCGTGCAACTTCGCATACTCCCCCAGTCATCCAAGGGCAAAATTGCCGCATTTACGCTGGGTGAATTTGAACTACTCCTCGATGGCGTCCCCCAACCCCTCGCCGTTGCGCAGAGCGCTTCGGAATCGGCCAAAAACCCGCCCAAAGCTGCCATCGACGGCAATTCCGCCACCACATGGATCGCCGAACCGAACAGCGCCAAAGACGACGCCTACGAAATCTGGTTCGCGCCCGAAGCCACCATATATCCCAGCGGACATACGTTAAGCGTCAGGATCCGCCAGGAGGGTTCGGTTGCATTCGACGGCGCCATCCAACTATCTGCCTCCCAAGCACTGCCACTGCTGCCAGCCGACTCCAAACTCGCCGCAGCCGCACGCAAAGCCGCGGCCTCTGGAATGCCCCTCCCAAGCGCCCAACAAACCGCCCTCCGAAACGCCTTCTCCCCCATCGACCTAGTCCAGACCGCCGCCGAAAGCGCTCTGGAGCGCCTTCGCAAAGCAGCTAAACCCGCAACGCTCATGGTCATGAAGGAGCTGCCCGAGCCGCGCCAAACCTTCCTCCACATGCGCGGAGACTTTCTGAGCCCCGACCAAGCGTTGGGCGCGCTCCAACCAAATACGCCCGCGATTCTCCCGCCACTGCAAAAAAGCAAAGACAAAGTGTCCCGTCTCGAACTGGCACGCTGGCTGGTGCGTGCGGACAACCCACTGACCCCGCGAGTGACGGTCAACCGCATCTGGATGCGCTACTTCGGGCTGGGATTGGTTGAAACTGAAAACGACTTTGGGACACAGGGCACCTCCCCCACACATCCGTCGCTGCTGGACTGGCTCTCGTCGGAATTCATCCGAAAAAAATGGTCTATGAAGGAATTGCACAAATTAATCGTGACCAGCGCCACCTACCGACAAAGCTCCAACGCGCGCACGGACCTCAGCGAACGTGACCCCCGCAACCTGTGGCTCGCACGCCAGAACCGTGTCCGTTTGGACGCCGAGATCGTGCGCGACACGGCACTGGCCGCCAGCGGGTTACTAGACCTCACCCTCGGCGGCGCGCCGGTGTTCCCGCCCCAACCAGCCGGAGTTTACGCCTTCACCCAGAATTCCAAGCCATGGGTCACAAGCAAGGGTGCCGAACGCTACCGCCGGGCGTTATACACGCAGTTTTACAGAAGCGCGCAACATCCTCTCACAAGCACCTTTGACGCCCCGAATTTCTCGACCACCTGCACGCGGCGCTTGCGCTCCAACACGCCGCTGCAAGCGCTGATGCTCGCCAACGACGAGACCTTCTACGAGATGGCCCAAGCCACCGCCCGGCAACTGTGGAAAGACGAAGCCCAACTCGGCGAGCAAGCAGATGCCAACCGTATCCGCCTCGCCTTTCAGCGCTTCTACAGCAGGAGCGCGACCCAGAAAGAGCTGGAAAAAAGCCTCCGCTTTTTGGAGACCTGCCGCCACCAAGTAAAAGCCGAACCCGCTGTGGAAGTCGCCCCGAACCCCGCTTTCGCCATTCCCAACCAATCGCCGGGAGAGACCGCCGCATGGACGGCCCTTGCTCGCGGCTTAATGAACACCGACGAATTCATCACCCGCGAATAGCCATGGACCTCGAGCAATCTCTTCTTCTCGCCAGCACGCGCCGCCATCTGTTTGCGCAGGCCGGATTCGGCATCGGGGCCGTGGCCCTTGAGCAACTATTGAGTGAACAAGGCCATGGCGCGCTTGTTGCACCCAAGCCCCACAGCACCTCCCTGGACCCGGACGCAACCAATCCGATGGCCATGCGGCCTCCTCACTTCCATCCCAAAGCAAAAAGGGTCATCTACTTGTTCATGGCCGGCGGGCCCAGCCAGTTTGAGCTTTTTTCGGACAAGCCCAAACTTCGGGAACTCGACGGCCAGGCGCCTCCGCCTAGCCTCATGAAGGGCAAGCGGTTTGCATTTTTGAAAGGAACCGAAAAACTACTCGGCTCCCGCCGTAAATTTCAGAAGTACGGCGAAGTGGGGATGGAATTCAGCGAGTTGCTGCCCAACATGGCGAAAATAGCCGACGAAGCCTGCTGGGTGCGCAGCATGGCCACCGACGTTTTCAACCACGGCCCGGCCAAGCTCTTTATGAACACAGGGTTCCAAGCCCCGGGACGCCCTTCCTTCGGCTCTTGGGCGACGTACGGCCTGGGTTCAGCGGCGAAGAATCTACCGGGCTTCGTCGTTCTTCAAAGCGGCCCGAGAGGCCCGCGTGCAGGCGCCGCCTTGTGGTCCAGCGGCTTCCTGCCCAGCAGTTTCCAGGGAGTTCCATTTCGCAGTCAGGGTGATCCGATTTTGGATCTGCACAATCCCAGCGGCGTCTCGGGTAGAGATCAGCGCTCGATGTTTGATTTCGTGCGTTCGCTCAACGAAGAGCGGCTGGAGGCCACGGGCGATCCCGAGATTCAAACGCGTATTAACGCTTATGAAATGGCCTATCAAATGCAGAGCAGCTCGCCAGAACTGATGGATCTTTCTCAAGAAAGTCAGGAAACCATGGACCTCTACGGGGCTACAATCGGAAAAGGCTCCTTCGCAAATAACTGCCTGCTCGCCAGACGCCTAGTCGAACGAGGCGTGCGCTTTGTGCAGTTGTACCACACCAATTGGGACCATCATGGCGGGGGCGAAAACCTCGAAGGCGCGCTGGACCAAGTGGCAGCCGAAGTCGACCGCGCCACTGCCGCGCTCATCACGGACCTCAAACGGCGCGGACTGCTGGAAGATACGCTAGTAGTCTGGAGCGGTGAATTCGGCCGTACCCCCATGGGAGAAGTGCGCGGGAGCCTCGGACGGGATCATCACGTGGACGGCTTCACTACAATGCTGGCCGGTGGCGGGGTGAAGGCGGGGTACATGCACGGGGAAACCGACGAGCTCGGATTCGGTTCCATCCAAGACAAAGTGCACGTGCATGACCTCAATGCGACGTTGCTCCACTTACTCGGATTCGACCACGAACGCCTGACTTACCGCTTTCAAGGGCGGGATTTTCGGCTCACCGATGTGCATGGAAGGGTTGTAAAGGCTTTGCTAAGTTGACTTGCCAACAATGAAAAAAGGGCCGTCAGCAAAGTTTGCCCCCAGCACGCATCTGACTTCGCGTGAAAGCCGCTAATTCCAAGGCGAGCGCCGCTTTAAAGAGATGAACCCGGCTTTTCCCCTGCGGCCGAATCAAGGCGCACCGCTTGCATGCATTTGCAGTAATCTAAGAAAACAAACTGTAGCAATTTCATCCGCGGTTTTGTCTACTGGTTATCTATGTTTGCTGAGCGCGTAGGCCAAATGGCCCTTGAACACCTTAACGCCGCCGGGCGTTGGGCGCTGTTCGGCACGCGCGCCATCCGGCATGTTGGTGCGGGCGGGGCACTTGCATCGAGGCTGGCCAGGGCCGTTTTCGAATTGGGCGTGCGCTGCGTACCGGTGATTGTGATTGTGTCGGCCTTCGCCGGCTTGGTGCTTGGCCTGCAAGGCCACTACGTCCTTTCCCGCTTCGGAGCCTCCGGGATGCTGGGGACTCTGGTCTCTTTAAGCCTGTGTCGTGAATTGGGGCCGGTGCTCGCCGCCCTCATGATCGCAGGCCAGGCTGGAACCGCGCTGGCGGCTGAGTTGGGCATCCAACGGTCCACGGAGCAAATTGACGCCATCGAACT
>CALQFT020000194.1 GCA_943329925.2 Opitutus sp. GAS368
GCCCGGCCCCCCCCCATGGCGGGCGGCGCACCTTTGGAAAAGCCTACGCTCCGCTCCGGCTTATCCAAAAGTGTTAAGTGCATCTTGAGACACTTGACCTGAGAGAAGAGCTGAGCCATTTTGAGGCACAGGTGTCTCACTTTTCAACCGGCACCGCCGCACTTTTCGGCCGCCGTTTACAGTTAGCAGCGGAAAAAGGGCTGGCAGCCCCACTCTGGCTCATGAATCAACGGGGCTGGAACAACGAAATTAGCGTCGCTGTGGATTGCTTCGTTACAAACGCGCCTAATCCATTGCGATTCAGCGGCCTACTTCTAGAAGAACTGCGGTTCAGAAGGCGTCTCGATAAAGCTTTGAACGCACACTTCAGCCGCAATTTGCAGCGGGAAATCGCGGGACGCGCAATTTTTGGTCGTCTCTCTTTCTTGATAATGATAAATTGTTCTCACTGTCCGCTTTTTGTCTTCGGTGGATTGAGAGACCGCTTGAAGGCTCGTTTTTCTTCCTTCTGCCATGCCGCCTTCCTCGAAAAAGCAGTCCAAAGCCGATTCCACCGCCAACATCGGCTTTGAAGCCAAACTCTGGCTCGCGGCTGACAAGCTCCGCAACAACATGGATGCGGGGGAGTACAAACACGTCGTCCTTGGCCTGATCTTCCTTAAATACATCTCCGACACTTTCGACGAACACCACGCGAAACTCCTTGCCGGTGTTGGAGATTACGAAGGCGCGAACCCCGAGGACAAAGACGAATATCTCGCCGCAAACGTCTTCTGGGTGCCGAAAGAAGCTCGCTGGGCACATCTGCAAGGCAACGCAAAACTCCCTAGCATCGGGAAGGACGTGGACGACGCGATGGTGGCCATCGAACGCGACAATCCCCGGCTCAAAGGCGCGCTTAATAAAAACTACGGCCGCGCCGATCTCGATAAACACCGCCTTGGGGAACTCATCGATCTGATCGGTTCCATCCAACTGGTGGATGTCGCGAGCCGTTCCAAGGATCTGCTCGGGCGTGTGTTTGAGTATTTCCTGACTCAATTCGCCAGTGCCGAAGGCAAAAACGGCGGGCAATTCTACACCCCGTCCTGTGTGGTCCGGCTTCTCGTGGAAATGCTCGCTCCTTACAAAGGACGCATTTATGACCCGGCTTGTGGTTCGGGCGGGATGTTTGTGCAGTCGGAGAAATTCGTGGAATCCCACGGAGGCAAACTTGGGGACATCAGCATTTACGGTCAGGAAAGCAATCCGACTACACGCCGCCTTGCCATAATGAACCTGGCGTTGCGTGGGATCGAAGCCGATTTCGGCCCGGAAAACGCAGACACGTTCCGGCACGATTTACACCCCGACCTTCGCGCTGATTACGTGCTCGCGAATCCACCGTTCAACGATTCCGACTGGTTCCGGAAAGACGACGATGTGCGTTGGCAATATGGTGTTCCGCCGAAGGGCAACGCCAACTTCGCTTGGGTGCAGCATTTTATCTATCACCTCGCTCCTCAGGGGATGGCCGGGTTCGTTCTCGCCAATGGCAGTATGTCTTCCAACCAGTCGGGAGAAGGCGAAATCCGCCGTGCCTTGATTGAAGCCGACCTCGTGGATTGTATGGTCGCTCTTCCCGGACAGCTCTTTTACTCCACACAAATCCCGGTCTGTCTCTGGTTCCTCACGAAGAACAAAAACGCCGTTTCGCAGGCGGGTGTTTCGGTCCGTCGGGATCGGCGCAAAGAGACGCTGTTTATCGATGCCCGCAAACTCGGCACCCTGATTGATCGGGTCCACCGCGAACTCACCGAGGCCGATCTCCATAAGATCGTTTCCACGTATCACTCTTGGCGGGGTGACCAACCGCTTGCGGGTGCGGAAGCTCCGGCGAAGTACGAAGACGTTCCCGGCTTCTGTAAATCGGCGACAACGGCGGAAATCGTGGGACACGGTTATGTGCTGACCCCGGGCCGTTATGTGGGCGCGGAGGAAGTGGAGGACGACGGCGAACCTTTCCCTGAAAAGATGGCGCGTCTTGTGAAGGAGTTGGAAGGGCAGTTTGCCGAGTCGGCTAAACTGGAAACGGCGATTCGGGCAAACCTCAAAAATCTCGGTCTATCGTTATGAATGAAGACGTCCGGTGGAAACAACGATTTCAGAACTTTAACCGTGCCTTTTTCCTTTTGGAAGAGGCTCTTGAAAACGGGGCGGCATCCTTAAACCAACTGGAGAAGGAGGGTGTTATCCAGCGATTCGAGTACTGCTTTGAATTGGCTTGGAAAACGATCAAAGATTACATGGAGAGCTGCGGTGCGACTTTTGCAACCGTTACGCCAAAGACCGTGTTGAAAGATGCCTTTCAGGCTAAAGTGATCGAAGACGGTCAGGTTTGGATTGATATGCTCAATCACCGAAACCTTCTTTCTCATACTTACAACTTCGCAAACTTTGAAGAAGCGGTGAATGCCATTCATGACCGTTACCTCGCCGCTTTCCGTGGGCTTCATGAGTTCCTTATCGAGGAAGACCAATAATGACCGGCGAAGGACTAAATCGGGCGGAGATGGCCTTAATCTCAACGATCCTCCAAAAGCATCCGAAGATTGATTCTGCGATCCTATTTGGTTCTCGTGCGAAAGGTACACACTCGAATCGTTCGGACGTGGATCTTGCTGTTTCTGGAGATATAAGTCCGCTGGAGGCTGAAGCCGTCGCATCTGACTTGGATGAACTCCCATTGCCGTACCGTTTCGAAGTGCAGGCATTAAAAGAAATCAAGCACCGCGCTTTAATGGAACACATTAAGCGAGTCGGGGTGGTGATTTATACTGAACAGACGGGAAACAGAAACCGTGTGGAAGCTTGAGTATGGCAGCTAAACTCACCGAAACTACTATTGGAGAAGTTTGCCAAGTGTTCGATGGTCCACATGCAACGCCAACGAGGCTCCCCAGATGATCGACATCCAATCCATTACCGACCTCGAACTTCTGCGCGAGTCCGTGGACCTGGAGTGCAAGCTTGCGGCCGGACGTGATGGGAAAGGCGCATTGCCGGAGGATTTCTGGCCGACTTACAGCTCTTTTGCCAACACTGAGGGCGGCATTGTTCTTCTCGGTGTGCGGGAGAAGCAGGGCCAGTTTTTCGTAGAAGGCTTGGTCGATGTTGCCAAGGTTCGGAAGGAACTCTTTGACGGCCTGAACAACCGGCAGAAGGTGAGCGCGAACCTCCTATCTGATGCGTCTGTCCGCGAAGTGGTGCTGCAGGGGCGAACGATTCTGGCCGTCGAGATTCCACGTGCAAACCGTAAACAGCGTCCGGTGCATCTGACGACTAATCCGCTTGCGCAACACACCTTCCGCCGCTTGAACGATGGCGATCGTCCAGTGCCGGATGACGAGGTGAGACGGATGTTGGCGGAGCAAGTGGAGGACAGTCGGGATGACCGAGTGTTGCGTGGTTATGACATGGATGATCTTGATGAATCGACTTTCCGTGCCTACCGGCAGGTGTTCGCCAACCGCGAACCGAATCATCCTTGGAACGTCCAGCCGGACCTTGAATTTCTCCGGCAGATCGGCGGCTGGCGTAAAGATCGGGATACAGGAGAGAGCGGAATCACTGTGGCGGGTTTGCTGATGTTCGGCCAAATGGCGTCCATCCAAGATGAGTTCCCGAATTATATGTTGGATTATCAGGAGAGAGCCGAGGCGAAGGCGGAACTCCGCTGGGTAGACCGTCTGACACTGGACGGAAAGTGGTCCGGTAATTTGTATGACTTTTATCGGAAGATTTATCTGAAGCTGACGGCAGATCTGAAGGTTCCGTTCTCGCTAGAGAAGGGCGAGAGAAAGGATGAAACGCCGATTCACGAAGTGCTGCGCGAGGCTTTGGCCAATGTGCTGGTTCACGCGGACTACTCGGATCGGGCTTCGATTTTGATCGTGAAACGCCCCGACATGTTCGGGTTTCGCAATCCGGGGCTGATGCGCATCCCTGCGGCCATTGCCATCCAAGGAGGAGAGCATGACTGCCGTAATCGAACGTTGCACAAGATGTTCCGTCTGGTGGGTGTCGGAGAGCAGGCAGGTTCCGGTATTCCCAGAATTTATAGAGGCTGGGCCAGCCAACATTGGCGCGCGCCTGCGCTATACGAGAGGATTGAGCCCTATAACCAGACGCTCTTGGAATTGCGGATGGTGGATTTATTGCCCGTAGCGGTAGTAACTGCATTGCGGGAGGAGTTTGGAGTGGCGTTTGATGCTCTTGGGCAGAATGAGAGGCTAACACTCGCAGCGGCAGCTTCGGAGCGGGTAGTGACTCATGGGAGAGTAATGGAAATGACAGCGCTGCACCCATTTGACCTTACCCAAATGCTACAAAACCTGGTGCGAGATGGCTTTTTGGAAGCTCACAATCAAGGACGCGGATCCGTTTATTGTCTTCCGGGAGCTGCATTACCGAAGCCCGAGGAAGTATTCGGAGGTAGCTCCGAACAATCGATCCCAAGCTCCGCACATTTGAAGGGCAGCTCCGCACATTTAAGCGAAGGGTTGGCAACCGAAGAGACTCGGGATGCCGAGGGCCGGTTGCTGACCGATCAACTTGACGCTCCCGTGATAGACTCTCTGGAGAGGCTGGATTTTAACTTCCACGCGCGCCTCGAAACGCTGGCTATTGAGCCGAGAACACAGGGCAAGTTGCCCGTCGAGTCCATGAAATCGGTTGTCCTTACCCTCTGTTCTGGCCACTACGTAACATTGAGTTGCCTTGCCAGACTCGTAAATCGAGATCCAGACGCTTTTCGGCAGCAGTATCTGAAGCCATTGGCAAAGGAGGGAAAACTGCGGCTCGCGTTTCCAACAGCCCCAACCCATGCCAAGCAAGCTTACCGTTCGGCTGATTCATTTGTGCCATGAGTCTTACCGAATCCCACGTTGAAGAAGCTGCCCTCGAATGGTTCGGGGAGCTGGGTTACACCGTTGAAAACGGGGCGAAACTCGCTCCCGGTGAAGCGACGTCGGAACGGGATTCGTTTGGGGATGTGGTATTGGTGGGACGTTTGCGGGTGGCGATTCGCCGAAGGATAAGAATTCGCTTTTCACCCCACGGCACGATTTCTTCAGCCTGGACGCGGGAGCGTTAAGGTCCAAATTGCGGAGGCTGCTGTCGCTGGTGCGGATGCCATTTTATTGATCGTCGCAGCACTAGAACAGGAGCGTCTGGAGGCACTGTACGCGGAGGCGCAGGCGCTGCAGTTGGATGTTTTAGTGGAAGTTCATAACATGGACGAGCTCGAGCGTGCGTTGGAACTCGGGGCAAACTGTATCGGCATCAATAATCGAAACCTCACCACATTTGAGGTGGACCTCGCTACCACGGAAAATTTAAGCGAGGAGGTGCCTGAAAGCGTTATATTGGTGTGCGAGAGCGGGTTGAAAACCCAGGCAGACACACAGCGTGCGCTGGATTCGGGCTGCAACGCTATTTTGGTCGGGGAAACTTTGATGCGCGCGAGCGATGTTTCCGCCCAAATTCATGCGTTGCTGGATGTGCGCTGAATGGTCTCGGAGGACTCGCTTTACTAGCGCTTTGGCTTGTGCTTGGGGGGAAGTCGCTGAATCTTGCAGGTCATGGAGATATCGATCACCACGCCCGCCTTGTTGTTTCCGGCGCTGAGCCTTCTGTTGTTGGCTTATACCAATCGCTTTGTGGTGCTCTCGGGGCTGATTCGCAATCTTCACGAGCGTTATCAGACAAGTAAGGAGGATGCTCTGGTCGAGCAGATCCACAACATCCGCCGCCGCGTGGTTCTTATCCGGAACATGCAGGCTGCTGGGATTTTGAGTCTGTTGCTTTGCGTGGTCGCAATGATGACTCTTCTGGCTGGGTGGGATCAGTGGGGGCGCTGGATTTTTGCGGTTAGTTTGGTTCTTTTGACGGTTTCGCTTACCCTCTCGCTGGTGGAAATCTGGGTCTCCATAGAGGCGCTCAACATGCAATTGGGCGATTTGGTGCACTCTCGTGAAAGGCGAGGGGATAGCAGGCGCAAGCACGGGGTCGTCGACCGCCTGCCGTGAGCCTTTTAGGGTTACGGTGTGCCTTTGATGCTACACCGGCTTGGTCTCGGGTCTTCAAAAGCGCGGTCTTGAGGTCTGAGCGTCGAACGCGCTTTTAACTGTAAGCTGCGGGCGGAAATCGTCGCCTTCATCTAGCGCTTTAAAGTCGGATTTTCGATTCTTGGTTGGGATCTGTGCTCCTTGCACACAAACACCAAAAAAGATCATGAAATCACTGAACTATCATTTAGCCCTACTGCTCGCTGTCGGCTCCGGCCTTTTTGCAACCTCTGCCAACGCTGGCCCTCCCACAAACTGGCCCCCGAATTTCCCTAACGTAGTGAAATCCAGTGAGGAGGCCGTGAAATATCCAGAAGGAAAAGTCGCCTTGGCTTGTAAAGACTGCAAAACAGTTTCTGAAAGGGCAGGCGCCGACAAAAAGGGCATTCTTTCCTGGTTTTCTTCCGACAACACTCACGGATGTTCCGGATGCGGAGGAAAGGTAACCATGAAGCCCATCGCTGGTGGTAAAATTCCTGGGACTCCTGAATACACCCACACCTGCAGTAAATGCGGCGATAATTCCGCATACACCTGTGCCTCGCACAAAATGAAATAACGGGTGGTTTAA
>CALQFT020000195.1 GCA_943329925.2 Opitutus sp. GAS368
CAACTGAGGCCCTAGGCCCGAGTCGACGTATAAATGACGAATAAATCCGGCGTGTATCCACCAAGTTCGCCCCCGCAAACTTGGTGGACAATAACACACCAAATTGAAACTAGAACTTCACGCCGAGGTCCACCTGCAAGATCTGGGCGCTGTTTAGAGAACCTATGGATTCTTTGCGGATGTTGTCTGCTACAATGTAGGACGCTCCGAGAGTGGCTGCGTCACCCAAATTGTACGCAACTCCCAATGTGAAACCCTTCATATTGGTGTATCCGTAGGCGAAGTCGGAGCCATTGACGCTGCCGTCCACTGCGGAATACCCAACTTCACGGTAATTCGCTGAGACGGACCAATCGCCCTTCTTCTTGTTTTCTCCCACTTTCACTCCGAGCAACCAAGCACGATAGTCGGTCTCAGCAGGGATAGGACTTGGACTTGCAGCATGGTTTCCAGTGCTGCCCACCTTTGTGCGCTGTGTGCCGTCCAAGTTATAGGCCAGATCCCACAGGAACTTGGTCTTCAAGCCGGCAACTTCCGTGGACACATCCCCAGGGAGGAGGAGAACTTGGAGGTTGCGCAAGGTTGTGTCGGTTGCAGGTGCGGGAAAAGTGCCGGCGGCGGCGTAACCTTCGTTGGTCGAATAATATCCGGGGGCAACGGTCAGTTTAACTCCGGAAGCGATTTCCACAGAGGCTATCAACTGGGTATGAAAGATGTAGGCGTCCCTGTTGGCATTCGTGTTGTTAGCATTGCTCTCGGTATTGTCTTTTACCACAAACTGGCCGCCAACCAAGGTTAGGTCGATGCCGGAGATGCCGAACGCCTTGTTGAAGTTGATGCTTTCCGTGAACCCTGCAGGATAAATTTCAGGATCCCACACCATATCGGTGGTGTAGAAAGGATTGTTTTGCTTCCCTGCAATAAGGGTCACACCTGGAGTCGGGGTCCAGCCAAGGAACGCCTTGCTGATGCCGATGCCGTAGTTTTGGCCATCGTTTGCTAAGTTGTTATTATGTCTCCCACCAGGATTGTTGTTGGAAGGGGTCGCTGCTAAAGTTGTACCAACCGGTCCAGAGTGCTTGTCATCCGTCTGAAGACCAAAACCGGCGAAGAAGTCGTCTGCGAGTTTGTAGTCAGCGTTCACGCGCAGACGCAGCTCGAAACGGCTGTTCTGGTTTTCGTTGTTTAATGCGGGGGTTGCGTTGTCAGCCTGCTGCTTCCACGAATCGGACTGGTAGCGAAGGCGGACATCACCAGAGAGTGCGAGGCTCTTGACGGAAGAGTCGAGGTCCAGCTTGCCGGCCGATCCCTTTGAGGAGCAGTCCTTGGACATTTGAGCGCGGATTTGTTCTGCTTCCTTGGTTTTAAGGACGCCTTTTTTGACCAGCGCGTCGATGAGAGCGCTAGAATCGTCTGCGGTCGCAGTAGCGGCCAGGGAGCCAACGAGCCCGAGGGCCATCAACTGGACGGTGTATTTATTCAACATGATATGTGTTATTTGGGTTGTTGAGAAACACCCTTTTAATGTGCCAACTCGGGGAGGGACACGCTGAGGGGTGCAGGACTGAATCCAGTCCGTGACAGCCGTGTTACATTTATGTGTCAAATGTGACAAGTAAAAATTTACTGCTATCTGTATTTTTTCATTATTCTAATATTAATCACACTCCGCTTCATGAGCATTTAGCAGACTGTTGAACCCTCAATTCGCAGGGGCATCCGTTGGCCGTCGCCCTTGCCTTTTTTTCGCCAGCCCGCAGAAAAAAGTGACCCTCAATCTGTACGGAGGATGACTCAAAATCGGTGCGCATTTGCCCATTTTGAGAGTGGCTTTTTCCCAAAGATGCGCTATGCTGAAGCCGTGTTGTAGCCCGCCCCCGAAGTCCCCATTTCCCCTTTCTCTATGAAGCTTCCCAGTCGCTGTATCGCAGTTCTGGTTTCCGCAACGGCGCTGGTGGGCGTCGGCACTCTCGCTCAGGCGCAGGATGCGGATTTCTCCTTCTTTTATGATGCCCTCTCGCCTTACGGCAATTGGGTGGAAGTGGCCGACCACGGCGCGTGCTGGCTGCCGGCGGTCGAGGAAGGTTGGGCCCCCTACACCAACGGCAATTGGGCGTACACAGATATGGGATGGACGTGGGTGAGCCATGAGCCGTTTGGCAGCATTGTTTTTCATTACGGGCGCTGGCTGCTCACAAGCGAGGGCTGGGCCTGGGTGCCGGGCGCGGATTGGGCGCCTGCCTGGGTGTCGTGGCGGGCAGGGAGCGAATTCGTCGGCTGGGCTCCCCTGCCGCCATCAGTTCCCTGGCACGCCAACCGCGGAGTGGGCACCTGGGTGGATGTGCATGCGGAAATCGGTCCGGGATATTATCGGTTTTGTTCGGCGCGGGATTTTGGCTCGTCGCGCCTGAGTACGGTGCTGTTGCGGCCGACGAAAAACAGCACGGTGATGTTTCAGACCGAAAATGTGACCAACATCACCCTTTACAATCAGGAGGTGTATTGTGGGGGGCCGCAATACCGGTGGCTGCGGGAGCGTTCGGCAAGCCAGATACCGGTGCTACGGGTGTGTCGGGAGCAGAATTTGGAGCGTTATTACGGGCTGAATATCGGCGGCAATTTCGGCACGGTGCAAAACTTCATCTCCAACGACATGCTAGTGTTGCCGGCTCCCAGACGGGTGCAATTGAATGAGGGTCACACGCACCGTATGCCGGAAGGCGGCGGTTCTGTGTCTCGCGGTTGGTATGGGGATTCCAACGCAAATGAGCGGTTGCGTTCGCATTTGGAAGGCCAGTGGGAAACGCACCGGACGCAGGATTCGCGTCAGACGAATGACTCGCGCAAGACGGATATTTTGGTCCGGCCGGCCGCCGTGGAAGAAAAGCGAGCCGCGCTGGTTGGACAGGACGGGGGCGGTAGCTCGCGGCGTTGGGTGCCGGGTTCTGGTGGAAGCATACCGCAGCAGGGCTCGGGGGCGAAGTCCGGGGATAGGCAAGGGTCGCAGGGGTCCGCTTTCTTTGATCGTTCCACGACAGATTCCACCCGCGGCGGAAGCGGAGAAAGGCCTCCAATGGCCCAACGAGTGGTACCGGTTTATCCGGGCCGTTCTTCGGAGGGCGGCAACGGATTGAGCACGCCAGGGATCATCACCGAGCGCGGGGTCGTGCCCTTGGAGCGCGGCGTGACGGTGGATCGCAACGGGGGCGTCGAGCGCAGCGGGAGCATCGAGCGCAGCGGGAGTGTGGACCGTGGAACCAACTCGGAGCGCGGGGGAATGTTCAACCGCAGCGCCCCGACGATGCCGCGGCAGACCCCGGACGCCTTCACTGAAAGTCAGCCGGCTCGCAGTGGGAGTACGGAGCGCGGGAGCAACGTGGAGCGCGGGGGAACGGTTAACCGCAGCGCCCCAACGATGCCGCGACAGACCCCGGACGCCTTCACTGAAAGTCAGCCGGCTTCGACGCCTTCGCGCTCTAACGGAACGCCTACAACAAACGGCGTGGGCAGTGGAACAATGCGGCGTGAGGTAAGCGAATCTTCCACCAGCGGGAATGGCGCACCTGCCTTGCCGAAGACGCGCTCGCTTCCAAATGACGCGGCGGGGTTTGTTGTGCCGCAGGCGCCCTCGCGTCCGCAGTCGGCACCCACGCAGTCAACCCAAGGGAGGACGGTCTACGATCCTTCTCGAAACGAGGTTCCGAGGAACCAAGAGCCCGCCTCTAATTTCCGCACGGTGCCAGTGGCGCCGCAGCAGGCGAACGGCGGCGCTTCGTACCGTTCGGGCGGCACCTCCGGCGCACCCCAGCCGATGCCTTCCAGCCGGGCGTCTTCCTCAATTGCGCCGCAACCGCAGCAGTCCTCTCAACCCCAGCAAGCCCCGTCTTCACAATCTACGAGTCAACGGGGTGGAGCACCCCAGGGCGGTGGAGGGGGAGGGGCGCCACCCAGCAGCGGCGGGGGTCGTCCGCCCGCATCTCAGGGTAGCGGGGCGAGCCTGAGTAGCGGAGCGCCGCCAGCCGCCCCTGCAGCACCTGCAGCAACAAACACGAAGAAAAAACCAGGAGATCCTGGGTACGTGCCCGGCCAGTAAGCGGGCGACAGCGGGAGCACAACGCAACGGATGGCCGGCTCCAGAGGCACTGCCTCATGGATCTTTTCGGCCGTTTGGGTAGCGCTCTTGCTTTCCTGATCACATTTGGGAAGCCTACCGAACTTTAATGGGTGTCGCTTTACAGACTTTCTTTGCTCGTGCCTCTAGCAGCCTTGCGCTGTGGGGGGTGTGCGCCGCCACGATGTACTGGGCGTTTGAACCCGGCTTGTGGGTGCTTGTTGCCGGTCTTCTTCTGGGCGGTCTCTTTGAGTTCTATCAAATGTTGGGCACGGCGCGGTTGCCTCACTTTCAGCGCACCGGCCTGCAACTCGGTGCGGTGCTGGTTCTTGGTGCCTTGTATATCGGGCGCCAACACGGGCCCGAGGCGGCGTTCCGCTTTGAATCAGCCGCTCTTTTGGTGAGCATATTGCTCGTCTTCGTGCGGCAAATTTTTTGGACCAAGGAGGACGACTTACCGGTGGCGAGGATTGGTTATACGCTTCTGGGGATTGTCTATATTGCGTATCTAGGGTCCAACACCGCCAATCTGATTTACTTCACTCCACGTGCTGCGGACGGTCAACTGACAGGACATCTTTATCTGTTATACCTTGCGGTGGTGACAAAGATGTCAGATTGCGGAGCTTATTTAGTGGGCTCGCTTATGGGTAAACACCCGATGATCCCGCGCATTTCACCCAAAAAGACTTGGGAAGGCTTTGTCGGAGCGCTGGCGTTTTCGACTTTGTCGTCGGTGGCTCTCACATACGCCCTGCCCACGCAACTCGCCCTCATAGGACAGCCGCTCAACGCCGTCCTGCTGGGCCTTGGCTTGGGTTTTGTCGCCGTGTTGGGCGATCTCGCCGAGTCCCTTGTCAAACGTTCCACGAGCACAAAAGACTCCGGCCACATGCTTCCAGGCATTGGCGGCGCGATGGATCTGATTGATTCGCTGCTATTCACCGCGCCGCTACTGTATCTTTACTTGCGTTACACCCCCGGTTCTTGATGTCAAACGGCTCTCCCATCCCCGGTCCTCGTCGCCGGCGCATCGTGATTCTTGGGTGTACGGGTTCCATCGGACAATCCGCCTTGAAGGTGGCAACCGATATTCCCGAGCGCATGGAAGTCGTCGGGTTGGCGGCTTGGCGCAGCGTGGACTTGTTCGTGGAGCAGGTTCGCACTTGGAAACCCCTTGTCGCGGCGCTCGCGGATTCCCCAGCGGCCGCTGAGGCGCGCGAGCGGCTTGCCGGGGTGGCTGGCCCGGAAATTTTGGAAGGCGAGGCGGGCCTTTGCGCCCTGGCGACGCTCCCAGAAGCAGACCTCGTGCTCATCGCGATTGTCGGGACGGCGGGGCTGCGCCCGGCGCTGGCGGCGATTGAGGCGGGCAAGGATATCGCGGTGGCGTCCAAGGAGATTTTGGTGATGGCCGGCGCGGTGGTCATGGAAGCTGCCCGGCGCAAAGGCGTGCGTGTGTTGCCGGTGGATAGCGAGCACAACGCGATTTTCCAGTGCTTGGAAGGCCGCCGCCCCGAAGAGGTGTCGCGTCTTTTGCTCACCGCAAGTGGCGGTCCGTTTCGCACTTGGCCGAGTGCGGAGCTGCTCGGGGTGACTCCGGCGCAGGCGCTCAAGCATCCCACTTGGGAGATGGGGCGGAAAATCTCCATTGATTCGGCGACCCTGTTTAACAAGGGGCTCGAAATGATTGAGGCGCGCTGGCTTTTCGACATCCCCATGCAGAAGGTCGAAGTGATCGTGCATCCTCAGAGCATCATTCATTCAATGGTCGAGTTTGTGGACAACTCCGTACTGGCGCAACTTTCCACCACGGACATGTGCTTTCCGATTCAGTACGCAGTGACTTGGCCGGAGCGCGTGCCCAACCGGCTCGCGGCTCTGGATTTTGCGCAACTCGCCAAGCTTGAATTTGAGGCGCCGCGGCTCTCGGATTTCCCGGCGCTTTCCCTGGCCCGCCATGCCGGCGAATCGGGCGGCACGCTCCCTGCGGTGCTCAACGCTGCCAACGAAGTCGCGGTGGCGGCCTTTCTCGCAGGAGACTGCTCGTTCCCAGCCATCTGGGAAACGGTCGCAGCCGTGATGGAGGCCCACGCTCAGGAAGCTAGCCCCGATCTCGACGCCATTCTCGCCGCCGACGCCGCCGCTCGCAAGGCGGCCACGGCGCTGTTGTACTGATACCAAATCTTGAAGAAAACTGGTCCTTCTCTCCCGGGACCGCGGAGACCCAGCGTGCGTTGGACGCTCCAAAAACTCAGACAGTCCTTGCGGAGCTGGGTTTGCGCGTTCCCAGGTGCTGCGGTCTTTTAATCATCCATAAATCTAAAAGAGAGGGTATGAGGTGTCCGCCGCTCGCCCAATGGGGAAGGGCCCCTATCCGCCGTTGGTTTTCTTGTTGGCCAACGGTGCCACAAAGGACTGCACCCCGTGGGTGCGCAGCCTGCGTTTGAAGAGCTTGTCGCCGCACGCCGCATACAGGAGG
>CALQFT020000196.1 GCA_943329925.2 Opitutus sp. GAS368
CGTAAGTAATGGCACATCAAACGTTGGCATACTCATGGGTAAACTTGACCGGGCTGCCACTGCGTCCGAACTAGACTCCCAACTGGGAGTTTACAGCCCCGGCGGGGCTTATGCCAGTATGTACACTGTGGGCGTGAAGCGCTCTTTAGCCGTTTCCGCTGCGCTAGACTCACATCTGGAAAACATTGCGGCTAGTGGCGTCATGGATTCCTCCGCGAGCTTCGGTGTGAAGGTAAGCGGGCCAACGATGATCACCCCAAGTGCTCTCACCACCTCAGCCAAAGAAAATAAGTATACTGCGTGGACGTCTGGGTACGCTACCCAGTTGAACATTGATGCGGATGCCTCGGCTGGTTTCGGTAAAACTCGCTCGGATGACAGTGGCGCCTCGCTAGGAGTGGAGCGTGAGTTTGGCAACCTACGTGTGGGGATTTTGGCGGCCTTGGGACAAGGCAGCACGGACTTTGATCCCAATGTCCATGTCACTGCTGATCATTGGCACATGGGTGGCTACGGCAGCGTGTCTTTTGGTTCAGTCACCGTGGACGCCTCTGTTTTGTGGGGCAGCACAGACAACAAAGCCAGCCGTACAGACGGTACTGGTAGTTTGCGCGCAGACTTCACAAGCAATGATACCCAGCTGGGGGTCGGAGTGGCGGTCAATCTCACTTCGCCCACGAATCAATGGAGGGTAACCCCTGTGGCGCGCTTGAAGTACATCAACTACACGCAGGACGCCTTCACCGAAACCGGGACGGGCATCTCTGCCGCGGCGGTCAATAAGGTGAATGAAGATGCCGTCATCTCGACGCTGGGTTTACGCGTGGGTCGCTCCGGGGAAGTCTCCAAGGGCGTGATCTTTGGTACTGACGGTGCCGTGTACTGGGTGCATGACTTCAACTCCGATGCCAAGCCGCTCGGAATGCAGTTGGCGGGTGTCTCGAATTCGAGCTACACCGTCACAGGACGTAAGGCGGACTCAGATGTGGCCCAGTTTAACCTCGGGCTGCAGGCAACCTTCTCCGAGGCGTTCACGATACGCTTGAGTGGCCAGCAGGATCTTGGCAGCAATCGCTCACAGAGTACGGGGATCCTTTCCTTCGCAGTTAACTTCTAGGTTGCTTTAAAAGGTGCGCGGAGGCGTGGCGGTTGGGGAAGCTGTTAAGGCTTCACTAAAAACCGCCATGCCTTAGCGCTAGAGGGGGTATTGCGTATGAAACTCGGGTACCTGAGCTTGGTATTGTCGGCGGTATTGACTTTGCTGTGCGGTCGATTTTATTTGGTGAGCGTTGCCAATGCTATGGCTCGTTCTGAAACCCTCGAGTTTCAGCATCTTGGGGATACTCTTGAAGGTAATCTTTTGAGTAAACGCCAGCTTTTGCAGGCGCAGCAGGAGAAGTTAAACAAGGGCTCAGCCATCTCCGCTACGGTGGGGCCCGCTGTTTTAGCAGACATTAACGCCGCCGCCGAGAAGGGCAGCGTGAGGTTAAAAGAACTGCTCCAGAAATACGGAGTGGTCAACGAGGTTAAAGGCGCCCCCGCACAAACTACCGATCGAAAGGTCTCAAACTGATATGCGAGACTTCGAATTCAATGCCTCCTCGACGACTTTAAGTTTGCTGGCGTTTTCCGGGTTGATTTTTGTGGGCACCCAATTGCGGGTGGGCTCCATTGAAAAGCCCCAAGTTGAGGCCTTTCACAATTATGCCGCCCAACGGCTAATCAATCTCAAGGCCGCCCAAGCCCAAGCGGACGAGGCATTACAAAAACGTGAGGAGCAGATCGCACACGCAGCCGATTTGGAGAAAGTGTACGCCGCTCTTTTGACGGAATTACTGGAGGTGGCGAGTGTGGATTCCAGCGCGAAGGCAATCACACAGAAGTGGAAAATCCAGCAGCAAGGGGAGCCGACGGTGGCCCCCCTTGCCTCTACGGCAAGCGTGGAAAAGCCTAAACCTGTGCCCGCTAATCTTCCGGCTTCAAAGGTAAAAGTGGCGCAATAAGTCTCGAGTTAGGGCGCTGATTATTTGCCCCTGACTTATTTGGGCTCAAGTGGTTTGATTTCCGGAACGATCACCAGATAGGAGAACGCGCCGAGTAGCGAGAAGCCTCCCGCCACCACCAAGGGAACCACAAACCCGCCAGTCCGCGCCAACATCACCCCCACGAAGGTCGTGATGCATACTCCGGCAAGATTGGAGGCGAAGTTTTGGATGCCCCCTATGGATCCCACATGATCGCGAGTCGGTGCCACATCGGCGGGCAGCGCCCAGATACTCGCTGCTGCGAAGGAAAGACTGGCGTAGGAAAGCGACATGAGTGCAATGGCGGCGGTAGTGCTCTCCACCAGAACCGCCAGGGCGATGCTCGAGGACATAAACATTCCGCCCACCAACGGGATTTTACGGGCCAGGCTCAGTCGCATTCCGCTACGCACCAGTCGGTCGCTGACGTACCCCCCAAGATACCCGCCGAAGACCGCCACGAGGGCCGGGATCATTCCAATAAGCCCCATTTTCTTCAGATCAAAACCCCGGGCCTGGACCAGATAAGATGGAAACCAAGTGCTGAAAAAATAGATCACAAAGTTGAGGCAGAAAAAGCCCAACATCATCCCCCAGATCATCCTATAGCGGAACAAGTCGCGCCAACGAATTTTGGCTCCCGCAGCGGGGTTCGGGATGGTTTGGTCGGACTCGATGTAAGCGTGTTCCTGCGGCGTAATCCAAGGGTGTTGGGCGGGGGAGCGATAAATCCACAGCCAGAAGGCCAGCCAAACAAACCCCAGCGCCCCGGTGATTACAAAGGACATGCGCCAGCCAAACTGGGCGATAATGGCCGAGACAATGGGCAGGGATAACGCAGTGCCGACCCGGTTGCCGCTGTCAAAGATGCTGGTGGCAAAAGCGCGTTCCCTGCGGGGGAACCATTCGGAGACGATCTTAGCGTTGGTGGGATAGGCGGGAGCCTCGCCGATCCCCAGCAGCAAGCGGGCGCCAAAGAGGGCGCCGAATCCGCGCGCCAAGGCGGTGGCGGCCGTGAAAAGCGACCACCAGACCACGGCGAAAGCGTAGGCGGTACGCGCTCCTACCCGGTCGATGAACCAACCCGAGGGAAGCTGGAAAGCGGCGTAGGTCCAGAAGAAGGCGCCAAGAAGCGCGCCAGTGGCTTCCGGAGAAAGGTTAAGATCCTTGGCGATGTAGGGTGCTGCAACGCCAAGATTGGCGCGGTCAACGTAGTTAATGGCTGTGGCGGAGAAGGCCATGAACACCATCAGCCACCTGAGGTTGCCTTTGGGCTTGGTGAAGGCGCTGGGCAAGGGGGCGTTTTGGGATGGGGGAATGGTTGTGGGGGTCACAGGGTTTTTAGAAAATCAGACCATGGCGTTGTTTTCCAGCTTGTAAGCGCCTCTTGCGTGAATTTGGAGGCGTCAAGATTTCTGAATTCTCAAAAGTTGATTCTAGCGAAAGTAGCCCGGAGGCTTTGTCTGGCGGTTACTTGGCAAATGTTTGTTGAGAGCTCAGTTTGCCTTTGCCCATTGCTGCGCCACCTTTCAAACTTCGCCCTGTGATAGAACGTTATACCCTTCCTGAAATGCGCGCCGTTTGGACGGATCAGCGCAAGTACGAAATCTGGCTCGAAATCGAAGTCTCCGCCTGTGAGGCGATGGCGGATCTGGGGCTTATCCCAGTGGCGGATGCCTTGGAGATTCGCGCCAAGGGACGGTTTGAAGTCAGCGCGATTGATGAAATTGAGAAGCGCACCCATCACGATGTGATCGCGTTTTTGGAAAACGTCGCCTCCTACGTGGGGCCGGCTGCGCGCTGGATGCACCAGGGACTAACCTCCTCCGACGTGCTGGATACAACGCTGGCCGTCCAGATGGCGGAGGCCTCCGATTTGCTGCTCGGAGATCTGCGGGAGTTGATGGAAGTGCTGGCGCGGCGGGCCAAGGAATTTAAGATGGTGCCCATGATCGGTCGTAGTCATGGGATTCATGCTGAACCAATTACATTTGGTCTGAAGCTCGCGCTAATGTATGACGAGTTTTCCCGTTCGTTGGAACGCTTGCAGGAAGTTCAGCCCCGCATCCGCGTGGGTAAACTCAGCGGCGCGGTGGGAACTCACGCGCATTTGGACCCGAAGGTGGAGGAGGTGGTGTGTCGGAAGCTCGGGTTGAAAGCGGCGGTTTTGAGCACTCAGGTGCTTCAGCGTGACCGCCACGCAGAATTCCACACAGTACTCGCCTTGATTGCTTCCAGTATCGATCGTTGGGCCACGGAGTTCAGGCATTTGCAGCGGACGGAAGTTTTGGAAGTTGAAGAGTATTTCAGCCCTGGACAGAAGGGCTCCTCAGCCATGCCGCACAAGCGGAATCCTATTACGGGCGAGAAGTTGAGCGGGCTTGCCCGGGTGGTGCGCTCCAACGCGCTCGCCGCTCTTGAGAACGTCCCACTTTGGCACGAGCGCGACATTTCGCATTCCTCGGTGGAGCGCATTATCATGCCGGACTCCACGATTTTGGTGAATTACATGTTGGTGACACTGCGCAAGCTCGTGGACCGGTTGCTGGTGTATCCGGAAAACATGGAACGGAACTTGCAGCTGACAAAGGGGTTGTATTTCAGCCAGAGCGTATTGCTGGAGTTGACCCGCCGCGGGATGGAGCGCAAGACGGCTTACGAGGCGGTGCAGCGCGCGGCGATGGCGACATGGCAGGGGGCGGTGTCGCTGCAGGAAAACCTCAGCGCGGAGCCGGAAGTCAGCGCATTGTTGGGGAAGGGGGAAATAGAGCGGCTGTGTTCTCTTGGAATTCACTTCGCCCACGTGGAGGAAACCTTTCGCAGACTGGGTTTGGCGTAAGTGACGCGCCGGTTGGGCCAAAAAAGGGCGACCTAAAGCGGAGTCATCTGAGGAGATCCTTGAGGTGGCTTGCTCGCTTTGGGTTTTTTAGAAAATCTTGCTTATTTTTGATGAAGCGCCCTTTGCATCCTTACGTCATGTAGTATGTTGTAAGCAGAAGGGCGCACTATGAAATACCGTACGATTTTGACATGGGTGGTGATGGCTGTTTTTCCGGGGGCCATGTTCCTCGGAGGGTGTAAAAAACCTACGCTGCCATCTGCAGCAAAAGACTCAGCAATAAAGGAGGTTGCGTCGGCTGAAGTGCAACCCCCGGAGCCGCCTCCTGCGAAGATCCACCAAGTGGATACAAGGGGTTCTGTTATGGTGCTTTGTTACCATCGTTTCGAGAACAAGCCCAAGGATGGCATGGCGGTGACCCCTGCGGTGTTTGAGTCCGAGATGACTGCCCTTACTGAAAACGGCTTCACGGTCATCAAGATGCAGGACTTCCTCGCCTGGCGCCGGGGGGAGAAGTCGATTCCGGAAAAAAGCTGTTTAATCACCATCGATGATGGGTATCGCTCTGGGTACGAGGTGGCTTGGCCGATTTTGAAAAAGTTCGGGTATCCCTTCACCATGTTTATTTACACGGCGTTTGTGAAAGGCGGCGCCTTGGCGGGTGGCGGATCTTTATCTTGGGCCGAATTGGCCGAATTGCGGGATGCAGGGGTTGATATTCAGAGTCATACGGTCAATCACCAGGATCTGAAGCGCAAGAAGGGCAAGTTTCAGGCCCAGTTCGCATCCTATGAAGACTGGCTCAAGGACGAGATCGCCGGCTCCAAACACCAGTTGGAGTCGCGGTTGGGCATCTCGGTTTCCGTGCTGGCCTACCCGTATGGGGTGCACAACGAGCAGATTCGCCAGATGGCGTTGGCGTCTGGATATGAGGCGGCCTTTACGACTTACGGTCAGCGGCTCACCTACCATAGTCCGGCTGAGCAGTTGGGCCGTTACGCGTTGGAATCCACAAAACCGAAAATATTTACGGATGCGCTGGCCATGATCGGCGGCGGCGGGGCGGGGGAATCTTCTAGCCCGGTGAGTGGACAGTTAGCGGCTGTTTCCATGGTGACTATTCCCCATGAGGGTGAGGTGGTGCATGAGCTCAAGCCGACGCTTAAGGCAAATCTGGCGACTATGGGGGAGGTGGAGCCCGGAACCGTGGAAATTCGAGTTAGCGGCGTGGGGGCGGTGCCCGTGAAATACGATCCTGCGAGTAAAATGGCAAGCGCGACTCTGTTGCAGCCGCTTAAAGACAGGCAGGTGACTGTGCTCCTCAGTGCGCTTGTCAATGGAAGACGCGTGGAAACGCGCTGGAATTTTGTGTGCGACGCCGTGGCGGCCGCCGCAGGAAGTGGCGGGGGAGGTCCGAGTGTTCCCAGCGGTCCTAGCGCTCCAGCTTCGCGGGGTGGTCCCCCTGGGAGTGCTCCGGTAGCCGCCCCTGTGGCTCCCTCTACGAGTGGGGCCGTGGTGCCCATTGGCGTAGCGCCCGGAGCGCCTTCTGTGCCCCAACCCGCTGCGATCGGTGGAGCGCGTTAGTAGGCAGTGAAGTCTAAAGATTCGGCTGCCTTACCCGTTGAATCCGGCATCGGATGCGCCGAGTCACTCTCAAACATGACGCCTCCATGAATTCCCGCAAATTACCAACCCCTTCTCGTGA
>CALQFT020000197.1 GCA_943329925.2 Opitutus sp. GAS368
CGGCTCGTCGGACCGGATTCTCGATATGCCGCAGCCTCGCCTCCCAGCGCGGACAGGGCGTGATCGGCGTGTGAACGGCGTTGTATGCGAGGTAAAGGAAGAAGGGCTGTTGCGGCTTTTCATCGACAAATCGCAGCGCCTCGCGCGTAAAGGCATCTGTGAGGTACTCCTCTTCCGCGACAACCTCGTGTCCGCGGAGTATCGGCGCCTTACCGGCTTCCTTGAAATGGACGGCTTTGAAGGGCGGGGTCGATTTAAAATAGAAATTCCCGGGATCATCATCGGAGAGATAGGCGCGGCCGCCTTCTAGAAAGCCAAAGAACTCGTCAAAGCCGCGTTGCTGGGGATGAAAGTTCTCATGCGCACCGAGATGCCATTTGCCGATGCAGGCCGTGCGGTAACCCGTCGCGCGAAGTCGATCGGCGATGGTTTTCTCCTCAACGGGTAATCCCATCAGCTCTGGGTGTTCGATCTCCCAACTTTGGCCAATATTGTTCTCATGCCCGAAACGTTGTTGGTATCTGCCCGTCAGCAGTGCGGCGCGTGTCGGGCTACACACTGGACACGTGACGTACCCGGAGGTGAACCGTGCGCCTGCCTTGGCCATCGCGTCGAGGTTTGGCGTCGGGGCATCCTTGCCGCCGTAGCAGCCGAGTTCACCGTAACCAAGGTTGTCGGCGAGGATGATGATGATGTTGGGTTTGGCCGTGGTCTGGGAGGCTTCGACCTCGAAGATAAAGGCAAGCAGGACGGCGAAGACGGGCAGTGAGAAGCCGGGGATCCGAACGCTAAAGAGGTTCATACTTGGGGGCGGTTTACTGCGATTGAGGTTCCTTTTTTGAAGACTGATTCGGAGCCGTCTTTTCCAAAGCGGACAGTGTTGGGTTCGCTTCCTTGTAGAGGATTGCAAGCTGCGTCGGCGTCACAAAGACGATATCCGGGCCCGCATTCTTCACGATCTCATCTAATTCCTTTGAGTGAAACGTCCAGCAATGCACGAACCCGTTCACAAAGGCAGGGCGCTGGGTACCCGCTTGCTCGCGGATTTCCCCCATAAAGCCACTTCCAAAGTTACGCCAGGTTGTCACGGCTCGAAACACAGGCATTCCGTCCGGTAATTTGTAAGTGAGATTCGCATAGCCGCTGTGCCCTGAATAACACCCCATGTCCGCAAAGAGACTATGACAAAACGGAAGCGCCTTCGCGTACTCCGATAAAAAGGCATCCTCTCCATGGACCGTCCGTACACTTCGCAACCCAAGCGGCGGGAGTAATTTCGCGGTCCATTTTAGAAACCCTGCGAGGACTTCGGATTTGTTGGTGTATGCCTCGCCCCAGTGATCGGGCTGCATATAACTCGCACCACTCACGTCGGCTATAAATTCAGTCGTTGGCGTCGCGTGTTGATAGTACCACTCGGCAATGCCCGGCTGCAGTTCCCGAATCGCTGGTCCTATCCCGAATGCGAGGGGATATTTGCCGTGGTTCGGACTTTCGAAATACTGTCTGAAAAACAGGTGCCACGCGTTTTGGTTGTCGCCGTCGGACATCACCAGTGCCACGTAGATTTTGTCCTTCTCGAGAGCCGGCGCGGGTGGTTGCTCCGGTTGGCTTAGCTGCGCAACGCGCACGCCGCTCATGACGCCCGCATTGAGCATGTGGTCCGTGCAGACCAGGCCCTTTCCATACCGGCTCGCCAACGCCACTCCCGGCGGCTCTCCAATCCCGACCCCCTCCCCAGCGGAAGGAAAACCGAAGATGGGAATATTCACGGGCATCTGCGAGAACACGTTCGCGACCGCTCTTTTTTCCGCACCGCGATCTGCGCCGGGATTGACCTCATCTTCCTGTCCGCAGATCCAGACCATCGGCGCCTTCCACTGATAAGCGTACGCAAAGTTTCCATTTTTTAAACGCTCAGGATGCATATAATCGCACATGTAATGGTTCAGGCGATCCTTGTACATTGCCCACAGCCAATCCAAGCCCTCGGCGTAAGTCTTGAAACGGCCGCGCAAGTCCATCCTAACCACCAACCCAAGCGCCTTCGCCAGCTCCGGTGACGCCACAATCCAGTCCTCGCAGGCTGCCACATTCACCGCCAGCAAGTCCCCGCGGTAAAGATCCGGATCCGCAATGACGGCACCCTTCACCACGTCCTTATATTTCACAAACAACGCCTTCCAGTCCGTCTCCTCGCGAAAGCCGTCGATGTGTCCCTGCTTTTGATGCCATTCTAACCAAAAGCGGTCGCCTGCCGTATGAATCAGCCATATCTGCGGCTCAGCGCGACACGTCAACCCTTGGAGGCACGTTAATGCCACCCGCTCCTCCCGGCTCAGTTTGCTCAACGCAATAGCGCTAAGTTGGCGGGAGGGAGGATTCGATTTCGGCAAAAAGGATTCGCCCCAGGGTCTCGGGAACTCTTCGGCAAGCAGCCCATTGGGGAGCTGTTCTGGGAGCTTCATTTGGTTTAACTGGGCAAGTTTGGTACTGAAGTCATCCGCCGATATCTGCTGCTTCTCGAGCAAACACCAGAGGACGCCCCGAACCAAGAGCTGGCTTGCCATGAACACGTCGGGTTCCTCATCTCCAACGATCATGTGTCCGAGCCAGACGTCGCATGCTCCGGAAAACATCGCGCAACGATGCCGGATCAAAGCCGCGCATGGTTGAGGCTTTTCATCGGGTCCCACGGTTGTGAGGAGAGGCACCACCTCGTCCTGAGGATCCAACGTCGCGGCATCCAGCCATTGGGTCCGTCCGTCTTTTCCTGAAAACCATTCCTTCGGAATTTCAAGGGGACTTTCCGGCACCTGCAACGTCCACTTTTGCCCCGCAGGCACCGACTTAAAGCCGCCTGTGGCGATCCCGTCTTGTTGATGCCGGAAATAACTCCGGTGCCCCAAGTCACGCCATTTGCCGTCCACTCGCTCGCAGGGGTGGGTGAAGGGCACTCCAGTTAAAACAAAACTGCCCCCAGCGCGGTGGAATGCTTGGAGATTTGCAAATGCTGCCTCGGGAAAGGCGTTTCCATTGGCAAGCACCAATACCGAAGACTCCGCCTCCTCCAGAAAAGTGGGACTCTCCAGCGTTGCCGCGTCGACGACTCGGGCGTCCACGCCCGTTTCCTGGAGTCTCGCTGCGATCTTGGGCGCAGAGGTGGCAGCGGTTCCTCCAACCCGCGGAAAATGGCTCTCTCCGAATACAGAAACATGTCCTTTGCCTGCAGCCGCGACCTGAGAAAGCAGGAGAGGCATTGCCCAAAACAAGAGTGCGCGAAGGGACGGTACCATCTATTTAACCTAACAGAATCCCTCTATGGCGTCTTGTCGGGCGTTTGACCGACAACACGGCGGCGCTCAAAAGCATGTTAATCCGTTTAAGACCTGCGAAAACAGATAAACGTCTGGAGTCGCCGCCAGATTAACCCGCCCCATCAGGATATGCCTTCGCTTTTCTTCCATCAGCTCCTAAGTGCGTACGCGGCGCTGCTTCTTTTCGTCGCGGGTCGGAGTGCATTGGCGCAGTCCCCACAAGACACTCACGTCAATGCGCGCGAGGTTAGGCTCGTTTCCCTTGAAGTGAATGACACCCCTCTCGCTGCGAACGCCTGGCGTAAAGCAACTCAGACCAACGCTGCGCCCCTCAGCTTTTCCTACGTCCGCTCGATGCGTGTGCATTTCAAGGAATTCCCCCCCGAAAACGGCTCGTCCCCAAAACTCCAATACTTCCTTTCAGGCTATGACACTCAATGGCACGCCCTCAGAGCCCACGCCCAACTCACGGTTCGTTTTTTAGATAAAGACGGCGCCATTATCGGCACCGAGGACCTCAATGCGAACGGGGAAAGTGCAGGATGGATGGGAACGGTTGCCAACTCAGAACTCTCACCACGCTCAGCCACGCTCAGCGCGCCCCCGCGATGCAATCGGATTCAACTCATGATCATTTCAAGCGTCCCCGAAATGATCGGCCAGTACGCGCTCCGCGACATCACGCTCTCCATCGAGCGTTCGGGAGAGAGCGAGAAGTCCGAAATCGCGATATCCACCGACGAGGGAGTGGAGATGAACAACGCGCTTGGTAATCCCCTGCAATGGGCAAGAAGCGGCACCCGCGCCCAGTTAGCCCAAGTGGTAACGCTGCCCAATGGAAAGCACACGCTTGCACTTCTGGACAACGCGTCGACAACCTTTGGCGCATGGATTTTAAAACCGGCGCATTGTCCGGAAGTGCGTGAAGGCGAGGGAATCGTTCTCAATTGGAGCGAATGTTTCAGTTTGGGCCGTGGTGGAGACGGGTGGGCTTTCTACGAAAACCTTCCGCCGGGAAACTATAAGCTGCTTGTCGCAGGACAAACCCTGGAAGGCCGCAGCATCCCCGAAAGCAGCGTTCTGGCGTTTAGTATTCCCCCGCCATTTTGGGAGCGCCCTTTGTTTTGGATTCTTGCAGGTGTCGCCTCCACTGGGTGCGCCTTCGGGCTGACAAAGTTCACGGCGAAACGTAGGATAAAAAGCCATTTAGCTGAGCTCGAACGCCGGCATCTTTTGGAAAAAGAACGCTCGCGAATTGCCCGCGACATTCACGACGAACTGGGAGCCAGCCTCGCCGCCATCGCGCTGATGAGCACTCGCGCCCAGCAGAAACTCGCGCCCAATTCTGAGTCGGCCGAATCGTTGAACGAGATCTCAAAACGCGCCAAACAAACCGCCCGCCAACTCGCCGAAATCGTCTGGGCCGTGAACCCTGCCCGCGATTCCGTGGAGAATCTCGTCGATTTTGTCTGCCAGTTTGCGCAAGAACATCTTGACCTCGCAAACATCCGATTTCGCACCGAAATCCCCGGGGAACTTCCCGAGCTTGCGCTCTCCTCCTACGCAAGACACGAGGCTTTTCTCGCGGCAAAAGAACTCGTGCATAACGCCGTACGGCACGGCAACCCGACGCTGGTTGTTTTGAAAATCGAGTGTTCTCCCAGATGGCTCTCCGTTGAAATCGAAGACAATGGCTACGGTTTTATCCCCTCCCCCAACAATACGCACGGCGGGCTCGCCAACGTGGCTGAACGCATGAAAAAAGTCGGTGGTGCGTTTACGGCACACTCCGCTCCGTGTCAGGGGACTCGGATGCAACTGTGTATCCCGCTCAGCACTACCCATGGTTGAACACAGCATGTCTGATATTCCTCCCTCTATCCTCGTGGCGATTGTGGAAGACGATGCGGAGCTCCGAAAGAACCTGCATGCCATCGTTTCCTCGGCCCCTGATCTCGCTTGCGTAGGCACTTGTGCTTCGGCGGAAGAAGCCTGGGATTCACTCCCAGGGAAGCTCCCCGCCGTTGTTTTGATGGACATCAATCTCCCCAAGGCAAATGGCATTGCCTGTGTCGCACGCCTTTCCGGCGTCTTACCTCACACCCATTTTTTAATGCTCACGGTATACGATGATTCCGAGGCGATTTTTGATTCACTGGCGGCGGGTGCGAACGGCTATCTAAGGAAGCCGATGGAGCCCGCGGAACTGCTGGAAGCCATCCGCGACGTGCACCGGGGGGGCGCACCCATGAGTAGCAGCATCGCGAGACGGGTGATTCAGGCGTTCCGAAAGCCTGCAGAGCCGCCGGTGCCCGACAATTCCAGTCGCGTCTCCGTTCTTGAAAAACTGGCGCCTCGCGAGCGGGAAATCCTCGAACTCCTTGCGAAAGGGTATTTGCAGAAAGAGATCGCTGAGCAATTGGGGATCAGCTTTTCCACGGTGCGAACGCTCACCGGCCGGATATACGAGAAACTTCATGTGCATTCCCGGGGACAGGCCGTTGCCAAATATATCGGTGCCACGGCTCCCTCGCCATGAGCAGCCATCCGAGCAGAGCTTGGTCTTTTACTTTTACGCGTTGAAGCGCCCCTGGGACACTCCCCTTTTCATCTCGAAACCACTTCCATCTAAAAAGAAGCGAGAAAACGGGACAGACACCTTTTTGCCTCTTTCCCCAAAATAAATCTGAACCATACCGCCCCAGGCGATCTTCTTTACCAAAATGTACTCACCGGTGAGCGGCGCCTTGTGGAAACACCGAGCCCCTATTGTTCTACCCTTTGGAGTGACTCCGCCTCTGGTTGGCGTCCTCTGTGGGATCGTCACCTCCGTACTCAAACCGCTCTTGGCGGCATTCCGATACGGAAACGTGACACCCGCTGGGATCAAGCAAGGAGACTTTTCGCCTCCACCACTCGCCCTACTTCGCGGACTCGCGTCTAAAAACGGCTATTTTCGGGAGTCTTTTTGTGGCAAGCTCCTCATTTGCAGTCATCGTTTTTTCAAAAGTGCTTGTAGTGCAGACCTACCCCCTTGCGGGTCTTTTTCAGAAAGTGGTTTCACGAGGAATATTCCTCCGTTGTAAAAAGCGCCGCAAGGATGGCAAAGAACACCTCTACTGGAGTGTCGTGGAAAACCGCCGCGTCTCAGGCCAGCGTGTGCTTCAACGGCAGGTGCTTTACCTGGGCGAACTCAACGGCCGCCAGGAGGCCGACTGGC
>CALQFT020000198.1 GCA_943329925.2 Opitutus sp. GAS368
GCATCTAGCATCACTTTCCACCGTCCCTCGGCGTCGGCCGTTGTGGACTTCACCTGCCCGGCGAACTCCACGGTGACGCTCTCTCCCACATCGGCCTGTCCCCAGACAGGTACGGCCTGATTGCGCTGCAATACCATGTGGTCGGAAAAAAGAGCAGGTAGCCTCGCCTCGGCCAAGGCGAGCGAACTAAAGAAGATCAGAGATAAATTGCGGAGCATATGGATGAAGTTGAGTCAATTTGACGCAATAAAAAGACAGATGTCGTCAGTTTGTCGACTTGCGCGAGATTCCTCGATCTCAAAAGCGATAACAACTCCAACCTCTGACACTGGGGCAGCTTTTCCATCTCTCGCAGGATATCGGCGAGAAGCATAATCTTCAGGACAAATACCCAGAACGCGTCGCCGCCGTTAAATGAGGGGTAATGAAGTCAGGTATCCGCCCTACTTCCCGAAGGATTTATTATAGAAAGCGGCGCGGGATTGGCCTAAAAACCAAGCACCCCATGCGACTTCTCCTGATATACCTATGCGCCCTTCAAATGGGAGCCGCCGAACTTTTCGTCGCACCCAATGGCAAGGACACTGATGCCGGCACGAAGTCCGCACCCTTCGCGACGCTGGAGCGTGCCCGTGATGAAGTCCGTTCACTCAAGATCGCCGGTCGCTATCCCGCCGATGGCATCACGGTCCGGATCGCCGGAGGCCTCTACCTGCGCGACCACTCCTTCGACCTGAACGAAAAAGACTCTGGCACCGCGGAGGCTCCCGTGACCTATGCCGCCCTTTCGGGCGAGAACCCGCGACTGATCGGCGGCAAGGTCATCCCCCGCTCCGCGTTCCATCCGGTGACTGACGAGACTTTCCTTAGCCGCGTCGTTTCCCATGCCGCCCGCCGGCACCTGCTGCAGGTCGACCTTAAGGCTCTCGGCATCACGGACTACGGCGCGCTGCAAACGATGCATGCGGTGGATTTCGGTTCGCGCACGCACTACCTCCCCGCCCCGCTGGAGCTCTTCATCGACGGCCGCCCAGCCACGCTCGCCCGCTGGCCCAATCGCAACGAATCCAATCCGATGCTCGGCGTGATCGAGAACGCCGTCCAGGAGATGGAACGCGATGCGAAGGGCGGGGCGGTGAAGTATTCGACGCTCACGTTGAAGAACGTTCCGGCCAACTCCTGGGGCAGCGGTAAAGATGGCGACACCCCGGCGATCTTTCCACAACAGGCCCTCGCCCACATGGCCGAATGGAGCAAGCTCGACGACGCCTATGTCGTCGGAGGACTCGTCCGCGCCTACGCCAGCACCAGCCGCCGCATTGATGCGTTCGATGCCACGCAAGGCACTGTCCGTTTCAGCACGCCGGTGCGCGTCTGGCCGACCTACAAGGACGAGGCGAAGTGGTTCTATTTCTCCAACCTCCCCGAAGAGATCGATACCCCCGGCGAGTATTATCTGGATCGAAAGACTGGCATCCTGACGCTCTACCCGCCCGCCGACTTTGGCCCTAAGTCCGAAATAGTGGTTTCGATGCTCAACGATGTCCTCGTCGCGATGGAAGGTTGCTCTCACGTCCATCTCCACGGGCTGACGCTCGAGGGCAGTCGCACCAGCGGCGTCTACATCGAACGCGGCGAAGATAACGTAGTCGACTCATGCCTCATCCGCAACACCGGCATCGTCGGCGCGCAGGTTGGCTTCGGCTGGGACACAGGCGTCGTGGGTGAATGGGAAGACCAACATCGCGGCGAAACCGACGTCCCAGCGGAAATCAAGGCCACCGGCCCCGGTAAGCCTCTGCCCCGGCTACCCGGTGCCTTCCGGCACCTGCTCTGCACCGGACTGGAACGCCTGCCCGTCCGTCTTCTGGGTGCGACGGCCATGGATCGCCAAGGCGGAAAGCGCAATGGCCTGCGAAACTGCGTCATCCGCGACACTGGCCTCGGCGGCGTAATTCTCGGCGGAGGCGACCGCAAGACCCTCACCCAGGCGGGCAACTTTGTTCGCGACTGTGACATCCACCACACCGACCGTCGCCTTCACATGTACGCAGAGGCCGTGATGGTCGACGGCTGCGGAAACATCGTCGAAGGCAATTACCTGCACCATAACCAAGGCGGCCTCCTCTATTTCCTAGGCAACGACCACCTGATGCAGTTCAACGAAATCGCCTACGGCCTGACCGGCTCGAAGGATGGCGGTGTGGTCGAAACGCGCCAGAACCCCGGCATGCTCGGCAATCGTTTTAGGCACAATTATCTCCACGACAACGAGCGAGGCAGTCCCGATCATAACGCCCAGAACTGCACCCTCTACCTCGACAACAGCACGCATGGCGTCGAAGTCTTCGGCAACGTCTTCCGCCGCAACCTTGGGCGAACCGTCAAACCCTTCTCGCGTTCCGCGATCGGCATCACCGAAGGACACCTGCACGCCATCTCAAACAACCTCTTCATCGACAACCCCGGCGTGAAGACTAACGACGGAGCAGACTTCGCCAAGACCGCCGCCACCTTCCGGGCTAATCTCGGCATGCTCACCCAAGACGTGGACGTGACCCGACCTCCCTACTCCGTGAACTATCCCGAGTTCGCACAGCTCTACGCCGACATCGTGACCAAGAAAGACGAAACCACCCCGCTTTTCAACCGGGTCTTCAACAACGCCCTCATCGGCGACGACGAAGGCGTCGGCCCGGCGCGCTACCCCGACAAGGATTACCGCCATCACAACTTGTCCATCGACACCGATCCGGGCTTCGTCGACGAGGCCGCTGGCGATTATACCCTCCGCCCCGATTCCCGCATCTTCAAGGAAATCCCCAGTTTCGAACCCATCCCCTTCGAAAAGATGCAAAGAGCCAAGGCCCTCCGTCATCTTAACCCCTGAGGACAACTCCATGCGCTCAGCTTATCCATTCCTCTCGTCCTTAGTGTTCGTCGCCGCTTCCTCGCTATCAGCCGCCGAGCCAGCCAAGAACATCAGCCCCAACACCTGGATCAAGGCATCGACCGATCATCCCGACGCCCAATACAAAGTCGGCGAAAAGGTATCCTTCCTCGTAAGCCTGGTCGCCAAGGCTCCCGGGGAGCCGACCGAGCTCAAGTGGACGCTGACCCTCGATGGCGCGAAGCTCTTGGAGCAAGGCACACTCACACTTATCGACGGCAAGGCGACGTTGGAAGGAACCTTGGATCAACCCGGAGTGCTACGATTCCAGGTCACCCCGACCAAGGACGCTGCTACACTAGGCAACGGCATGGCGGGAGCGGCTTTCGAACCATACAGCATCGCGCCTACGGCGAAACTCCCGAGCGACTTCAAGGAATTCTGGGACGCACAGACCTCCGGGCTCTCCCGCATACCCCTCGACCCTAAAGTCTCCCCAGTGGACCAACCTAACCCTGACATCGAACTCTTCGAGGTCAGCTTCGCCAATATCGAGGGCCGCCGCTCACACGGCTACCTAGCCAAGCCGAAAGGGGCGACCACCCTTCCCATCATGATCTCTCAGCCGGGCATGGGCGTGCATCCAAACGGCCTGAAAGAATCCCGTTGGGTCATCGCCAACGCCGCACTGGGTTTCCTCGCGCTGGACATGAGCGCCCACGACATGCCGATGGAACGCAGCGCTGAAGATGAAGCCAAGTGGAAGAAGTTCATGGGCTACCCGTACATTGGAAGCGCCGACCGCATGACGTATTACTACCGGCAAGTCTTCACCGGCATGTTGCGCGGCATCGATTACATGACCTCGCGCCCGGAATGGAATCACAAGGCCATCATCAGTGTCGGTGCCAGTCAGGGGGGCGGACTCGCGCTCATCGCCGCCGCGCTCGACTCGCGCATCACCGCCGTGGTGAGCATCGCGCCCGCGCTCGGCGAGCACACCGGCCCGCTCCACGGACGGCCCGATGCCGCGCCGAACAATCTTATCATGGGCCGCGACAAGAAGACGCCCGATCCCAAAATCATCGACGCCACCGCCTACTACGACACGGTCAATTTTGCCCGCTTCGTGAAAGTGCCCGTGCTCATGAGCAGCGGCTTGATCGACCCCGCGTGCCCGCCCACCACCGTGCTCTCAATCTACAACTCGCTCCCCGGCCCCAAGAAGCTCGACCTGGTTCCGATGCTCGGCCACAACCAAGGACCACGCTTCGCCGAACTACGGAACCGCTTCCTCATGGAGAACGCCGGCATCGCCGACCCGCTCAGCAAGACTAGCCCCGCCGCCAACCTCGGCGCCCCCATAGAAAAGAAATGAAACCCGTCGTCCTCGCATTGCTGCTTACCACGCTGACGACACTCAATGCCACCGACGCCGTCTCTGCTCAAAACCCTGCCGCCATCCGGATCGCCAAGTTCAAAGGCGACCGCACGGCCGCCGTCTCGATGACGCTCGACGACGGCCTGCGCAATCAGGACGAATTCGCGGTGCCGCTGCTCAACAAATACGACATCAAGGCAACGTTCTACGTCATTCCGGGGCTGACGCCTGAGACCAATGAAGAGGCGGCGGTAAAGAAGCCAGGCGACCATGGCGGCATGAGCTGGCTCCGCCTTAAGGAACTGGCGGCGCAGGGGCACGAGATTGCAAACCACACCTGGACGCACCTCCCGCTGACGAAAACCAAGGACGGAGAACGCCTCGACATGGAGCCGGCGATGATGGACGCCCAGATTGGCAGGGCCTACGTGGCCATCAAGGAGCGCATCGGCATCGCGCCCTTCACGTTCGCCACGCCGGGCAACGCCAACAGTGAGGTCGTCCGGGCCGCTGGACATAAATACCATCCGGTCATCCGCGAACACTGCGAACGCTTCGGCGCCTGGCCGCCCACGAGCAAGGATTTCACCGCAGCGCAGGCCAAAGCGATGGTCGACCGTTACCTCAAGAAAGGCGAAGCACTCGTCTGGATGATGCACGCCGTCACCGAGGGCTACAACGCCTTCTCCGGCCCAGACGTGCTGGAGGATCACCTCAAATATCTCCGTTCCAAGGATGACGTGCTCTGGATCGACACCTTCGCCCATGTCTCGCGCTACGCGATGGAACGAGATACCGCCAAGCTGTCCGGGTCGTCTTCCGCAGACCACGCGGAGTTCACCTTGGCAGGCCCTCTCGAGGCCGACGTCTTCCATGACCCACTGACGATAGTGCTCCCCGCCGACCACGCCACCAAAGTCGAAGCTCGCTACAAGAAAAGCGGCGAAAAACTCCCACTCGAGGTCCGCGCCGACAAGATCCTCGTCCAAGTCATCCCTTCCGACCAATCGGTCGAGGTCACCTGGCGCCGCATCCAGAAATAATTCATGAAAACCCCCGCTTCGCTCCTCGCCATCCTCCTCGCCATACTCCTCGCACCGCTGGCTTTCGCCGCCGCCGACGACCCGTTCGCCAAGGTCCTCGACGGCAAGGCGCCGGTGATAACGAAGGAATTCATCGCCCCGCCAGCAGGCATCACGGTGCGCCGTGTGCTCTTCCGGATCCGCGACAAGAATGAGGCCTACGCTGTGATCGCGATCCCGAACACCCCCGGAAAGCATCCCGGCATCCTCGTGCTGCACGGCTCCGGCGGCAATGCCGAGGAGGAAAAGGCCATGGCCTGGGCCCAGCGCGGCTACGTCGCCGTCGCCCCGGACATGCCCGGCCTCTACAGCCCGCTCACCCATGGCGATCTTCCGATGTCCAAAGGCTACGCCGACGGACGCTACTCGATGCAGCCCGACACGACAAAGAGCGTGATCTTCGACGGCATGCT
This sequence comes from Opitutus sp. GAS368, assembly GCA_943329925.2. GTDB lineage: Bacteria > Verrucomicrobiota > Verrucomicrobiia > Chthoniobacterales > Chthoniobacteraceae > Chth-196. The sequence continues at coordinate 5,767 of CALQFT020000198.1, forward strand.
CTCGGCGATGAAGGCCCTCGACCTCCTACGTTCTCTGCCTGAGACCGACACCGCCAACGTCGGCGTCGTCGGCGTCTCTTGGGGCGGCACGATGACCACGATGGTCTGCGGCCTCGCCGGCGACAAGGTGAAGGCCGGCTTCGCGATCTGGGGCAGCGGCTTCTTCGACCTCGGCAACTGGCGCGGCGGCAAGCCCGCTCCCACCGCCAAGCCTGGTTCCCTCGCCGCCAACATGACGCCCGAGGAGCGAGACCGCTGGCTCCGCGACCTCGACCCCGGCCGACGCGCCCCAAACATGAAAGCGGCGTTCTTCCTCGCGGGAGCGGCGAACGATTTCTTCGGCTGGCCTGAAGCCGTGCAGGCCACGCTCGACGCCATCCCGGGAGAGAAGAACCATTTCTACGCTCCGAACAGCAACCACAAGGCGCTCATCCCCGGCGGCACCGGTTTTGAAGGAGTGAAGATCGACCCGAAGCAGCCTCAGCTCATCGGGAGTCGCGCCAACTGGCTGGCGATGGAGGTGCCGTATTTTGAATTCCACCTGAAGGGCATCGGCAAGCCCCTGCCCAAGGTGGCACTTGTAAAGAGCGACGACGCCCATCTCGCCCGTTTCACCGTCGAGGCGCCGCACCCGATCATCAAAGCCGAGATTTACTGGGCCGCGCCCTTCGCCGCCGAGACGCTCAAGGACCCTGCCCTGCTCGCCAAGGCTGTTGTCGACCGCAAATGGAGCGCCGTCCTAGCGACCAAACACGGCGACACCTACGAGGC
>CALQFT020000199.1 GCA_943329925.2 Opitutus sp. GAS368
ACCATGATGTTCTCGGGCTTGAGGTCCCGGTGTAACACACCCTTCGCGTGCGCAAACGCCATAGCGTCGCAAATCTTTCTAAAGATCGTAAGTAAAGCGGCACGAGTGTATTCCTTCAAAGCGGCAGCGTCTCCGTCCCGGATCGCGTTGAGCACCGCTTGGAGCGTACGACCTTTGACGAGCTTCATCGAGTAGAACGGCCGGCTCTGTGCATCCACTCCGATGTTGTAGATCGGCACGATGTTTGGATGAGCCAAGTGGGCAAGGACCTTGGCCTCCTTGGAGAACCTGGGATCCTCGCCTCCATAACTCACGCTGCTCACCTTCACAGCCACCTGCCGCTTGAGTTGCGGATCCTCGCCAAAGTAGATCTGTCCCATCCCACCACGGGCGATTTCACGCACCAGGGTGTACTTGCACAAAACCTCAGCTTCACTCAAATCCTTTGCCCCAGAGCTGACCACTGCCTGCGCTCCCGGCCGTGTCACGATGGTCTCCGCCGTGCTCGCGCTCGAGGCACTCTTCGATCCTGGTCGCTGAAGAATGGTCACCGCCGAAGAAATGTTGGCCTTCACCAGCTTCTCTTCCACGACCAGCGTAATCGAGCCCACCTGCACCGACGCCGGATATTCCACTTCCACGCGCTCCGTGATCGGATGCCCGTTTACCAAAGTCCCACCACCAAGGTCCTCCACCTGCATGCGCGCGTCCGCGAGCCACACCCAGGCGTGTCTGGGCGCTACGCCTTCGCCAGAGATCGTGAACACATCAGCCGCCTCGTGCGTACCGATCACAAACTGGGTCTCCCCAGAATCAACGGTGCTCAATATCCCACTGGGGCTGTGGAGGGTGAGGGACCATTGTTTCATCAGCTTTACACTTGCCGGAATGGACGAAGCGGGCAAGCCCTGAACCCAACTGGCAGCTTCAAACAATCGATCGTGACGAGTTCTGGTGAAATCTCTAAACGTAAGAATCCGCAACTCTTGGCCCTCCCACTTTCTTTCACCCCAACCGCCGACAAGTTCCGGATTACCCACTCCATGTCAGACCTTATCACCGTGCTGGTTCACAACGAGGATGGCACAAAGACATCCTTCGACCTCCCCCCTGGCTCCTATGTTTGCGGACGCGATGTCACTTGTGATATCGAGGTGGCGGCACTGGGCGTTTCGCGCAGACACGCACAGCTTCACCTCTCGCGAGGGCTCGTGGTTGTCGAAGATCTCGGAAGTACCGGCGGGACGTTTGTAGACGCTTCAAAAATCATCGCCCCCACGGAGTTGGCACTTCCCGCTGTGGTTTTTTTAAATTACGTGACGATCGAAATATTTCCTGCAGTCACCGCCGCAGAACAGAAAAGCGACGACGCTGTAAGCTCCTCACTCGACGCCGCCATTCATGCCCCTCCGCCCATGAATGGTTTGCCGGATCAAGCCAGGAAGCGTCTGGAGATGCTTTACGATCTGCCGCTCAAACTTGCAGCCGAGCAGGACTTGGGGCGCCTCTTTAGCCTGATCCTCGAGCAGGTGCTCGAACTCATTCCGGGGGCGGTTCGAGGTGCGCTGCTCATCAAGGAACCGATATCCGGAAAACTAGCATTGCGAGCCTCCATCCCCGCCGACGCGCCGCCGATCAGCCGTACGCTGATTCTCCGAACGATCTCCGAGCAAAAAAGTTTTATTTGGGGAGACGACGCCTCCGATCACGACGATATCTCCCAAAGCATGGCGGCCATCCGGATCCGCACCGGAATGTACGCCCCCCTCGTGTGGGAGAAAGAAAGCATCGGGGTCCTGTTCGTGGACAACCCCGAAAGACGCCTGGCATTTTCTCAGGATGACTTGCAGTTCCTGCTCTCCGTCGCCCACTACGCCGCCTCCGCCGTCGCCAACCAGCTGCTCCAGCATGAAATCGCTCAAAACAACAAAACCCTCGAGCATCTCCTGACTAATTTCTCGCCCAAAATCCGCAGCAGATTGCTTGAGAAATCCCGCCAGGGGAGGCTTCAACCCGGCGGAGAAAAATCCGTCGTGACGATCCTCCTTTCCGACCTACGAGGGTTCACCCGAATAAGCTCAGATCTGGATTCCCAGGTGGTCGTCGACATGCTCAATGATTACTTCCACGTCCTTGGACAGGAAATTTTCAGGCACGATGGGACTATCGACAAGTTCATTGGCGATGCCGTTCTTGCGATTTTCGGAAGCCCAGAACCGGACCAATTCCACGCCTGGAAGGCCGTGTGTGCCGCAATAGAAATGCAGGCCCGTATGTCTGTGGTGAACGAACGCAGGGTGGCTGAGGGCCTCCCCCACTGCGAGCTAGGGATAGGCGTGTACACAGGAGAGGTTCTCCATGGATTTATCGGCGCGGAGGACCGCATGGAATTCACAGTCATCGGCGATACCGTCAACAAAGCCTCCCGTTACTGCGATGCAGCCGGAGCCGGAGAGATCGTTATCGGTCCGCTGACCCAGGAGTCTATCGCTGGCGAAATCCCTTCGACGCCCAAACTAATCTCGGGCAAACACGAATCGAACATGCCCGCATTTGTCGTGGACTGGAAAAACTCAGGCCTCGGCGCGTGAGATTATTACACTTAACCCCCTTGCAAATAAAAATTAGCGCCCGATAGAGGTCTCGACATCGGATACGAAATCAAACCGCTTCCCAACATCCGGACCAGCAACACAAACAATTGCCGCTTTCCATTCCTCCACCCCGGCTTTTGAGGGAAAATATGGGAGGGGGGTAGCAGAAGAAGGTCACGGTCATCGATCCCAGATTCACCGAGGGTGATACGCGGGAAAATGTCCGCTTCTATATGGAGAAGCCCCGGCTCAAGCTTGGCTCTCCCCTCCGTTCGCTTTGAGAACTTCTAAAAAATGAGAAGCCCACCTCGCCTGCGCCCTCCGGGCTCTGTCGGCTCCGCCGCCACCGACTCCCGCCATCCAGAGCCCTCGCTGCGCTCACTTGACTGCTTATGGACGCCCCCGGGCTAGGCGGAAGCCGTCGGGGCTGTTCGCGCTCGACGGGGTGTAGAGGTTGTTGCGGAAATCGCTCCGAAAGAAGCTCCCGCCGTAGCTCCAGCGGCCCCCGCGCAGGACACGGTGCGCCTTCGGGTCCTTCGCATCAAACCCGTCCAGCATCCATTCAGCAGTATTTCCGCCCAGATCGTAAAACCCCAGGGCATTCGGCTTGAAAGAGCCCACAGGGGCAGTTCCCAAAATCCCGTCCACCCCGATCTTCTTCGGATCGGCCTTCCCATCCTCCAATATTGCGTAGTTTCCGTCGTCCCAGTGTGGCGGGAAGTAATCCCCCCAAGGATAGGTGGAAGTCCCCGCCGCAGCGTCCCACTCCGCATTGGTCGGCAAGCGCCATTCCTTGCCCGTCACCTTACTCAACCATTTACACAGCTTCATCGCACTATTCCAATTCACCCCCACGACTGGATGCTCGTCCGTTTGGGTCCACTCCTTGTCGGGTTGCTGCCAGTCGGGAAGTCCTTCCGCCTTCGAATAGAGCTTCCACTCTCCCACAGTGAACTCCGTCTTGCTCAACAACACCTCCGTTCCTGGCACCGGCAGCAGTTTTGCTTCCAACCGTTTCACCAGCTCGGGGATCACTGACAAATCCTGTTTCCGCTCCTTCCAGAAGTCACCCAAGCCCTTCCCGAAAGCCAGCGCCTCCATCTGCCGCCCCGAGGCACTTAAACCCTCGTACAGCGCCACCTTTGCTTTCGCCTCCCCGTCCTTTGTAACGGCCGCCAGCACGGCTTCCGTGAGTTGCAATCCCTCCTGCGCGCCCTCAGCTCCGCCCATGGACAAAGCGCGCCCGTAGGCCTTCTTAGCGTATTCCAAACGCATCAACACCTGCAATGCGTTCCCCCGCACCACGTGATTTGACGCGTTGCCAGGCTCCAGATCCACCGCGTTCTCGGCCGCCTCCAGCGCCCCATTGAAATCCCCGTCCTTTAACAACTCCTGCGCCCTTGCCGCAAACACCGGCGCACTCGCGGACAGCCGCTTAATCGCCAGCGACGCACGCTGCCCGTCCACAACCACCTTGCCCAACAACACCAGCAACACCGCCGCCGAGGCTGCGATCGTGCGGTTTCTCGCCACCCAAAGCCGCGCCCGCCTCAACAACCCGGCTGATTCCGCGCTGGTGGCAAACCCATTCTGGTAGGACTCGATGTCCTCCGCAAACAACTCCACGCTTGCGTAGCGTTTGGTGCGGTCCGTGGCCATCGCCTTGAGCGTCACCGCCTGAAGCGCCGGGGGCACCGCCACAGTCATCGGCTCGGGCCGTCCACCGATCCCCTTGGCCATCCGCGTCGCTGTCCCCATCGGACTGAGCACACCGCTTTTGACGTTCCCCAAAACCTCGGCCAGCGTCGAACCGCCCACCGGAGGACGCAGCGTTAAAATCGCGTACAAAATGCCGCCCAGACTGTAGATGTCTGATCGGATATCCAGTTCGGCTACCATGCCCTCCGCCTGTTCCGGTGACATATACTGCGGAGTCCCCATGACCTCGCCCTCCATCGTCATGCCGTAGTCGCCCGTGTCGCTGGCCGGTGTTACCGTTACGCCAGATTCATCACGTTCGCCCAAAATCTTTGCCAATCCCCAGTCCATGACCAGCACTTCGCCGTATTCACCGACCATGATGTTCTCCGGCTTGAGGTCCCGGTGTAACACGCCCTTCGCGTGGGCAAACGCCATAGCGTCACACACCTTTCGGAACACAGTCAACAAGGCAGCCCTCGTGTATTCCTTCAAAGCGGCAGCGTCTCCGTCACGGATTGCGTTGAGCACCGCTTGGAGCGTCCGCCCCTTGACCAGCTTCATCGAGTAGAACGGCCGGCTTTGAGCATCCACGCCAATGTTGTAAATCGGCACGATGTTTGGATGAGCCAAGTGAGCAAGGACCTTGGCCTCCTTGGAGAACCTGGGGTCCTCACCTCCATAACTCACGCTGCTCACCTTCACCGCCACCTGCCTCTCAAGCTGCGGATCCTCGCCAAAGTAGATCTGCCCCATACCACCACGGGCGATTTCGTGCACGAGGGTGTATGCGCCTGTAATGGGAGCCTGATCGTCAAGCTGTCTCCCAGATTCAGAGCTGACCACTGCCTGCGCTCCCGGCCGTGTCACGATAGTCACCTCCGTGCTTACGCTGGCCGAACTCTTCGATACCGGTCTCTCAAGAATGGTCACCGCCGAAGAGGAGATGTTCACCCTCGCCACCTTCTCTTCCACGACCAACGTGATCGAGCCCACCTGCACCGACGCCGGATACTCCACTTCCACACGCTCCGTGATCGGATGCCCGTTTACCAAAGTCCCACCACCAAGGTCCTCCACTTGCATACGCTCGTCAGCAAGCCACACCCAAGCGTGTCTCGCTGCTACCTCGTCACCGATAATCGTGAACACATCAGCCGCATCTTCCGTGCCGATCACGAACTGGGTCTCCCCAGAATCAACCGTGCTCAATATCCCACTGGGGCCGTGGAGAGTAAGCGTCCATTGTTTCATTGGCGTTACATTTACCGAAATGAACCAAGCGAGCAAGCACGCTGGAGAACGTCGGCCATCCAGATTGCTAAGGCTCGATGTACGGAAAAGCCCTTCACTGCCTGCGACCTAACCCCACTACGGGTTTCCATTACGCTAGGTGATACGACGCTCCCACCCTAAACACGCTTCCTCTCAACCTCTGGGTCAGTCACTGACCACACGCCTGATAGCCGCCAGAAAATCTTAAGCCCCAAACAACTTCAACACAGACTGCGCCGCCACGTTCGCCTGAGACATCATTGCCGAACCGCTCTTCATCAAGATGTTTGTGCGCGTCATCTGTGTGAGCTCCCTGGCCACATCCACGTCTGCTATCCGGCTGTACGCGCTCTCCGTCGAGCCCCCCTCCTGCTGCGAATGCTCCAATGCTCCTTTCAACCGCTTTTGCTGCGAGCCGTTGTCGGAGATCAGCTGCGAAATCTCTTGGTTCATCCCTTCAAAAAATGCCGCCCCTCCCAGCACATTCGGATCCACCAAATTCGCAGGCGTGTCCGAGATCCCTTCCAATCCTGTGTAGGGTGCGGAAAAACCCAGAAGCGCCACCCAACCCGCCTGCTTGCTCATATCCGCCTGCTTCAAATCCATCGTAGCGCTGCTGTTGGTAGCGCTCAACTGCACCTGCTGCGATGCCGCATCCCCCTCCGAATAAAACAAATTCAGCCCGTTGAACTGCGCACTCTGCACTTTCACGACTTCCCCTCGCAACTGGTTGAACTCTGCCAAATAACCTTCCTGATCCGTTGTCGTCTTTGTCGGATCACCCATAGACGTCACCAGTTCACTCATCCGGTCCATGTGCTGCCCAAGCTGCTTTAAGCTGTCCGACTGCGCCCCCAGATACGACAAGGCGTTGCTCATGTTCGCCTGCAACGCACCCGTAATCACTCCATCACTTTTAAA
>CALQFT020000200.1 GCA_943329925.2 Opitutus sp. GAS368
AAAGGAGAAATCGTCTGCCTGTTTCCAGAAGGCGAGATCTCGCGCTCGGGAGGCCTGCTCCGACTGCAACGGGGCTTTGAATTGATCGCGAAACGGGCCCAAACTCCAGTGCTTCCTGTTTGGTTGGATGGACTTTGGGGTTCGATTTTCTCCTACTCCGAGGGCCGGTATTTCTTCAAACGCCCAAAGCAACTGCCGTATCCGGTTACTATTGCATTTGGAGAACCCATCGAGGCAAAAGCAGCTGGGGTGAGTCTGGTGAGGGAAAGGCTGCTTGCCCTTGCAGAGCGCTGCTTTCAAGGGCGTGACTTTTTGCGCGGGCATTTGGGGCGCGCGGCCATTGCGGGGCTATCGCGAAATCCAAGCGCGGTGGCCGTGGTGGATGGCCTGGACGGAAGCATTCTGAGCAGAGGGATGCTGCTGGCCGCGGCGTTCGCCTTGGCTCGGGCATTGCGGAAGCAAACCCGGGAACCGCGCATCGGGGTGGTGCTGCCGCCGGGGCGAGGCGCGACGGTGGCGAATCTGGCGGTGGTGTTGGCTGGGAAAGTCCCAGTGAACCTAAACTTCACGGCTAGCGCCGCCTCAATTGCGGCGGCGATCCGGATTGCAGGAGTGCGCACAGTGCTCACAGCGAGGCCTTTCCATGCGCGGTTTCCGGAGTTTCCATGGCCGGATACAGTTTGGTTCATCGATACGGTGCTCCCCTCACTAAAGGCGCGCATTGTTTTATGGCGGCTTTTGGTGGGTGTTCTCCCAGCTGGATGGCTGGCCTGGCTCGCAGACTTGCCTGCACATGGGGATAAAAACGAGGCCGTTGTTCTTTTCACCAGCGGCAGTGTTGGCGACCCCAAAGGAGTGGTGCTTACACACCGTAATTTGTTGGGAAACATCAGCCAGTTTTCGACCGTGATCGGACTCAAGCCACATGACGCGGTCCTTTCCTGCCTGCCTGTGTTTCACTCGTTTGGCTCCACCGTGAACCTGTGGTATCCGATGGTAAGCGGCTTGCGGATGATCACCTATCCGAGCCCACTGGATCCCGTTAAGAACGCGGAACTCATCCACAAGCACAGGATCAAGCTGCTCTGCTCAACACCCACCTTTCTGAGAGGATATTTGCGTAAAGTTGAACCCTCCCAACTCAGTAGCTTGAAACTGATTGTGACGGGCGCAGAAAAGCTGCCCACCGATCTTGCTCTGGCATTCCAAGAGCGCTTTGGAAAAGAAGTCCTACAGGGCTACGGCCTTACCGAAACCTCCCCGGTTACCAGCGTGAACATCCCTGAGTTTCCGTACAAACCCGGAGTCGCCGTACAACCCTCAAACCGGCTCGGCTCCGTGGGCAAACTCATGCCGGGGATGACCGCCGAAATCCGCGAGCCAGAATCCGGCGCGCCCATGAAAATCACTGATACCGGAATGCTCTGGCTCAAGGGGGCGAACATTTTCGAGGGCTATCTCAACGACCAGGATCGCACGGCGGAAGTCATAAAAGACGGGTGGTTTCGCACCGGTGACCTCGGACGCTTCGACGCGGATGGCTTTTTATATATTGAAGGCCGCCTGAGCCGGTTTTCAAAAATTGGCGGCGAAATGGTTCCCCACGAAACGGTGGAAGTAGCCGTGCGAAAAGCCTTGAGCCTCGGGGAGGAAACGCTGGTTCTGGCAGTGGCCGGCATCCCGGACAAAACCAAGGGCGAGGCGCTGGTGGTCATTTCTACAAAGGAGGTCGATTTACCGGCACTCCGGCACTCCCTTGCCGAAGCGGGGATCCCGAACCTATGGATACCTCGCAAAGTGGTATTGACTAGCGAGATACCACATTTAGCCAGCGGCAAATTGGATCTCCGCCGGCTCCAGACACTCGCCCAAAGCGCCGAAGCAGGATTCCCCGACACCGCTTAGTGGCGGGGGGCAATGAAAAAAACTACGCGTCTAAGGCTTTTATTAGGAAAAAACGATTGGGTTTTGGTCTATAAGAGGCTTTTTTTAAAGCGTGTCAGCAGAACCTTTCCACTCTCTCCCGCCTCGCATCAAAGAGCCCCCTCCGCTGTCGCTTTCAAATCAGCCGCGGCGCGTGGTATTGGGCGGCGGGTCTAACGATGCGAATCGCAACCTGGTTCTCGGCGTGATCATCGTGCTGCTGACCATCCCCGTAGGGGGCGCGGCCTTCTGGTGGGCTCCCCGGGAGACGTTTGTGGCCGTGAGCACTGCGATCCTCGTCGGCTTGCTGATTTTCCTGGCGATGCAATTCAGAGTGTTACTGCAACGCAATGGCACGTTCTTAATTTTGGCGGTGGCTTTCGCCGTAACTCTGGTTGTGCCGCTGGCAGCGCGCATGGTGGCGGCGGGCTCTGATTGGATGCAAATGTTTGTCGACATCCCTAGGGCACGCGCCCAATTTGCCGGCGTCTTCGGAGGAGTATCCCAGCAGACGTCTCCCTCGAGCGCTCCTGCCACAGCAAAGAGCGAGGAGCATTCCTACTCGGCGGCGGGTGCAGGGTCGCTCGGAGTGGGATCGCCAGGTAACGGGGGCGCAATGGGTGTGCCGACGGCGACCGCCAGATCCCAGGAATCCGATCAGGGCAAGTTTCAAACACAGGCTCCGGCGCTCGAACCAGAACCACTGCGGCCCGGGGAAGACCCAGTGCAACGAACCACTCGCATGGCAAAAGAGGAGGCGGTGCGCCTCTATCCCTCCCTGCAGACCCCAGGCACACCAGAGCACACCAAGTACATTGAGGCCTATAACGATCTGGCGCGCTTGAGGAAATTCGAGTTTTTCAAAGACCCTAGATGGCCTTTAACCCTTGCTGAAACCGTCGCCGCTCGCGAAGGCTGGCAGCGCGCCACTTCTTCCGGCCCGAATACCGCCGCAGACAACGAATCCCCAAAGGGTGGCAAATTTGCCCTGATGCCTGGATCTGAAATCGCTCTAGACGGCCCACAAGCGCCGGCCTCGGAAAACCCCGAAACTCAGGCCGTAAATCGCTCGATGATCGAGATCCGCCGACGCTACCCGGCTATCGGCATCGAAGGTTCGCCTGAAAATCAAGCGTATCTTGATTATTACAAAGATCTTGAGCGGGCAAGACCCGACTTTTTTGAGAAAACAGACTGGCCCATGCGCCTTGGCGAGGCCGTAGCCCGCCGGGAAGGCTGGAAAAGAGCCGACGCCGGGGAAGGCTCCTCCCGATCCTCTGGTGAATCGAGCGAACCTACTTTACCGAGGTAAGTTGCGTTACGAAACCGTGTCAATCGCGTCGAAAACAACATCCACCGCCAACGGTTATCCTTTAGACTGAAGCCCCGCTTTTCTTGACGCCCCCAGCCTGCGGTCTAACGTCGAAAGACCACCCTTTTTAGTGAAAAATCACCGACCCACCCATGAATGCGGCGTCTTCGCTGTGTTCGGACACCCCAACGCCGCAACTCTCACCTATTACGGGCTCTACGCTTTGCAGCATCGTGGCCAGGAGAGCGCCGGCATCGTGACGGCCAACGGCCCAAACTCGCCCTTCAAAAGGCATGTGGCCATGGGACTTGTCTCCCAAGTCTTCAATTCCAGCGACCTAGAGAAACTGGTGGGTAACCGAGCCGTAGGCCACGTGCGCTACTCCACCAGCGGATCCAGCAACTTGGTCAACGCACAGCCCTTTGTCGTCAACACAGCCCGCGGCCAAATCGCCGTCGCTCACAACGGCAACCTAGTCAACGCACCTTTGTTACGTGAGGAGCTGGAGGAACGCGGCTCGATTTTCCAGACTACGGTGGACAGCGAGATCATCCTGCATCTTCTCGCTCAACCCTCCGAGCCGGATGGCGTCTTAGCTGCGCTTCGTAAGATCCACGGGGCCTTTTCCTTAGTCATGATGAGCGAGCGGGAAATCATCGGGGTTCGCGATCCTTTTGGGTTCCGTCCGCTTTCCATCGGCAAGCTCGACGGTGCGTGGGTTCTCTCCAGCGAAACCTGCGCCTTCGACCTCATCCACGCCGAATTTGTGCGCGACGTAGAGCCCGGTGAGGTCGTCATCATCGACGAAAACGGGATCCGTTCCGAATGGCCTTTCCAACAGGAACAACGCGCCTTCTGCATCTTTGAGTACGTCTATTTTGCGCGCCCTGACTCGTTGATTTCCAATATCAACGTCGCCCGGGTCCGCACCGAAATGGGCCGCGAACTCGCCCGCATGCATCCCGCCGAGGCAGACGTCGTCATTCCCGTCCCGGATTCCGGAAACTATGCAGCGATGGGATTTGCCGAGGAACTGGGCATCCCCTACAGCCACGCATTCGTGCGTAACCACTACATTGGGAGAACCTTTCTGCAACCCAGCCAGCTCATCCGCGACTTTAACGTGCGGGTGAAACTCAACCTGATAAAAGAGGCCGTCGCAGGGAAACGCGTCGTGGTGGTCGATGATTCCATCGTCCGCGGCACCACTGCCCGCGCCCGCGTGGTCAACCTGCGCGAAGCAGGAGCGGCTGAGGTTCACATGCGTATTTCCTGTCCGCCACACAAGCACTCCTGTTTTTACGGCATTGACTTTCCGGATCCGGAAAAACTGCTCGCCAACCAATGTTCGCTGGACCAAATCCGCGAATATCTGGGAGCGGACTCAATCGGGTACCTCGATGTCCCCGCTATGGTGCGAGCCACGGGCCAGCCTCAAAACCAGTTTTGCCTCGCCTGCTTCACGGGCAAATACCCCATTCCCGTCGATCCAAACCTCGACAAGCACATCATGGAGCGCCGTAGCACTCGCCCCAATCTTCTTGCCTCCCACGATTCCAGTCCCTCTCTTTTTCCCCGAAAACCCTGATTTAACCATGTCCAGGTCCGCCACTTCCCGCCCTTCCACTTCCAAGACTGCCCCCAAAAAACCCGCTCCGAAAAAGGCGTACGCCGCCGCCGGTGTCGATGTTGACCTCGGTAACACGGTCAAAAGCCGAATTCACGGCATGGTCAAGGGCACACACGGCCCGGAAGTCCTTGGAAAAATCGGGGGCTTTGGCGGCCTATTCAAACCCGATTTCCGCGGGATGAAAGAGCCGGTGCTGGTTTCCAGCGTCGACGGGGTCGGCACCAAGCTCAAGATCGCGTTCGCCACCGGACGCCACGACACTGTCGGGCAGGATTTGGTGAATCATTGCATCAATGATATCGCCGTCATCGGTGCCAAGCCGCTATTTTTCCTCGATTACATCGGCGCGGAGCGATTGGAACCTGCTGTATTCGCGCAGATTCTCAAGGGCTTTGCGAAGGCGTGCAAGGAAGGCGGCTGCGCGCTCATCGGAGGGGAGACTGCCCAGATGCCCGGCATGTATCAGCGCGGGGAGTATGACCTCGCTGGCACCATCGTTGGGGTGGTAGATCGTAAATTAATGTTGGACGGCTCCCAAATCAGACTGGGGGATGTGATTCTGGGACTTCCCTCCAACGGGCTGCACACCAACGGCTATTCGCTCGCTCGGAAAGTATTGCTCGGAAAATTGAAGCTGAGCTTGGACGCTAAACCAGCCGGATTCACGAAAACTCTAGGCGAGGAATTGCTGCGCGTGCACAAAAACTACCAACCGGCGCTGGCTGCGTTACCCGTAGGGCTGGTCAAGGGACTCGCCCACATCACCGGCGGCGGGCTGATCGACAATTTACCCCGCATCTTGCCCTCCACCTGCGACGCGATCATCGACACCACCGCGTGGAAGGTGCCCCCCGTTTTCCGTCTGATTCAAGAGGGCGGCAAGGTGAATGCGGCGGAGATGTATCAGGTTTTCAACATGGGCATCGGAATGGCAGTTGTGGTTCGCGCGAAAGATGCGCAAACAGTGGCCCGTGCGCTCAAAGCTAGGGCCATTGGCAAGATCGAAGCTGGAAGAGGCGTAACACGGCTGGCTGGGCTCTAGAAGCCCACTGGGGAGCGAAATCCCCGCACTCCTCTCCAGCTGCCAGCGCACACAGCTCGCGCCAAAACAAAAGAAAAACTAAGGCGGCGAGCCTCCGCAAAGGACACCCTTTTAGAGGCGCTTACACTGGAAGCTCCCCGCTCCCGCTAGAACTGCACGCCGATGGAAGCGTTCCCTGTAGTCGTAGACTGGCCCTTCTGCATTTGATGATCGATTGTGAGTAGGAAGCGGGTCCGGTCGGTGATCGCCATTTCACTGCCAAGCCCGATACGGATTGCATCCATCCCAGTGCGGGAACTGCCGAACTTCTGAGCTGTTGCGCCCGGAGTGGCGAAGGAGATGTCCACCTGCCGGCCGGCGGAATCGAAGCTGTGCAGCCAGTTCATCGAAGCAGTCAAACGGGCGGGCATCTTTCCCACACGCAGCAGCTTGGCCCCCTGAAGACCGAGGCGGGTTGCCACAGAGGC
>CALQFT020000201.1 GCA_943329925.2 Opitutus sp. GAS368
CTTGAGCTCCAGCCTGATATTGTGATTGGTGAAGAGCGAACGGATTGGTCGTTACAAACACATGGATGTGGGATGCTAACAGACGGCTGCCGCGAAGCTTCTCGCCGACCCGGGCTGTATAGGTGGAGAGCGCTTCTTCAAGCTCGTCCAATTTCTCAACGGGCTTACCAAACGACCTTGTTGAGGCGATGCCTTTCTTTTGTGCTGGAACCTCATCAAGATCGAGGCAGGAGACGCCTTGCAGTTCGCGCAGAATCCTTTCGCCTACGACCCCGAGGGTTTTTCGCACCCAGGCGGGTTCGGCGTGTTTCAGATCGCGCGCGGTGCGTAGTCCTCCTGCAGCCAGACGAAGTGCCAGTCGCTTTCCTATTCCCCAAATATCTTCGCAGGGAACCTGGGCGAGGGTTTCATCGATGTCTCCCACCATGTCTAGGTTGAGCACTCCGTTAAACTCGGGCACTTTTTTTGCAAGGCGATTGGCGAGCTTGGCGAGTGTCTTGGTCGGGCCGATGCCTATGGAGACGGGGATTCCTGTCCATTGCCTCACCCTTGTACGAAGCTCCCGCGCGAACTCCACGCCCTGCCAATCCTCTAGCGTGAGGAACGCCTCGTCGATCGAGTACACCTCCATGGCCGGCGCATGCGGACGGAGGGTTTCCATGACGCGAGTCGACATGTCGCCATAAAGAGCATAGTTTGAGCTCATTACCACCACGCCATGCTTCGCGAATAGGGCCTTGTATTTATGCGCAGGTGCCCCCATTGGAATGCCAAGTCGCTTCACCTCCTCGCTGCGGGCGATCACGCATCCATCATTATTGCTCAGGATCGCCACGGGTTTTCCAATCAGGCGCGGGTTGAAGACGCGCTCGCAGGAGGCGTAGAAATTATTACAATCGACCAGCGCGAAGCGTGTCTTCATCGAGGTTGGTGGATCACGAAAGTCACCGCCCCCCAGATCACCAGCTCTTGGTTTGCGCCGACCTCAATAGGCGGATATGCATTGTTTTCAGCCTCCAGAAAAATACGCTCCTCACGCCTCCGAAAGCGCTTCACTGTAAAGTCTCCATCAAGCATCGCCACCACGATTTGATTATCGGCAGGTTGGATTGAGCGGTCCACAATGAGGATGTCTCCGCTGGAGATTCCTGCGTCGCGCATGGACTCGCCCTGCACTCTCACGAAAAATGTGGCAGCAGGGTTTTTGACAAGGTGCTCATTCAGATCGATCGAGCGCTCCAGATGGTCATCAGCGGGCGAGGGGAACCCCGCCTGTACATGGGCTGAAACCAGCGGAATCTGAAGGCTGCTTCTCGCCTCGAAGAGAATAGGGTTGCTGATAGTCATGTTTCTTACCGAGGAAAGAATATCGAAGAAATCATGCTGTGAAAATGCTCTTGGTGTTAAAAAACCGGCGAGCGGGGCTCCTCGGTCCCGGGAGAGAAGGACCAGTTTTCTTCACAGATTTGGTATAAGGCCACCTCTCTTTTCCATACAAGAGTTCCCGCAAAGCGCCTCAAACGAGCCGAAGAAATCTTCGCCCGCCTCAGGATGAAGACAAGCGATGCGTTCAATATTTTCCTGGCTAGGTAGAGTTGCGAAATGCCGGCGGAGGCGTCCGCGGTTGGCTTCGTCATCTGGAGTCGTCCTTCTCGCTTTTCCGTTCGCAGGATCCCGCGCAAGGCGACAACCTCATGTCCTTTCCTTTCTCAGCTCACCAGCGGATTCCACACCCGCCGGAAACCGAGTCCTGTAAAATCTTTCGTGTTCGTCGTGGCAAACTCAGTCACACCCTGCGCCAGAAGACTCAGCGCCGTACGCACATCGTACAAGCGACGGAAGGCAAATCCTTCTTTGCTCGCCGTCTGCCACAAGCTCTCGTGCATCGGCAAACTCTCGGATGGAAACCCAATCAAACGCCACCGGGGATGGCGGCGGTACACCTGCACCACAGTTGTTGCATCCGAGGCCCCCAACGGTTGTTTCAAGACGGCTGGGTTCCGCAACAACCCGTAAAACTCGGCTAGGAGGAACTCTGAAATCGCCACCTCTTCCAAAGCCTGCACCGATTGTAACCACGCATAGGCCGCTTCATGCTGAGGAGAGTCGGCATTAAACCCATGCAACAAAATGTTGGTATCGATCGAAAGCATACGGTTACGAAAGTGATGTCTGGGTGGATGTCCTTTGCGCTTGCGCCTTGAGTTCATCATCCGTCAGCCCGCACCACCCCAAACTCCTCGGTGTCGGTAGTTGCCAATCCGGATCCGCATCCAGCGAATATACGCTTAGAGTGTATTCAATGCCTCGCCTCGCCAATTCAGCGAGAGAGATCTCGCGAGCTGCACACACTTTCTTAGCTCGAGCAAACAGTTCATCAGGCAGTTGGATTTGAGTTCTAACCATGACGACAGTATGGTGGCGTTTTGATCCCACGTCAAACTGTGGGCAATTCTTCCTCGCACGCTTCGGACGCAAGTTTAGGGGGTACGCAGGGGACAGACACTCCGGGCGCATTCACTTTCAGGGCGGCTGTGCAACCTATGGCTGAAAGAAAATGAACACGGACCCCTAGTTCCCCGAAACTTTGGGCAGATCGAAGGGGTGTTGGCTTCGTTACGTTGCCGCGTAGAGTACCTGAAGCCGGACTGGTGGCAAAAGCAGTTGCGGTTGGGGAAGAGCGCAGATCACGGGGGCCGCTGGAAGTCGCATCTCAAAGGCAGGGCGCAGGCTTTGTTTCCCCGGTTGGAGGTGACGCTCAAGACGGCGGACACGCTTCTGATTCTGTAGGTGGGGCGGATGCAAAAACCAATTGAGACGATTTTATGAAGGAAGTCTCCGTGTTGGGACCTGCTACAGCGGGGCTTGTTTTTTAACAACTTTAGAGCATCCTAAAGACGTGAGCATTCAAGCTGTCGTAGAGAATGATTTGGTTAGACTTCCATCGGGGGTTCACCTCCCTGATGGGACCCAAGTTCGTCTTGAGGTGCTTCCTCGATTTGATTCGTTGACTGGATGGCCTGATGGGTATTTCAAAGGGACTGCGGGTGTCCTTGAGGGGGAACCATTTGATCGGCCGTCACAGGGTGAGGTGCCGCAACCCGTATCTTGGTGATGGGATGGTTACTCGACACGAACGCTTGGATTGATTACCTCAGAAATCCGGCGAGTATGGTAAAAGTTCCTCTGATGCAACGGCAGCCGGAGGAAATTTTCACATGCTCCATCGTCCGCGCCGAACTGATGCATGGGGCGTTGAAATATGGTGTGCCTGAGCGTAGGCAGTTCATTATCGAAAGCGTCTTGGCTCCCTTTACCTCCTACGCATTTGACGATAGAGCCGCACAAAAGTACGCGACAATCCGCCACGAACTGGAGCGGCGCGGGCAACGGATTGGTCCACACGATTTAATGATTGCTGCCATCTGTGTGACGAACGAGTGCGTTTTGGTGACAGCGAATGAATCCGAGTTTGAACGCGTCCCAGGCCTCACGAGGCGTGGCTTGAGGTTTTGTTGAAGGAACAAGGCTAGGCTCTCGGGCGAAAGGGTTGTGTAAGGCACTATGGTGCCGGAAAGGTTTCCTTGAGCGATAAGCGCCCGCAGTGGAAATGCACTTTCCGTAGACCCACCCCACCCTCAACACTTTGTTACGAGGTCAAAGAACGACGAGGTTCAAGCCGCTAACACTTTCAAAGTGCCGGTCGTGCGTCGCTAACGGAAGTCCGGTTTGCAAAGCAATCGACGCTATCCAAATGTCGTTTTGTGGAATCGGTGTTCCTTTCTGGGCGAGTTCAGACGCGACACGCCCGTAAATGAGGGGTGTGTTTTCGTCGGGCATCAAAACGTCAACGGCGTCCAAGAACAACGCGATTTGCTGAAGATTTTTCTCAGCTCGAAAAGATCGGTAGGCACCCGCATAAAGCTCTGCTAGGGCAACATAGGGAAGATACAATACTTGGAATTTGCTAAGCGATCCCAGTAGGTCCGACCCACCCCGAAAATGCCGGATTACGACGCAGCTATCTAGCAGCAAGCCGCTACTGGAGATTGCCATGATCGCGGTCAGCTTCTGCTTTGACAGCCTGTTCGAAAGCTTCGCCCTCTTCAGCATTCAGGCAACCTGCTGTGGCTTGGAGGGCAACAAGACGACGCTCCTTGGATTTTGGATTCAAGGAGTGAACGTAGCGGGCTACATCAACGAGCGTTGGATTCGGCAGTTCGTTGAGATCCCGCAGAATGGACTCGATCACTGTCATAAGCGAACATTAGCACCTCAGTGGATTGGGAGCGAACTGGTTTTTCACCAAAACAATGCTTTCCCCCTGAGTGGGCCTACCCCGCCGCCGCAAGTGCCAGCGTGATGGCTACTTTTTGTTCGATGGTGTCGAGGCGTGGCTTGAGGTTTTGCTGAAGGAACAGGGCGAGGCTTTCGGGCGAAAGCGCGGTGTAAGGCACGATGGTGCCGGCGAGATTGCCTTGAGCCACGAGTGTGGCGCTGGGCGTGATGGCGACCTGCACACTACCTGTGAGTGTGCCTTTGCACGACAGGACGGCATTGGAGACGTTTGCTCCGGCCAAGACGCTGCCCGTAAGCCTCCCGAAGGCGGAGATCGTGGCCGCGTCCACGGTGATCGTAGGCGTCGCAGGCGGTGCATACAGCGAGAACGAGGTGCCTAGAAATGCAGCGGCAACGCTGATCCCTGCCGTGGCGGCGTTGTACACCGACATGGCCTCGGAGTCAGCGGCAGCAATCCCGTGACGCGCCACCCACTGGTACGCGCCCACGTTTCGCCTGTAAACCGTGCAAGGCGCAACGAAGCGCAATTCTGCACCGCTTCATATCCAGGCGCCGCCCCGCCCGTAAACCGTCCCGGACTCGCCGACGCATACCTACTATTCGGATAAACAGCCATATGGGGCCACTTCGTGGCTTTTGATGAGCCTTCGGCTCAGGGTCTTTTGTGTGTTTTGGTTCGACTATGGATTCTTCGTTAGGATGCCCTGAGCGAAGCGAATCAATAGGGTCGAAGACCCTATGACCAGACGAATTCGGTGGAGGCTGCGAAGGTGGAGGAGGTGGCGGTGGCGGTGGCGGTGCCTGCGAGGTAGATCCAAGTGAGACAGGAGCCGTCGATGATTTTGGGGAGGGATGGAATTTGGTCGAGGAGATCCTTTTCGGTCATGAGCCCGTTGACGCTCAGAGTGATTTGAGCGATGGGTCGGGCGAGGACCAAGGCGCAGGTGCCCGAACCAGAAGCCGCGGAGAGAGTAACGTTTGCAACGTTTTGAATGCCGGTATCGCCCGCAGCCAAGGGAAGGAAAGGCCCGTAGTTGTTCGCGGCTGTGCCGGAATGAACAATGTGAGGGATGACGCTTGTGACGGTGCAGGCGACGGTGACTGGGAGGGCGCGTCCCGAGGTGCCTGTTTGATTGGTGTAGGAAATGGAGACGTTGTGCGCGGTGGCGCCAGAGGCAGCGGTGGCGGCGAGGAACAGTCGCAACCCAGCGCCGTTGGCGTAGCGGTAAGTCGGGGTGCCTGTCAGGGTCTGGGAGGTGGCTACATTCATACTGATACCGGGCCAGTAGCCCTGCATATCGACAAGTGTGAGTGTGCCAGGAATGCCCGTGGAAGAGGTGGTCCATGCGGCCATGTTGAGCAGGTGCTTGATTTCTGTGGAGACGTTCCCCCCATGGCTGATGCCGAAGCCCGAGCTGTCAGTGGTAGCGTTCCAAGCGAGAGCGGTGCCCGCGGAGGTGTTGGCGGCTGGAAGTCCTGATAGTTGGGAGAAATCGTAAGCACGCCCTGCTCCGTAGGAGATTGCGCCGGTAATTTTGTCCCGTAAACACTCTCCACAAATCCACGGCCAATTGCCGTGCTATTGCCACAACGGCTTTCTTCTTCGCCGCTGGATTGGGCGTGGGACTGTTCAACACGGTGGCCCATTTCTGGAGTGCCGTGTACCCAGGTTGCCACCGGATCATTCGCCATACCATTTCCACAAGCATCGCTCGCACTCGCGGATTCCCGCTCTTGCTGACGCTTCCGGCTCGGCGTTTGCCTCCGCTAATGTGTTGATGCCCTCGCTCCGCTCGCTCGGGCACCCTTCGGGCTTCGCTCCGCTACGTCTATCTCGCCAGAAGCCTCTGGCTCGATTCCCGAGGACACAACCCCGTGTAACTCGAGACCTGGCGCCTATTATTAAACCGACTCCAGTCTCCCACCTCTCTCCAGGATCTCAAACGTTAACGGCCCCACACCTCTTGGGATCTTCTGCTCTTTGGCCGCTTCCTGAATCGCGTTTGTC
>CALQFT020000202.1 GCA_943329925.2 Opitutus sp. GAS368
ACCTGCTGCCCCAGAAGAGTCAGCCGATTGACGATGATTGGCCCCACAAGGTTCACTGTGACGTGCTGCGGTTCATGAGAGTGGATCACCACTATATTGAGCACCAAGGCATCCTCTTGCCCCGTTAAACGCAGCGACTCCACATCCTCGTCGCGCAACGTAATTTGGTAGTTATCCAACACGTGCACGGGCTCCACGACCACGAACTCCATCGGATGCTCCCCAGTGGAGCGCAAAATCTGAAAGGGCTCGCTTCCTGCCACGGTCTCCACCTCAAAATGGGTAAGATGCCGAAACCCTATAAGGCCAAAGGGCAGGTGGAGAATCGACTTCTGCGCAGAGGCGATAGGGGAAGACGTTTCAGATTGAATTTTCATGCTCTATCACATTGCTAGCCTAAAACGTGCCAACCCTCAATCTGCCGAACTGAAGTGAGGTTTTCCGGAGCGCGGCGCCCTTCAAAAAACAAAAAAAGCGCAGTGGGAGCTGCGCTTTTTCTTAAATTGACCGCCGCCAAATGGAGCGCCCCGGTTGAGACGCTCTGTTTGGGAAGCGGGATTAAGCGGTTTTGTCTTCGATGTATTTGACTACATCGCTGACCGTCTGGAGCTTTTCAGCGTCTTCATCAGGAACTTCGACGCCGAACTCCTCTTCGAAGGCCATCACAAGTTCAACGGTGTCGAGTGAGTCTGCACCAAGGTCCCCAATGAAAGAGGCGCTAGGAGTGACTTGCTCGGGATTGACGCCGAGTTGCTCGACGATGATGTCCTTGATTTTTTCTTCGATGGATTTTTCTGACATAAGAGAGATTTTATTAGCTGATTTTTCGAATTGCGGGTTGGTGCTTTTGGCGTCGGGAAGTGCAGTTGGCAATACAGATTTGAAAAAATTCTTTCTGCTAACTGTATTTTCCCTGGACTTAAAGCGGTTTAAGATTTTTTAACTGTATGCGGCTCTGTGAATTAAGAACAAATGGGTAGAAGTTGCCTAACCAAGCAATTCTAACCAAGTAATTCACGAACAAGTTCCCGTTCCTCTTGCAGCTCAGAAACCGATGCGTCGATGCGGGAACGCGAGAATCCGCTGATAGGCACCCATTTCGCAACCTCCACCACTCCGTCTGCGGTGGTGCGGGAGGGGAAAGAACTGATGAGACCGGCCTCCACTCCGTAGTCCCCCTTGGAACAGAGCGCGACACTATAAGTATCCCCTTCCCGTGTAGGAGTATGGAGCGAGCGAACCGTGTCCACTACAGCGTTGGCAGCCGAGGCCGCAGAAGATGCCCCGCGTGCCTTGATGATGGCGGAGCCTCGCTGTTGGACGGTTTCAATGAACTCTTTCTCGAGCCATGCGTGATCTTTAATCACCTCAGTAGCAGGAAGATCGCCAATGCGAGCATTAAAAAAGTCAGGGTACTGCGTGGAGGAATGATTCCCCCAGATAGTCATGTTGGTGACTTTGGAGACTTCCACTCCCGCTTTGTGCGCCAACTGGGATTTGGCCCGGTTTTCATCCAGACGCGTCATGGCAAACCAGCGCTCCGCGGGGATCTCTTTGGCGTTATTCATCGCGATGAGGCAGTTGGTGTTACAGGGATTCCCGACCACCACTACGCGCACGTCTGGGGCCGCGTTTTTTTGGATGGCGGCGCCCTGTACCGTGAAAATCTGACCATTGATCCCCAAGAGATCCTTGCGCTCCATGCCCGCTTTCCGAGGCACCGAGCCCACTAAAAGCGACCAGTTTACGCCGCTAAAACCTTCGGCGAGGTCGGCCGTCGCCACCACCCGCTTCAGCAGCGGAAAGGCGCAATCGTCCAACTCCATCACAACGCCCTCCAAGGCGCCCAATGCGCCGGGCACTTCAATCAGGCTTAATTCTACGGGTTGATCCGGCCCAAACATCGCGCCGGAGGCGATGCGAAAAAGGAGCGAATATCCGATGTGACCGGCAGCGCCAGTCACCGCTATACGTACGGGGTTCTTCATGGTTGAAACAAACGGGCACTCCAAGCGGAGCTTTGCCCGCAAAGGTTGTTGCGCATCAGCACGGGCTAAGTCCAGTGGAATGGAGAGAGAAAAATCCAGAGAACTTTCCCAAAAGGCGCTTAAAACAACCTATTCACCTCATACCAAAAGTCTTACACGATACCTGAAAGGAGGCAATTCAACCCCTCGCCCGCTATTTTCCTCCACTGACATCCAACTCCTGCAAACGCAACCAGGCAGCCCTTTGTTCCAAAGTAAGAGATTCTGGAACAGTCACTTGAACCTTCACTAAAAAATCCCCCCGCCGCTTACCCTCCATCGGCAACCCCCTCCCCGGCATCCGGAAACGCCGCCCGGATTGCGTGCCGGCCGGCACCTTCAAGCGCACCACGCCATCTGGGGTCGCCACCTCCAAATCCCCGCCCAACACCGCTTTCCATGCAGGAACATCAACGCTGCGCACCAAATCTCCGCCCTCCACGTCGTAATCCCCATGGGTGGCAAGGACGATCTTCAAAACCAAGTCCCCACCGTGCTCACCCTTTCCTGCAAGACGAATCTTCTGCCCCGGAATGGTTTGCGCCGGCACCGAAACATCAATTCTCTCGGCCTCCGCCTGCCCTGCATGCCGCACACTCACCCGCTTGCGCGCCCCGCGCAGCAACTCTTCCACGCTCACCTTCACCTCCGACTCCACATGACGCGGCCGCTTCACCTGTTTCGCGCCCTCAAAGGGAAACGACGTGCCGCGAGTGCCGCCGCCATGGCCCTCTCCACGAAAGAATTCCTCGAAAAAATCACTGAATGAGTCTCCATTGGCGGCACCCTCAAATCCACCAAAACCGCCACCCGCACCGTGGGAACCGCGCGCCCCCCTTTGTTGCGGCGGGCGACCACCCATCTGGTTCCAATTCGCCCCCAACTCATCGTACTTGCCACGCTTCTCGGGATCCCCCAAAACTTCGTTCGCCTCGTTGATTTCCTTGAACTTGCCCTCCGCTGCTTTTTTATCTTTAGCAACGTCGGGATGGAATTCGCGCGCTAGTTTGCGAAACGCTTTGCGAATGTCATCCTGCGAAGCGTTCTTTGCCACACCCAACACCTGATAGTAATCCTTATACTGAACAGCCATGATTCCTCCTAACTTAGCGGCAAGTCTTCTCCTATAGCAACCCACCACGCCAGCTTTGGACACCGAGCTTCGCATTTATCCTCCGGCATCCCCTCCCTTTCCTAAATCGTTTCCGCACCGCGATCGCTCGCTTCATCGCTGAATTTCCACCTCGCCTACACATGCTTATCTTTCTCGCCCGCCGCTTAAGCGCCATGTTCGGCGTCCTTTTTTGCGTGATCACCCTCACCTTCCTCCTGCTGCGAGCCGCTCCGGGCGGCCCCTTCACCCGCGAGCGCAAAATGCCCGCAGCCATCGAACTCCAACTCCTCGCCAAGTACCATCTGGACGGCTCCCTCTGGCAGCAGTACTCCGAATATATTAGCGACCTTCTCCACGGCGACTTACGTCTCTCCACCAAATATCGCGACCGTTCCGTGCGTGAATTACTCGCCCAAAGCCTGCCGGTTTCCGCGCTGCTGGGCGGCTCGGCCTTCATTCTGGCCACCCTTGGCGGAGTCCTTCTGGGCTGCCTTGCCGCCGTGCGCCATCGCACCACGGCCGATGCGCTTTCTACGCTGCTCTCTTTGGCGCTCATCTCGGTGCCGACTTTTGTCACCGGACCGCTGCTCGTGCTCCTCTTCGCTCTTTATCTTGGCTGGTTCCCGGTGGGCGGCTGGCATTCCCTTTCCTCGCTGATTCTCCCAGCTGTCACGCTTGCGGGACCGGCGTGCGCCACAATCGCCCGTATCACCCGCACTTCCCTGCTCGAAACCCTTCAGGCGCCCTACCTGCGCACCGCTCGAGCCAAGGGCGTCTCCGCCAGCCGCGTCTTGTTCGTACACGCGCTCAAAACCGCGCTACTTCCCGTAGTCTCCTACCTCGGCCCGCTCGCCGCCCAGCTCCTCACCGGGTCCATTGTGGTGGAATCCATCTTCAACCTTCCCGGCACCGGTTCCTTTTTTGTAAATGCGATTCTCAACCGGGATGTCTTCCTCTTGGGGGGCGTCGTCATTGTGTACTGCGCGCTGCTGGTTTTAATGAACCTCGCCGTGGATTTCGCCTACACCCTGCTAGACCCGCGCATCCAACTGGAAGCCTGATCCATGAAACACCCTACCGCCCCCCGCCCCGGCCTCTTGCGCAGACTGTTGCAACGCCCCTCCGCCAGGCTCTCCCTGTTTCTGTTAGCCTGCGTCTTCCTTAGC
The DNA here is from genome assembly GCA_943329925.2 of Opitutus sp. GAS368. GTDB lineage: Bacteria > Verrucomicrobiota > Verrucomicrobiia > Chthoniobacterales > Chthoniobacteraceae > Chth-196. The sequence goes on from CALQFT020000202.1 coordinate 4,308, forward strand.
GCGGTCTTTCTTCCGCTCACCCTCAAATACCAGTCTCAGCTGACCTCCTCTAGCGCGTTCCTTGCGCCAAATACGGAGCATCTCTTCGGCACGGACCTCAACGGCCGGGATGTTCTGGCACGCACCCTCCAAGGCGCGCGCATTTCGCTGCTGGTGGGCTGCGCAGGCGCGCTGGTAAGCCTTTGCATCGGCACAAGTGTTGGACTGCTAGCTGGCTATGCCGGAGGGCGGCTGGACGCACTGCTCATGAGGTTAGTGGATGTTCTCTACGCGGTGCCCAGGCTCATTCTCATCATCCTGTTGGAGTTTCTACTGGATCCTTGGTTACAGAAGTCCCTCGCCTCACTTCAGGACGGGCGCTGGGTGGGTTACAGCAAAATCGCGATCCTGATAGTAGCCTTGGGGTGCATCGAATGGCTCACCATGGCGCGTATCATCCGGGGCCAGGTGCTCTCGCTCAAGACCCTGCCCTTCATCGACGCCGCGCAGGCCTTGGGCCAGTCGCACTTCAAAATCCTGACGCGCCACTTGTTGCCAAACCTAGCCGGAGTGATCGTGGTTTATCTTACATTGACCGTGCCCGCAGTGATGCTGGACGAGTCGTTTCTGTCGTTTCTGGGGCTGGGCGTCCAAGCACCACAGGCCAGTTGGGGGACGCTGCTAAGCGACGGAGCGCAGGCGCTCAACCCAGTGCGCAGTCATTGGTGGTTGCTCGTCTTCCCCGCAACGGCAATGAGTCTCACGCTCATAGCGCTCAACTTTTTAGGCGACGCACTTCGGGACGCCTTGGCGGAGTAAAGGCGCCACCCGAGACCTCAGGCACAAAGACTTTCCAACTGTTACCGAGTAGGCTTTGTGCCGATTGTAATTTTATCTAAACGGTTACCAAGCACCGCGCCCGCTTGATCATGGAACTGTTCGTTTGTCATCGAAGACGTAGCATACGGGAGCTTGATTTCCGTTGCCCCATACTTAACGCCACTGACGATGTTAACCATCCCCCTTTGAATTCCTGCGCCTGTTCCTGGGCTGCCCGCGAGAAGGCCCTGCTGGGATTTAAGCCCTACTGTGGAGCCCTCCCCAAACGTTGTATTCCGGATAACGAGGGTCGTTGCATCCAGCGCCACGTTTTGAACAGCGCTAAAATCCACGCGGTTAACCACCATGTTGTTCGCTGCTGAAGCGGTAAAATCGTTCCCAGTGACACCCAATTTGCCAGCGCTGTCACTAGCGCCATCTGAAGGCAATGTCAGAACTCCGTTGACGTCTGTCGTCAATTTCCCGTTGATGTTTAAATCGCCCCCAGCCGTCATACTAATCTGGTATGCGGTCACACTATAAGGGTTATTAACTGAGTTAACCGTGATGTCTTTGTCTTTTCCAGACGTTATCTTCACCTTACCGTTGGTGGAATCCGTGGGTACAATGGTCACGTTGGAAACTATCACATCCGCGCCGCCGAAAAGCTCCGTGTTATCAGCGTAAATGTTAGTATTGATCAATGTGAGCGCCTTGAGCGCCTTGGCAATAAAGGAAGTCACAGGAGCACGGTCAGTTGCAGCTGGGGGTATGAGGAGCGAGCCAAATACAGAGTTCTCCACGTTCAAGTTGCCGGCCGTGGAGTTTAAGTAAGTGGAAACAGCGGTTGGCGCATTGACTCCGGAAACGTTGATGTCACCAACAGCAATGCCGGAGATGAACGTAGTGGGCAACCCCAGCGTTACAGCGTCCTCCCCTGAATTAAGAGTTGCCGGGATGCTGAGGGTGGCACTGGAGGACGTCTCGTCCACAGAAGCAATCGTGGTACCTTCCGCTATGCCTGGGCCGGTGATCAACATACCCACGCCCAAAATCGAACTATCAGGAACGCTCACCTTACTCACCCCATTATTGGTGGTAATGCTTGCGCCCGCTACAGATCTTGTAAACCCAAAATCTGGTGTAACGTCAAAAATGACATTGGAGAGACTCAGCGTGTCGCCTGCAGAGATACGGGCGTC
>CALQFT020000203.1 GCA_943329925.2 Opitutus sp. GAS368
AAACAGGCAGGAAAAGCTGGAGTGGTTAAAGTACTTGGCCTCGGTTTACCCTCCGAAAACAGGGCCTATTTGAAGGACGGCGTGACCCAAAGTGTCATCCTCTGGAGGGTTGCCGATCTCGGCTATCTGACCGTTCAAGCGGCTTATGCCCTCGGAACCAAAACGCTTGTACCTGGCAATAACACCATCCATGCAGGCAGGTTGGGCGATATTCAAATAAACGACACCTCTATTATTTTGGGTAAGCCATTTGTATTTACCAAGGACAACGTCGACCAATTCGACTTTTGATTCACTTGCCTGCACCTCACCCCCGTTATCCCGGGGCGGCTCGCGAATGCGCCGTCGACTTCACCCCTATCTTCACTTTCCGCCATATGCGCCTGCGCTTTCTGCTTCTTCTTCCCTGCTCCGCGCTTGCCGGCGGGCTTTCTCCCGAGGGACTTCGCTGCGAATACTTGGTGAGCCCCCTTGCCGTGGAGGGATCCCAGCCCCGCTTAAGCTGGAACCTTACGGGAGACGGGCCGCGCCAAAAGCAGCTGGCCTGGGCGGTGCGAGCCGCTTCGAGCCTCGAAAAACTCCATTACAATCGCCCCGATCTTTGGGACTCCGGCAAAACCAAGGGCGACTCCACCTCCCAAATTTCTTACGCCGGTAAAACATTGAAAACCGGACAGCAGGTTTTCTGGCAAGCCAAAGTATGGGACAAAGACGGAGTCGAATCCGAGTGGAGCACTCCCTCCACTTGGCGTAGCGCATTGGACGAGACGCAAGACTGGGTGGGAACCTGGATTGCAGCCAAAGATGAAACGCCGCCACATAAGGATCGAAATTCGCTTTATTTACCGCCAGCGAAGTACTTCCGTAAAGAGTTTGAAATTTCAAAACCCGTTCGACGGGCCACCGCCTACCTTAGCGCCCTTGGTAATGCAGAATTGCACTTTAACGGTTCCCCCGCCTCGAAAACCTACTTCCTTCCCGGTTGGTCGGATTATCAGCAGCGCGCCTATTACCGCGCCATGGATGTCACCGCGCTTCTCAAGCCGGGACCAAACACCTTTGGCGCTGTCCTCACGGATGGTTGGTATGCGGGCTACGTCGGCTCTGGATTGCTTATCGGATACGGTCCATACAAAACCGGACGGGCCATGTATGGAAAGACACCCGCTCTTCTGGCGCAGATCAACGTCGAATTCGAAGACGGCACTCACAAAACTGTCGGCACCGATCCGACGTGGAAGGTGACAGCCGACGGCCCAGTGCGCGAAGCGGATCTACTAATGGGAGAGAGCTACGATGCCCGCAGAGAACTCCTGGGGTGGGATGCTTCCGGATACAAGGCAACCAATTGGGATGCAGCTATTCCTGCTGATAAAAACCCACATTTCAAAGCTCCATTTTTTGACAATTGCGGAGAGCGAGAAGTCGACCTCGCCTTCCACAAACCCGGCAGACTCCAAGCCTACCCCGGCCCCTCGGTCGAGGTCACGGAAACCCTGCCGGCCAAGGCCATTTCAGAGCCGTCTCCCGGCGTTTATATTTTTGATTTCGGCACTAACTTCGCCGGCTTCGTCCGTTTAAAAGTCAAAGGCGAGGCAGGCACCAAACTGCAACTCCGTTATGGAGAAATGCTCCACTCCGACGGCACTCTGATGACCGAAAACCTCCGCAAAGCACGGGCCACGGATTTTTACACGCTCAAGGGAGCGCCACAGGGTGAGGAATGGAGCCCCTCGTTCACCTATCACGGATTCCAATATTGCGAGGTAAGCGGCCTTAAATCGCGCCCGAATTTGGAGACCCTCTCCGGACTCGTGCTTCAATCCAACACTCCGCAAACGAGCACCTTTGAGTGTTCCGACGGCGTAATTAACCAGCTCTACAACAATATTGTTCGCACCCAACGCTCTAACTTTCTAGAGGTGCCCACAGATTGCCCACAGCGTGACGAACGCCTTGGATGGATGGGGGACGCCCAAATTTATGTACGATCGGCCACCTACAATGCCGATGTCTCGGCATTTTTTACCAAGTGGCTCGACGATGTGGAGGAAGCGCAGCGTTCTTTCGGAGCGTATCCGGATTACGCTCCCTACCCCATGGGCCACGGGGAGCCCGACAAGACCTTCGGTACCGCATGGATGGACGCTGGAATCATCTGCCCACACACAATTTGGAAAGTATACGGCGACACGCGGATTATCGACCGTCACTGGGCTTCGATGCGTAAGTTTATGGACTTCCGTGAAGCCACCAGTCCAGGCCATCATGGTACCTCGATTGGCAATGCCTGGGGCGACTGGCTGAATTTCAAGGATGCCACGCCGCTGGAATACATTGATGCAGCATATTTTGCCCATACGGCCACGCTCATGGCGGAGATGGCCGAGGCGACGAACCGAGCCGCAGAGGCTCGGCATTTCCGGCAGACTTTCGAGGAGGTGAAAAAGGCCTTTGTGGAAAGTTACATCACGAGGGCAGGAGCACTAAATGTCGCATCTCAAACCGCCTGCGTGTTGGCGTTGCAGTTTGATTTGGTCCCCGAACAAAACCGCGCCGCGGTGGTCCGACAGCTCGTCCAACTCATAGAAAATAGCGGCTTTAAAATGACCACCGGCTTTCTTGGCACCAAGTTGCTTCTTCCGGCCCTCACTGCAGCAGGTAAACAAGCTCTGGCACTGCGACTTTTCCAAAGCAGGGAATTTCCCTCATGGGGTTATCCTGTTGTCAACGGAGCCACTTCTGTGTGGGAGCGTTGGGACAGTTACAACAAGGAGCGCGGCTTTGGAAGCAAGGAGAGCGCGGCGTTGAACTCGCTCAGCCACTACTCGTTTGGAGCGGTGGTCCAATGGATGTTCCAGTCCCTTGCGGGAATAGATACCGACGGGCCGGGCTACCATAAACTCCTCCTCAAGCCAGCCAACCCGTTCACTCATGCCACCGGCACAAGCGAACAGATCCACTGGGTACGCGCCTCCTACCGTGCCCCCACTGGCTTGGTCAAGACGGAGTGGAACTTGAAAGCCGGCATATATTCCTATTCGGTCGTTGTCCCCACTAACACTACAGCAACACTCCACCTCCCCTCACGAGCCCTTGATGCCGTGAGCGTCAATCATCAGGCCCTGGATGCAGCAGATGGCGTGAAATTCATTCGATTCGATGAGGGGGCCACTGTGTGCACCCTCGAGCCCGGCACCTACCATTTCATTTCCCAGCTTGCAGAATAAATCGCCAATTCAAACTGCTTATAAAAAGACACTTCCGCATGAGACGGCCGTTTCCAGAAAGTGAGAAATACTTCTGCCGCCTCAATGGTCGCGGCCAAGACACAAGCGTCCGCCCAAGCGGCTTTCACAGAAATTGCAGGCTCATCCAAGCCTATATGAACGTCCTCAAAAAGGCGCGCATCAGCTTCTAAAACCGATACGCCAATTCTTCCCAATTCCATTATGAGCGCGATCCAGACCCACCTTGCAATAGACATTGGAGCTGAAAGCGGACGAGTCATGGCCGGCCTCTGGGATGGAAGCCATATCCGGCTGCAGGAAATCCATCGCTTCGCAAATAGAGCAGTACCGGTGGGCTCGACACTCCGCTGGGATCTGCTGCACCTCTGGAATGAGGTTCGAGACGGCCTATCGATCGCCGGCGCCGGAGACAAGCTTCAGGGAGAGGTGCGCTCTGTGGGAGTGGATACTTGGGGAGTGGACTACGTACTACAAGATTCTCATGAAGAATGGCTTGGCCTCCCATACAGCTACCGGGATATTCGTACGCAAGGGTTAGTCGAAGAGCTTTGCTCGCTGCTTCCCCGACAAGAAATCTTCTCTGAAAGCGGACTTCAATTTTTAGAAATCAACACGCTATGCCAGCTGCTTGCAACCCAACGCCAGCACCCTCATCTGCTGGCCCAGGCACATCGTCTCCTAATGATTCCAGACTGGCTTCATTGGGCGCTGAGTGGGGCCACCGTCGTGGAATTTTCCAATGCCACGACAACACAGTTTCTGCATCCCAAAACAAAATCATGGTCCACCGGCCTGCTGGACAAGCTGGGGATCCCCTCGCACTTCTTGCCGGAGATTGTCTTCCCAGGCACTGATCTTGGCGCCCTGCGCCCTTCAGTCGCCGCCGACTCAGGACTCGCTAAAACCCATGTCATCGCGCCAGCAACACACGACACAGGTTCGGCTGTTGTCGGGGTTCCAGTGGCAGCACTCGGCTACGGTCGCTGGGCCTACATCAGTTCGGGAACGTGGTCGCTGGTGGGGGTGGAAATTTCTGAAGCAAACCTTAGCGATGCCGCGTTCCACCATAATTTCACGAACGAAGGCGGGGTCGACGGCACTTATAGGTTATTAAAGAACGTAGTGGGCATGTGGCTGTTACAACAATTAAAGCGTGCCTTTGATGCTGCAGGTGGCACACACACCTACGCCGATCTTGTACAATTGGCCGCGCAAGCCACTCCTTTTCGCTCTCTTATTAATCCCGACGCCCCACGGTTCCTTCGTCCCACAAATATGGTGGAGACAATGCAGGAGTATTGCCGCAGATCCGGTCAGCCAGTTCCGGATACCGAGGGAGCGCTGGTGCGATGCGCACTGGAAAGTCTTGCCCTTAAATATCGAGAGATTTTAAGGGCATTAGAAGCCGTGACAGGAGAATCCATTGAGGTCATCCACATTGTCGGAGGTGGAAGTCGCAATGCTCTTCTAAATCAATTCACGGCGGATGTTTGCCAACGCCCCGTGGTGGCCGGTCCTGTCGAAGCGACTGCCTTGGGCAATGTTTTGTGTCAGGCCCGCGCACTTGGGGAACTGCATTCGCTGGCCGAAATTCGCTCCGTAATCAGAGAATCCTTCTCTCACGAAATGCGAAATTTTCAGCCAAGTGCAGACAGCCTTGCGGAATGGGATGCGGCTGCTGCACGATGGCAGCTTCTGGGGGTCTAGGCATTCCTCGCTTTTACCCCCAAACGACCGACCCACCCCATCCCAATCCCTAAATCACACAAACTAAACTAAATTAAGTAAATGAGCCATTTTGAGCATGTAAACTTCCTCTGGGACGACGCCAAGGCAGCCGCCCTAGATCCCGTCGAGCGTTTGATCTATCGCTCCAATCTTTTGGGCAGCGATCAGCGCATCACCAATACCGGCGGGGGCAACACGTCTTCCAAACTTACGGGGACAGATCCTCTTACAGGCCGCGCGCTGGAAGTACTTTGGGTCAAAGGTTCTGGGGGTGACCTGCGCACAAGTAAGCGCGAAAACTTCGCCTCGCTGACTCAAGAATCCCTGCTCCATCTGCAGTCCAACTACGCAGCGCGCGCCGACAAAGGACTAAAGTCCAAGGCGGAAGACGACATGGTGGGGATGTACACGCACGCCACTTTCAACCTTAATCCCAGAGCCTCCTCGATCGATACGCCTCTGCATAGCTTCCTCCCCGGCAAGCACGTGGATCATATGCATCCAAATGCGATCATCTCGATTGCTGCTTCCAAACACTGCGAGAAGCTCACCAAAGAAATTTTCGGCGGCGCGATGGCTTATGTTCCGTGGATGCGCCCCGGTTTTGAGCTTGGCTTGGCGATGCAGTCGATCTCCAAAGAACATCCTGAGCTCAAGGCGATTATGATGGGCCAACACGGCTTTATTTCCTGGGATGACGACGAGAAGGTCTGCTACACTCGCACCTTGGAGTTCATCGAAAAAGCGGCGCTCTTTATTGAAAAGAGCTACGCTGCCAAAGGCGGCCACGCGACGGCCTTCGGCGGAGCCAAGCACCAAACCCTTCCCGAAGCGCAACGCCATGCCGCCTTTGCCGCGGTGCTTCCTTGGTTAAGGGGGCAGGTCAGCCAGCATAACCGCTTCATCGGCACCATTCAGGAAGACGAGGCCATCCTGCGCTTTGTTAATTCAAAGGACGCAGCACGCCTTGCAGAACTAGGAACAAGTTGCCCTGACCATTTCCTGCGCACAAAGATCAAGCCGCTTTACGTGGACTGGGACGCTGCCAAAGGCGATATCGGCGAACTCAAAGCGTTGCTAGCCTCCGGCCTCACGAAGTATCGAGAGGACTACGCGGGCTACTACAGCCGGTGCAAGCACGCCAATTCCCCTGCCATCCGGGACGCTAATCCCACCGTCATTCTGATCCCTGGGCTCGGTATGATTGCTTGGGGCAAGGACAAAAGCGAATCCCGAGTCACTGCAGAATTTTATAACTGTGCAGTGGAGGTGATGCGCGGGGCCGAAGCCATCGATGAGTATATTGCTCTACCCCA
>CALQFT020000204.1 GCA_943329925.2 Opitutus sp. GAS368
CAGGAACAGGGATAGAGCCAACCGGCGGCGAGTAGCTTGGAAAAGGCGTCGCGGTAGTGTGGGAGACGCTGGCTTTGTGTGTAAAATTCATCATGCCAATTGATTCCGATCCAGAGGAGGTCCTCTAAGGCAGCTTTTGTAAATTCCGGGCGGCAGCGTTCATTGTCCAGGTCATCATTGCGAAATAGAAGTGTACCATTTTGTGCGTGAGCACGTTGAGCCGCAGTGAGGAAGGTGGCGGCGTGACCGAGGTGGAGCAGTCCGGTGGGAGAGGGGGCCAATCGGCCCGTGTAAGCGGATAGCATGGGTTCTGTGAAGCAAATACGGCGAAAACTGGATTCTGTCACGATGTACTCTGTGGTCCCTTCACCAGAATCCTTAGCTCATGTACTCAAGCTCCCCTCCTATGATAACGCCGCACCGAATTCTTCTCGTTGATGACCACCCTTTCATGCGAATGGGCCTAGCGCAATTCATCAATACCCAGCCGGATTTGCAAGTGTGTGCCGAGGCCAGCGATCCACGCGAGGCGATGTTGATGATGGAAAAAATGAAGCCTGACATGGTTCTCTCAGACCTGAATTTGCCTGGCAAAGGCGGGTTGGAGCTTATTAAAGATTTGCGTGCCATGTACCCCTTGGTCCCCGTGTTGGTCGTTTCCATGCACGATGAACCTCAATACGCCCCCAGGGTGCTGCGTGCCGGGGCTCGCGGTTATGTGATGAAAAGTGAACCTGTAGCAAAACTTGCTGCGGGGATTCGCGATGTATTGAAAGGTAAAATTGTGCTTAGCGAGCGCATGTCATCGATGATTCTCGAGATATTCGCGGGCAAGACGCATGGCGAGAATTCCACTCCAGAGACGAAGCTCTCAGACAGGGAATTGGAAGTCCTTTCCCTCATAGGACGGGCGCTGAGCACGCGTTCCATTTCAAGTCGACTCATTATCAGCATGAAGACGGTGGAAGCGCACCGTTCCAACATCAAACGCAAGTTGGGCATCGACTCCTCAGAGGAGTTGGTTCGCTACGCGGTGTGTTGGGCGCAGGAAAATGGTCGGTCCACCGAACAATGGGCCCAAGCCTGCTAAGGTTGCTCTTTTATTGGCCTACCTGCGTTGCAGCCGCTTTTCCCCCTTTGCTCAAAGGGGCGGCTAAAAAGTCAACGTATCGTTGAAAACGGTTCCGCTTCATACGGTTCGGAAACCGAACGGAATTTTGGGTACACAAATTTGCTGGCCGTGGTGTTGTCCTTGACCACTGCGCGAGCCACGTGAATGCCCAAATCCCTTAAGGTGCGTAGACTGCCTAAGAGCAGCGCCGCACCCAGACCCCGGCTGCGATATTCTGGCAGCACACAGGGACCGCAATAGAGGTGGTTTTCCGCCTCGGCCTCCGTGCTGAAGCAGGCGGCTGCGATAATCCGTGGCCCGTGAAGAATGATTAAAGCGGGGTTTTGCTGGGAGCGAAAGGCCTCATGGAGGCGCTCTTGGAGCGCGGTGGCAATGCGACTGTAACTGCCCGTCCATTGTGCATCCGTGGAAAAGGCTAGTGCAACCAAGGCTTGTACAGCGGCTTCGTCGGACTTGGAGGCAGAGCGCAGGAGCAGGCCGTGAGGCAAAGGAACGTCCGCATCGTTCAAGGCGGTGAGGTTCCAGCTAAAAAGCTTCCAGTGATCGTGCTTCATTCAGGCAAAAGTTCAGACAAAGTATTCCGCAAGTATATTAGCGATTTGTCGGGGGATTGCAAACCAACCGCATAGCGCTTCTGTATCGTTATTGTGCTCGTGGAGAAATTGCGAATCTTAATGTGAAGTTGTATTGGATGGGGCGGCGTGTTGGAGGTGTTGGAAAGTGTGCGCGAGCGGAGTCGGAGAGGGGGAGGTGATCCTTTTTGCCCTCGCATTTGCCGAGCTGACATGGCTTAAAATTGCCCTAATCCGCTTCGCCCTCCATGAACAAAACTATTCTCGCTCTCGCAGCTTTTGCCGGCCTTCCGCTCTCTCTTCTAGCCCAGACTATGAATTCGGCGCCCCAAAACGCGCCGCATGCCATTATGCCGGTTCCCTCCGCGGCAAACGCAGTTCGCTCGCAGGCCATTGCCCCGCCGCAACAGGGTGAACGGCTCGTTTTTATCGGCAATGGTCTCGCCGAGAGGGATGTGTATTACAGCCGTCTGGAGACTGAATTGCATCTGCGCTATCCTCAGAGCGCTTTGTTTGTGCGCAATATGGGGCATGTTGGTGACACCCCTGGATTTCGCCCCCATCCCGCGCGAGTCACCCAATGGGCCTTTCCCGGGGCGGAGAAGTTCCACCCGGAATTAAACGTCCACCATGGCAAGGGCTTTTTCCCAATGCCGGATGAGTGGCTCGCTTTTTTGAAGGCGGATACGATTGTCGCTTTTTTTGGGTACAACGAGTCTTTCGAAGGTCCGAGGCGGGTGGCCAACTTTGAGGCGGAATTAGACGCCTGGGTTCAGCACACCTTGAGCCTGGCCTACAACGGCACGGCCGCCCCGCGTCTGGTGCTGGCCTCTCCTGTGGCGTTTGAGGATCAGTCTGCGAAACGGGATCTTCCCAATGGAGAAAAGGAGAACGCGAATCTCGCCCTTTACGCTGCTGCAGTGAAGGCGGTTGCCCAAAAGCATGGGCTGACTTTTGTGGATCTTTTTAATCCGACCAAAGCCCTTTACGCTCAGGCCAAGCAGCCTTTGACTACTGGTGGATTTGTTCCCAATGAGGAGGGCTACAAAATTCTCGCAGCACTTTTGGCGGACGGGGTTTACGGAAAGCATGCGCGTGTTTCCAAGGCTAACCCAGATTTGCTGCACGAGGCAGTCAAGCAGAAGGACTGGTTCTGGAACAACGACTACAATGTGCTCAACGGCGTCCATACCCACGGGCAGCGCTACAACCCCTACGGGCCTCAAAACTACCCCGATGAGTTCCAAAAAACGCGTGAGCTTACCGCCATTCGTGACACGCTTATTCACGATGTGGCTTCCTCTAAAAAGGCCGATTTGGTCGTCGACGACTCTCAGACCCACCTCCTCCCTCCGGTGCCCACAAATTACCAGCCCAGTGTGAAGAATGGCTCGGATACCTTTCTCCAAGGCGAAGAGGCGGTGAAAATGCTGACCGTGCCCGAGGGCTATAAAGTGGAGCTTTTCGCCAGTGAAAAGGAGTTTCCTAACCTTGCCAACCCCTTGCAAATGTCCTTCGACGACAAGGGCCGACTCTGGGTCGCCGTCGCCCCGACCTACCCCCATTACCGCCCCGGTGACGCGTTGCCAAACGACAAAATCCTCATTTACGAAGACACCGACGGGGATGGTAAAGCCGACAAGGAAACTGTTTTCGCCGATCATCTTCATTTGCCCATTGGCTTCGAACTGGCCCCCGAAGGCGTCTATCTTTCCCAAGAGCCGAACCTCGTGCTGCTGCGCGACACCAACGGCGACGGTAAGGCGGATTCCAGCGAAATCATCCTGGGCGGCTTTGACACCCACGACACTCACCACGCCATTAGCGCCTACTGCGCGGATCCCAGCGGCGCGTTCATGCTCTGTGAAGGCGTGTTTCTGCATTCCAACGTCGAAACACCCTACGGCCCGGTGCGCTGTGTCGACGGCGGTTTTCTTCGTTACAGCCCCCAGCGTGGGCAGTTGGAACGCACCGCTCAGTTGGCCATTCCAAATCCTTGGGGCGTTGCGTTTGATGCTTGGGGGCAGGACTTTTTCCTCCACACCTCCGGCACCAGTATGAACTGGATGCTGCCAGTTTCAGTGAAGCCTACTTTTGGTAGTAAGACCCCGTCCACGCCCGACCTCATTCCTGAAAAGCAAAAGGTCCGCCCCACTTCCGGGTTGGAAATTGTTTCGTCGCGCCACTTCCCCGACGAGGTGCAGGGGGACATCATTCTTTGTAACAACATCGGTTTCCTCGGAATCAAGCAGCACCAGATCCAGGATGAGGGCACGGGTTGGAAGACGGATTTCCGCCAGGATTTACTTGTGAGCAGCGATAAAAACTTCCGCCCCGTGGATCTCGAGTTCGCCCCAGACGGTTCGCTTTACGTGCTGGACTGGCAGAATCCGCTCATCGGCCACATGCAGCACAATGCCCGTGACCCGTTCCGAGACCACACTCACGGGCGGATCTACCGCATCACGTATCCGTCGCGCCCGCTCGTGAAGCCCGCGCAAATCGAAGGCGCGAGTGTCGCAACCTTGCTCAACAACCTAAAGGAACCCGAACTGCGGACCCGTTACCGCACCCGGCGTCATCTGCGGGGTCTACCTGCGGGAGAAGTACTTCCTGCGTTGAAAGGCTGGGTGGCAGCTCTGGATAAATCAGACCCCTCCTATGAACATTACGCTTTGGAGGCGCTTTGGACCACTTGGGGGATGAACAAGGTGGACGAAGCGCTCTTACGCCAGCTTCTTACTGCCAAGGACTTTCGCGCGCGCTCTGCCGCCGTGCGTGTGCTGCGTTACAACACGCACAGCATCGCGGATCACGCTGCTTTGTTGGAAAAAGCCGCCGCAGATGAGCATGGCCGGGTGCGTTTGGAGGCGCTGGTCGCAGCCTCTTGGCTGCCCGACGCGGCTGCTGCGAAGAAGATCGTGGCGATTGTTTCGAGCAAGCCGTTGGATCAATGGAGCCAGAACGCCGCCAAAACGGCCTCCGACCGTCTCGTCGGTGCCGTTGAAAAAGAGGCGATGGATCACCCTGAACTTCAAGCCCCCGGGTATTTGAGTGCCGACGCCAAGAAGCAATTTCTCGCCGGACAAAAAGTTTATTTCCGTGAAGGTCATTGCGCCACCTGCCACCAACCCAACGGCAAGGGGCTGGATCCCGCGTTTCCGTCGCTTGAGAAAAGTTTGTGGGTCAGCGGCGAACCCGATCGAATCATTCGCATGGCTTTGTACGGCTTGGCTGGCCCCCTTGAAATTAATGGCAAAAAATACGACGGCCAAGTGCCCATGACTCCTTTTGGCGGAATGGTGAACGACGAGGAAATGGCGGCTGTTCTCACATTTGTGCGTAACAGTTTTGGCAATCAGTCCGAGGCAATCACCTCCGCACAGGTCAAAAAGGTGCGCGCAGCGTTTCCTGGTCGAGTGAGCCTGTGCACAGTGGAGGAGCTGCTCAAGGAGTTCCCGCTCGTGAAATAAATTCGTCCCTTATATGAAATACCTCGCCCCCCAAACCCGCCGAGGCTTCTTGCAGGCTTCTGCCGGTGCCGCCGCCCTTGGTGCACTTCAACCCGCGCTGCGTGCCGGGCCGACCTCTCCAGCAGGAACGGCGCGCACCATACACACCGACGTGCTTGTGTGCGGCGGCGGGTGTGCGGGAAGTGCCGCGGCTCTTTCGGCGGCCCGAGCCGGGGCGAAGGTGCTGCTGGTGGAGAAGGCGCCCTTCGCTGGGGGGATCATCACGAGTGTCGGTCTTCCTTATTTTGACGGAATCGCGCATATCACCACAAGGCGTATCGTGGTGCGGGGTATTGCTTTAGAGTTGCTTTCGAAGTCCGGTGTGTGTGCGCCGGATGCTCAAACTGTGGGGAAACATAACCCGACTATTCCGAACACATTTGAGTTTAAGTTGTTGCTGGACCGTCTCTTTCAGGAGCAAAAGTCAAACCTCACCGTGCTGTTTAACTCTTTCGTGTGTGATGTGCAGAGTCGTGGCGGACGCATCGAGTCGGTGAGCTTGGCAAACAAGGACGGTTTGGTAACGGTGCACCCCAAAACGGTGATCGATTGCACTGGGGACGCCGATGTCGCGGCTTGGGCGGGCGCGCCGTTTGAACAGAACGCCGAGGTGCAGCCTCTCACGCTGCATTTTCGCATCGGGCGCGTGAAGTCGGCCCCGGATCTCACTAAGAACTGCCGCGCCGCCTTGGAGCGGGCGCAGCAAAGGGGCGAGTTGCCGTTTTATTATGGACCCGGCGTGATGTTTCTTTATGGGGATGATGAAGTGTATATCCACGGGGTACGGGTCCCGGCGGATCCCACCAACGCCGCCGACCTCAGCCGGGCGGAGATGCAGGGCAGGGCGGACGCCCACGCGATGTTCCGGGCGTGGAAGCGTGAGGTGCCCGGTTTTGAACAGTCGTATTTTATGGAGGCCTATCCGTGGATTGGCGTGCGGGAGTCGCGCCGAATTGTTGGTCAGCATGTCCTGTGTGAGGAGGATCTGATGCAGGGGCGCCGTTTTGAGGATGCGATTGCCACGGGGTGCTGGTATCTGGATTTACATCCAAACAAAACCACCG
>CALQFT020000205.1 GCA_943329925.2 Opitutus sp. GAS368
CAACAACCGTCGGCAGGTGTCGAGTTACACCGGATTGTGTCCGCGTGAACACAGCAGCGGAGGCAAGCGCCGCTCCGGGAGTGTGAGCAAAAGCGGCAACCCGCGGGTGCGCGCGATGCTGGTGGAAATGGTGTGGCGCATGATGCGCTAGCAACCCGAGTACAAGCCGCTGCGCAAATGGGCGCACGTACTTTACAGTCTGACGCCGAACGCCGCTGTAAAGAAAAAGGCCGTTGTGGCCATTGCGCGACAACTGGCGGCGGCCCAGACGCGTGACGGTCGGATTCAGCTCATTAGCAGCAAGAACCACTATGTTTTCAATGTCGCATGGCTGAGAGCCCTACCTGCGACGCCGTAGATCGGGATACAGATGGGCTACTCAAGAATGTCTGATTAATAACAAATGATGTCCTTTGAGAAACTTTCCCGCCGGCCCTATCTTCTGGCCAGCCCGTTGGGACCCTTAGCGAGCCGCTTTTACCCCATTCTGCGCCCCTACTATGAAATCTTTTTTACATTCTTCCTTCCTGCTTGTGGCTGCAGCTGCCGCCTTTTCCGTCAGGGCCGAGGCCGCGCCGCTAACTTTGCGTCAAGATCAGGCGGCCAACACCCTCTCCGTTTTTCGGCAAAATGTCGCGGAACCGATCCTGACCCAAAACGCGCGGCCTGATGTCCGGCCGTTTCTCCACCCGATTGTCGCGCCCGATGGCAAGGGTGTGTTGACCGAGTTGAGTCCGGAACATCACAAGCACCAGACCGGGCTTTACTGGGGTCTCAAGCAGGTGAATGGGCGGGATTACTTTCACAATCCAGGTGCGGGCTTCTGGCGCAAGGTCTCCAGCGCGCCCCTCGTTGCGGAAGGCGAATCAGTCAAGTGGAGTACGGTTTACCACCTTCTCGATGCCCAGGGGACCCCGGTGATGGCCGAGACCCAGACTTGGACGATGCGCGACTCAGGTGACCGCTATTTGCTGGATCTGGAATGGAAGGGCGAAGGTCTCGTCGATCTGACTATGGCGAAAGAGCCGTACGGCGGTCTGTTTCTTCGCATGCCGTGGAAGCAGGGTATGGAAGGTGCCGTGGTGAATAACGATCGCCTTCGCAATGATCTGGCCAACACAAAGACCGCCTTCTGGGTGGATCTCGGGCTCAAGGTCGAGGGACGTGAGGATCAGGCTCACATTGCCATTTTTGATCATCCGACGAACGCTGGATATCCACAGGCCTGGCGCGTGGATGGACAGATGGGCGTCGGACCCTGCCGGGCGATCAGCGGTGACTGGACGATTGAAAAGGGCAAATCCGAGACGGTTCGACATCAGTTTGTCGTCTACACCGGCAAACTGGACCAGGAGGTGCTCAACCAGACATGGCAGAAGTTCACCCAGAAGTCGGTTCTCGTCGAGAACATGGTGCTCGCCCGGAAAAGTGGCAAGGCCGCCACTTTCCTTACCGGAGCACAGGCCGTCGCAAAGATGACGGTTCCCGACGGGTTGGAGGCGAAACTTGCCGCAGTCGAACCCATGATCACTCAACCCATGGCCTTTTGCTGGGATGACCGCGGCCGTCTCTGGGTCGCTGAAAATCGGGATTACGAGACGCGCAGCACTGGGTTCTCCGCGGACGGCAACAGTCGAATCCTCATCCTCGAAGATACGGACGGTGACGGGAGATTCGACAAGCGCACGGTTTTCATGGAAGGGATCCCGTTTCCCTCGGCGATTGCGATTGGATTCGACGGGCTGTGGCTCGGCGCCCCGCCGAACCTGCTGTTTGTTCCCGATAAAAATCACGATGACAAGCCTGACGGGAATATCGAAGTGCGCCTCACGGGCTGGGGCATCCGGGACCGGCACGAGATCTTTAACAGCTTCTCCTGGGGGCCGGATGGCTGGCTCTATGGCTGCCAAGGATTTGCGACGCCTTCGACGGTCGGCAAGCCTCTGAACGGCGGCACGATCCTGCGCAAGGGGGAGGCGTTCCCGACCGATATCGCAGTGAAAGACGGCCAATTCATCGACGGCGGAGTGTGGCGTTATCATCCGACGAAGGATCGTTTTGAAGTGGTCGCGCACGGTTTCAGCAATCCTTGGGGCCTCGATTTTGATGACCACGGCCAGATGTTCATCACCGCCTGCGTGATTCCGCACCTTTGGCATGTGATTCCCGGCGGCATTTACCACCGACAGGGGGGCAAACACGTCAACCCATACGTCTTCGATGATATCAAAACCATCGCGGACCACCGGCATCGCTCAGCCCATGGGGGAGCGCGCGTCTATCTTGCTGACGCGTTTCCCAAGGAATACCACAACCGGATATTCATGGCGAATCTGCACGAGCATGCGGTGCTCACCGATATTCTAGAACCAAAGGGGTCAGGCTTTGTGGGCCACCACGGAGACGAGACCCTGCTTGCAAACGACAATGCTTGGGTGGGTTTCAGTACCGAAATCGGGCCGGATGGAGCGGTCTATACGCTCGATTGGCACGACACCGAGATTTGTGGAAACGCCATCCACGACAAGGAGACCGGTCGTATCTACCGCCTTGCGCCGAAAGGGCTTCCCGGCACCGCCAATCTTGACCTCAACGAGAAGAAGGACGTCGAGCTCGTGAGTTTACTGACAAACGCAAACGACTGGTATAGCCGCCGGGCTCGCGTTCTGCTCCAGCAACGGGCTGCAGAGGGGCGCCGCGATGCATCAGTACCTACCCGGCTTTGGGATCTGTTTGCTCAATCCAAGACTGCCGCACACCAACTCCGTGCGCTGTGGGCGCTGCATGTGACCAAAAATCTGCCCGAGGACCGCCTGCTGCCGCTCCTCTCTCACGCTGAGCCCTATGTCCGCGGCTGGGCGATCCAACTGCTTGGGGAAGACCTTTCCTACAGCCGCTCCGCTTTGGATAAACTCGCGCACCTCGCAGAAAAGGATCCTTCGCCCATTGTGCGGCTTTATGTTGCAGCGGCCCTTCAGCGGATGCCGCTGGCTGACCGCTGGCCGATTGCCCAACAGCTCGTCTCACATTCGGAAGACGACGCGGATCACAATCTGCCCAAGATGCTGTGGTTCGGCATTGAGCCCCTGGTTGAGAAAGACGCTCCCCGCGCTCTCGCCTTGGGGGCTGGCAGTCGGATTCCAGTGCTCACGAAATATGTCGCCCGCCGCGCAAGCATTGCAAAGGAATCCGAAGCGGTTGTCGGGGCGCTCACCAAAACGGCTGACCTCAATACCAAGCAACTGCTTTTGGAAGGCCTGCGCGATGGGTTGAAATCGCTCGATAAACGTGAGGTAAAAGCTCCTAAAAATTGGGAGACTGCCGCCGCGGCACTTACTGCGATGAATGATCCGAAATTGCGCGAGCTTGTGGCGCAGATCGGCCAGCTCTTCGGGGACGCCAATGCCGTGGGAGCGCAGCTTGCTGTGCTTCAGAACAAGGCAGCGCCGGTTCCTCAGCGGCGCGAAATTCTACAGTCGTTCGCCCGCGCGACACACGCTCCGGCGCTGCCAGTTGTCTTGTCGCTCTTGGACGAAGAGGCGCTTCGCGTGGACGCGATTCGGGCGCTTGCCGCGTTTGATGATCCCAAAGTGGGGAAACAACTCCTCGGGCGCTACGCCTTGATGTCGACTGCTCAAAAGGCGGAGGTGGTGCTCACGCTCTCCGGGCGCCGGAGCACTGCGCAGGCACTGGTTGATTCCATAAAAGACAACCGAATTCCTAAGACTGATGTGAGCGCTTTTGCCGCGCGTCAGCTCTACCGTGTCATTGGACCTTCGTTTGTAGAGTTTTGGGGGCCGATTACTCAGCTCGCCAGCCACAAAGAAGCCGACACCGCGAAGTACAAAGCGTTGTTAACCAATGCTTATCTGGCGAAAGCGGATGTGTCCCGGGGGCGCGCGGTGTTTGAGCGTTCGTGCACACTGTGCCACATGCTTTACGGCTCCGGTGGAAATGTGGGCCCGGATCTTACGGGATCAAATCGTGCCAACCTCGATTACATCCTTACGGAAATTATCAACCCGAGCGAAATCATGCAGGAGGCCTATCACCTTGTTGTGGTGACGACTCGCGACGGGCGCACGGTCTCTGGAATTGTTGCGGCGGAAGACGCGCAACAAGTCACCCTGCGTGTGATTGGCCAGGACACGGTCATCGCGAAATCGGAGATTCAATCTCGCGAGAAGCTGCCGATTTCCATGATGCCGGAAGGTTTGCTCAAAACGCTGCCCGACGAAGAGGTGCGCGACTTGATCTCGTACCTGCGCACGACCTCACAGGTTCCTTTGCCCAAGAAGTGAAAGGCGCGCCCGACTGTTCTTAGAAAGAGTCCAGCGCCGTATGTGTCAGGCTGACCCCCCAAAGATTTCAGTTATGAAGATTTCGCTACTGGCGACGTGTGCCGCCTTGAGTGTCGCTGTTTTTGGCCTGCGGTCTGGCCACGCTGTCGAGGCCGCTGCACGACCGAACATTCTTGTCATTGTTGCTGATGACCTCGGTTACGGAGAACTCGGATGTTACGGAGGGAAGGAAATTCCGACCCCCAACATTGACGCATTAGCGGCGAGGGGAACGCGTTTTACTAGCGGCTATGTCACCGCTCCTTTTTGCGCGGCTTCGCGAGCTGCACTTTTGACAGGGCGTTATCAGACGCGATTTGGGTTCGAGTTTAACCCGATTGGGGCTCAAAACTTGATACCCGGAATCGGCCTGCCTCTGGCGGAGAAGAGTATAGCAAATCGATTGAGAGACAGCGGCTATGCGACGGGACTCGTTGGGAAGTGGCATTTAGGGGGAACGGCGCAGTTCCATCCGCAGCGTCGTGGGTTTGATGAGTTTTTTGGATTCCTGCATGAAGGCCACTATTATGTGCCTAGTCCCTGGCAGGGCGTCACAACTTGGTTGCGAAAGATGACCCTTCCAGATGGGGGAAAAGGGCGTTGGAGTTCGCCGGATGGCAGGATCGTGTGGAGTACTCAATCGGGACACAATGAACACGAATACGACACCGATAATCCTCTTTTGCGGAGCAGCCAGCCAGTGGATGAAAGGGCAAACCTTACCGATGTCTTCACCCGTGAGGCCTGTGACTTTATCGGCCGCCATCAGGCGCAGCCGTTCTTCCTCTATCTTGCCTATAATGCGGTCCACAGCCCGATGCAGGGAGCGGATGAGTACATGAAAAAATTCGCGCATATTGAAGATATCCAGCGCCGGATTTTTGCGGCGATGCTTGCTCATCTAGATGACAGCGTCGGGAAAGTGGTCTCGAAATTGCGGGACAGTGGAAACGAGGAAAATACCCTTGTGGTTTTCCTCAGTGACAACGGCGGTCCCACGAAAGAACTCACCTCGAGAAATGGGCCGTTGCGTGGCGGAAAAGGCGAGTTACTGGAAGGGGGAATTCGAGTGCCTTTTATCGTGTCGTGGAAAAACCACATCCCGGCGGGGCGGGGACTGGATACGCCAGTGACTTCGATGGATGCGACGGCGACCGCCTTGGATCTTGCCAAGGTGGTGCCGGAAAAAACGAAAATGGATGGGGTGAGTCTCATTCCGCTTCTTATGGGGCAGACGGTGGGGTTGCCGGAGCGTCCGCTTTTTTGGCGCGTTGGAAAACAGAACGCGATGCGAGTTGGTGATTGGAAACTTGAGCGGAACGGTAAGGAATGGCAGCTCTACGATTTGACTCACGATATTGGTGAGGGGACTGATTTGGCGGCCCAGGAGCCGGCCAGAGTAAAGCAAATGTTGGCGTTATGGGACAAATGGAACGCCGAACAAATCGAGCCGCTCTGGCGATAGCGCGGAAGGAACATCCAACATGTAAAAGCCTTTGGCGGAACCTTACGCTGAGAATAAGGAAACCGTTCGAGTGGCCGCGCGCCTCTTTTCCTGCCCCAGACCGGCCCCAGCTCATTCCATTCCCCTATGAAGTTCACGCTACCACTCCTCGCCGCCCTGTTCCTCTCGCCGCTGGCGGCACTAAACGCTGCGGATACCGGCGCCAAACCAAACGTCATCATCGTATTGGTCGATGACGCCGGTTTTGGCGACTACTCCTGCCACGGCAACCCGGTGGCGAAGACGCCCAACGTGGACAAGCTTCACCATGAAAGCGTGCGGTTTTCCGACTTCCACGTGACTCCATTTTGCACTCCCACCCGCTCACAACTGATGACCGGCGTGGATAATTTCCGCAACGGTGCGAG
>CALQFT020000206.1 GCA_943329925.2 Opitutus sp. GAS368
CTAGAAGAGAGTTTTTGTCACCGCCCCAAATCCAAACCGTTCCATCACTGCGCAGAGCCATGGAATGAGCATCGCCCGCGGCAACGGCCACCCACTGAAAATCTTTCGGCCCCGGCTTCGACGATGTCATCGTCAACTCAGAAGCAATTTGAATGGGAAACGCGCTCGCCAGCTTCGAGCCGTCTCCTAATTGGCCGGATTCATTGGCGCCCCACGTCCAAAGTGTCCCGTCAGGTTTCACCACCAAAACGTGGCGTTCTCCCATCGCAAACACTGGGCGATTTGGTGCTTTAAGCCCATTAAAAACTGGAGTGACGGCGGTAGGTAAACTTTCTGGAATCAGCGCTGGCAGCGGTACGACGACGGGTGTGGGTGGTTTGGGCGCGTCCTTAGCGACGGGCATTGGCGTGGCAGGCTTGGGCGCAGGTTGCGCGACAACCGGAGTAGGCGTGGCAGGCTTGGGCGCGGGTTGCGTGACAACCGGGGTTGGCGCGGGAGGCGAAGGCGGCGTCTGCGGTGCGACGACGGGAACGGGCGGTTTGGGCGCGTCCTTAGCGACGGGCATTGGCGTCGCAGGCTTTGGCGCGGGTTGCGTGACAACTGGGGTTGGCGCGGGAGGAGCAGGCGGCGTCTGCGGGGCGACGACGGGAACGGGCGGTTTGGGCGCGTCCTTAGCCACGGGCATTGGCGGCGCAGGCTTTGGCGCAGGTTCCGCGACAACCGGAGTAGGCGTGGCAGGCTTGGGCGCGGGTTGCGTGACAACCGGGGTTGGCGTGGGAGGCGAAGGCGGCGTCGGCGGGGCGACGACGGGAACGGGTGGTTTGGGCGCGTCCTTGGCGACGGGCATTGGCGGCGCAGGCTTTGGCGCAGGTTCCGCGACAACCGGAGTAGGCGCGGCAGGCTTGGGCGCGGGCTGCGTGACAACCGGAGTAGGCGCGGGAGGCGAAGGCGGCGTCGGCGGGGCGACGACGGGAACGGGTGGTTTGGGCGCGTCCTTAGCGACGGGCATTGGCGTGGCAGGCTTTGGCGCAGGTTCCGCGACAACCGGAGTAGGCTTGGGCGCGGGTTTCTCATCGATGATGAGTTCGGGCACCGTACCCGGGGCCTTTGCTTTAGGCGCCGGATTCTGCGCAAACCCAGCACTCACTACGCACAGAAAAAGAAAGGAGACTGCCGCGCAATAAGTCTGCTTTCGCAGCGTGTGGCTAAGCTTTCGGCCCTTCATTGAGCCAAGCAATGGATAATGTGATTCCTTCAACTCTGGGAGTTGGGGAGAAGAAGCGGGTTTGCTAAGTAGAAAGAGTGAGGAGGCCATCTTCAAGGGGGATAGAAAACGGGATGATTCGATTCAACAGGACGGAAGCAGAAAAGAGGTTTAGTAACGCGGCTAATGGGCCATTCCGAGAGCACTAATAGCAAGATACGCGCCGACGCCCGAGGCGATGATGCCTGCCAGCCAAAACGACTTTGCCCTCGTGAGTATGCTTACCGTACAAAGCACAAGGCCAAGTTCGACGGTGAGATGCGCCCAGTCCAATTGATCTGCCTGATGATGAAAGTGTTCACCTTCTTCAGATTTATGCTTGGCATCAATCACCCGTTCTTCGGCCAATTGTTGGAAGCGTTTTCCAGTTACCAAAAGAGCGCCAGTGGTGTCGTTTTCCGAACCATCTTCATTTTTGGCCGGAAATTTCGTGGCTTCATCCACTTTGATATCTTTTTCCTCAGTCTTATTTTTAGAGATATAACTTTCCCACTTCTTAACCTCGGCGTCCCGTAAAGATTCAGTACCTAGGGTGGTGGGGAAAAGTTTAGTGAACGTAATGGCACGCCCCTGTTCCTCCATGCGGCCTTTCTTGGATTGAAAGCGGGAAAAGGTGTTGCTGGATTCCACTTTGAACGCGGCGCTTTCGGTGAGAAGGCGGTTTGCATCGCCCTGTAACTGAAGGACAGCGTTGTGTTTGCGGTGTCCAACAAGTGACACTGCGGCTAGAATCGCGGCGATGATGGCCATCGTCATCCCAACCCTGCCCATAAACGGATCTGGGGCATGTCCAGCGTGGGCTGCATGCTCCGCGTGTTCTAAATGTTCCTGAATATCACTCATAAATGGAGCTTGGAAGATGCCTTATCGCTTAGCAATGCGCAACTATTGCTGCGAGGTCTGCTCCCCAACACTTCCTTGTAAAAGCCGGTGCCTTTCCCTGGGTTGCCGCCGTCTAAGGCCGTCCAAGTTATGGCAAGTCCACGGGGCGTTCCCCTCTCAAGGCATCCCGCGCGTTGAGGAAATCCAGCACCAGCACCAAAGCCCGATCCTTAATTGAGGCTACTGGAGTACGTCGCCGCTTGAGCTTGGAGTCTATCCACGCCTCAGCCTCTGGGTTTTTGCCCGCCACCAACGCAGCCTCGTTTAAATGAGGAAACTCGACCTCCGCCAGCAGCGGAGCCAAGCGTCCCTCCTGAGCGGCCAGCGACAGCGCGGCATCCGTGGCCTCCATGGAGACTTTCACCTCGATGTCGGGTTGCAATCCCTCGGGAAACAGCCGCGGTTCCTGAGTAAACACCGCATCTCGAACGGGCAACCGCAGAAAGCGGCCGTCTTGTAGTGGAATGGCCTCATAATCAGCGGCCTGCCCCGGCGTCTTACACCCAAAAATCAGGGCCTTCCCCTGGCCACGCAGTGCCGCCGCAAATGCCTCCACGGGGCCCGCTGTGCGTGGGCCGGTGAGTAAAAATAGCTGGAATTGCGCCACTGGGGGCTTCCTAGTAAAAGCGGGTTGCGCCACCTGTTTTGCGGTGTGCCATTCACAGACCTGAGTGTTTTCAGGCAAAAGGCAGCCCGCCAGTTCCAGCGCCAGATCCAAATCGCCTTGCGCAGGTGTGGCTCGCAAATCCAGCAGTAAAATGCTTGCGTTAAGTTGTTTAAAGTCACGCAATGCCGATTCGAGGCGCGCGGGGAGTTCCGGAGTAAAGGCTCCCAGACGCACATAGCCCACTCCTGCGGGAAGTATCTCGGAATGAAATTTGAGTGCCGGAAATTCCGCGACGGAGAGTCCCTTCTGCGGTTCGCTAAATAACCCGCCACCCTCTCCTAATTGCCGCAAATAAGTGTCCAACGCCGCCCTCTTGGCAGACTCCGGCGCGCGCTGAGCCTCTGCGGGCACCTTGAGCCAAATGGCTTCCAAGGCGCGATCCACCTCCTCTTCGGAAAGCGTCGGCGCACCCAAGCCGAAGGAGGAGGTCCAAAAAAAGCTCAGCAAAACGGCAGTACGAAAGGGGTGCATAAGCCGTATTAAAAATCAGCTCTGGAGCCCTTTAGCGGCAATGTCCCGCCGAAAGTGCATCCCATCAAAGTGAACTTGCTCCACTGCGGCATAGGCGGTCGCTTGAGCCGTTCGCAAATCCGGCCCTGTTGCGGTGAGCCCCAGCACCCGACCGCCCGAGGTGACCACCTTGCCGTTTTCCAAACGGGTGCCCGCGTGAAAAACAACGGCATGTTCATGCGCTGCGTCCAGTCCGGAAATCACCTTGCCCGTCTCGTATACTTCGGGATAACCGCCGGAGGCCGCGATCACACAGACCGCAGAGCCCGGTTTCCAATTCGGCTGCTGCTGAGCAAGGGTGCCGTCAAGGCAGGCTTCCAGCAGGTCAAGCAGGTCCGAATCTAGTCGCGCTAGAAGCACTTGCGTTTCAGGATCGCCAAAACGGCAGTTGAATTCCAGCACCTTCACTCCGTCGCGGGTCAGCATCAAACCCGGGAAAAGCATCCCGCTGTAGAAAATGCCATCCGCCTTGAGTCCCGAGAGAAATCGCTCCAGCACCTCGGTGCGAACCTGCGTCTCCAGCTCAGGAGTAAGTTGCGGCGCGGGACTGTATGTGCCCATCCCTCCGGTGTTTAGCCCTAAATCATTGTCCAGTGCACGTTTGTGGTCCTGTGCACTGGGGAATAGCAAGGTCGCTTCGCCATCCACCAACGCATGAATGGAGCATTCAGCACCTTCCAAAAATTCCTCGATGACCACCGCGCTTCCCGCCTCCCCGAATTTGCGCTGGTCCATGATCTGACGGATTGCCTCGCGGCCTTCCTCGTGCGTTTGGGCGATAATCACGCCCTTACCCAGGGCGAGGCCGTCGGCTTTGACCACCAGCGGCAGTGACATTTTTGAGGCAAATAACTGAGCCTGAATGCTGTCTGTAAAATTACCGGACTTCGCAGTGGGAATGCCATGGCGCTCCATGAACTCCTTGGCGAACACCTTTGAGGATTCCAGTCTAGCGGCCGCTTGCGTCGGTCCAAAAATACGCAGGCCCGCCGCTCTGAAGCGATCCACCATTCCCGCCGCCAGCGCGTCGTCGGGTCCCACCACGGTGAGACCGATTTCGTGTTCTTTCGCGAAGGCAACCAATTGGGCCTGATCCGTCAGGCTGATGGGCACGCACGTGGCCACCTCGCTGATGCCGGCGTTTCCCGGGGCGCAAAAAATCGATTTCACTCTCGGGGACTGGCGCAACTTCCATGCAAGCGCATGTTCCCGGCCCCCGCCGCCTAAAATTAGCACGTTCATAAAAATCTGCGTATTAACGGGAAAGCTTTTCAAGCAGGGGAGCCATGGTCTCCTTTTCTCGCTCCTGAATCAGCTTGGACAGCGTGCCGTCGGATGCACGCATTAGGGAAAATAGCCGTGTGTAATGGCGCCGCAGCGCGTCACGCAAATCCCGGTCAGAGCGCGCTTTTTGGGACTCTAAAAGGGAGGCTTGGACCTCTGGATCCTTCATTGCACGGATCTTTGCGTCACGGAAATGCATGCGCGCATTCAGTTCACGGGCAGCATCTTCTGTGGGGTTCGGGCCGTCTGGAACAAGGATGGGGTTGCCGCGGCGAATGAGTTTGAGTTCGGCAAAATTGGGCTCCATGGGGAGGTCCAAATTGTCGTTGCGCGGGTCATCCGGGGCGGTTCGAGGAGGGTTGCTATCTTTAAACGCGGGCAGTCCGTCCAAGGTGGTTGGAGAAAACGGAAGGCGCCGGGCACTGGAGGAGTCGGGCTGAAGTTGAAGCTCCGCCGGAGCACTGGCTGGGTCGCCTGGAGCCAGTTCTGGAGGGGGAGGAGTGAGCCGTGGAGCCAGCGGTAAACCTCGCGCTGATCCAGGCTCTGAGAGGGCGGATAGCGGAATAAACCCGATGAGCCAGGCGGTAAGGGTCGCCAGCAGCGAAAAAAGGCGGGGCAGCTTCATGAGAAAGAGTAGTATGAGACGTTACGGTGCAAAAAAGCATTTGAAAAGGAAGCCCTTCTGGTTCCGTTTAAGTTGTATGCCAGCAAACACAGCCCGCTTTGAGGCAGTCCCACAGCTCACGGAGTTTTCTCCGTCGGATTTGGCTGCGCGTGGCAGGCACAGGGCGGGCATGATCTTCTTTGATTCCGCCCGCGACCAAGAGCCCCCGACGGACCGCCACGACGGCCGCCAAACTGCAGCGCCGCTTTCGGTTTTGGCGCTGGAACCGGAATCGTGGGTTGTGGGCAACTTGTTTGCCCCAGACGATTTCACACGCTTACAGCGGGTGGTCGCCGAACTCGCCGCCGAGTACGACGGCAGTGCGCCCTGTGACGATGGATTGCCGGGAGCCATCGTGGCGGGAGCCATCGAGTACAATGGAGCTTACCGGTTTGGAGTGTATCGCCGGGTTCTCGTGTACCGACATCGCGAAAAGCTCTGGTATGCAGGAGTCGATGAAATTGAGGCAAGGGAAGGCAGTCCGCCTTGGTGGCGCTTTTTATTGGAGGATGAACAGGCGCTTCAGGCGAACTGCGACGAATTGCAGTTCCGTGCGACGGTTCAAAAAGAGATTTTTTGTGACTCGGTGCGGAGGGCGCAAGAGTACATTCGAGCCGGCGATATTTATCAGGTAAACCTCAGCCACCGCATGGAAGCGGAGTGGAACCAGAGCGATCCGTGGGAATTATACGAAGCCTTGAGGCACTACTCACCAGCTCCTTACGCGGCATTTGTGCGGCAACCCGGGCGCTGCATTCTGAGCAGTTCGCCAGAACTTTTCCTTAAGTTTTCCGGGCGCAGCGTCCGGACGCGACCCATAAAGGGAACCCGGCCGCGTCGCTCTGAAGTTCATGCCGATGAGAGGAATGCGTTTGAATTGTTAACATCTCCAAAGGAAGTTGCCGAACTGATCATGATCACGGATTTGGAACGCAGCGA
>CALQFT020000207.1 GCA_943329925.2 Opitutus sp. GAS368
ACGAGGGTATTGACGCCTGGCGTGGCGACGGGCGGAGGAAACGCGGGGGTTGCTTTTCGTGCGTTCTGCAGAGGTATGGTACGTGGACTGGGTGAAGTGGAGGAGTGCCAAGAATTGGCTCGCGCTTCGATAACGCGGGTGGTCTGAACCGGCTCCGGTAAACCTCAAAAAGAGGGTCAAAACACCTCGGGAAATAGAGGTGACATGGGCAAAGGTGTTCTGACTCCTGTTCTGGCTTTGTCCTTTTTTGAGTCAATCTAATGACCTAAGTATTTTATTTTAAAATACTAAAGCTGCAGCGGGTGACGATAAGCCGAATTCTGTCGGACGACTCCTGAGAGCCCTCCGTGACAGTCATTTCTCTCATCCCGTCGAAACGGGACGCTCCGCCGAGGCGGAGTGCGACTAATACCCGGAAACGGTTCATGCTTCAGCGCGTCGGGCCCAGCTTTCGCAAGTCCGCCGCTGCCTCCGCTAAACGGGCCAAGCGCCGCGCGTTCCCTGTTTTGTCTTGCACCACACGGGGTTTTTCGTGCCCCGTCAGTTGCCTGACGGGCGGTGGGCTCTTACCCCGCCTTTTCACCCTTACCCTTTCGCTGGGACTTACGTTTCCGAAAGTCCCGACGGCAGGGCGGTTTATTTTCTGTGACACTTTCCGTGGGCCAAGCCTTTCGGCCCGACTCCCCGCGTATTCTACGTGGCGTGTTGCTTGGTGGTGTTCGGACTTTCCTCTAACGCCAAGCTTCTCTGGTTTTCTTCTCATTTGCCCAAAGCGAACCTAGGTAAAATGGAAGTGAACTTAAAGTCACCGTGCGCCAGCGACCGTCTGTCACCCGCTGCATTCTCTACTCTACGCTCATTTTCCCACTGCGCAAGGCATGCTGTCAGGAAGTCCACGCAAAGTCTTCGTGAGCTCCCCTCAACCTCTGTGTGGCGTCTTGTGCGATAGTCGTCTACGGTTCGCTTCGTGCTAAAAACCACCCACCGCCTCGAACCTTTTGAAGAAACGCTCCGCAATGCATGGGCGGCCGTCACTCTGGTAAAAGTGACCCTCAGTATGCCCCAAAAAGACGCCGCCGGAGTGCGCAATCTCAAGGCGCGACCTGTCCAGTTAAAGGATGGTCGTCGGCTTTGTGTTGTGGAGTGTTATGCCACCCGCGAGACGACTCAAAATCACGGGCCCGAAGCTGGCATTGCGCTTTTGGTGCAGGCTTTTGCGCAGACTTTCGAGAGGGCGCACGTTTTTACAACCGCGGGGGATTTTCAGTTTAGGCGGGAGCGTTCCGGTGAACTGAGTGTGCGGGCCACCCGGCCAGCCTTTGCTGTGGCCCCCAGTTTGGCTCATGACCGCAGTAAACAGGGGCGGGAGGCGCTGGCTTGCGAACCCTTTTTGCAGCGCTTGGGGGTCACAACCCCCGACGGGTCTCCGAGGGCGGGAATGGCCGCGAAATTGCGTCAGGTGCACCGATTTGTTGAGATTCTTGGCCACCTGCTCGCCGACGCCCCTTTGGATCCTACCCGTCCCTTGCACGTGGCTGATATGGGAGCCGGCAAGGGGTATCTCACTTTCGCTCTGGCGCACGCATTGCGCGCAAAGGGCTGGGATGCGCGGGTGACGGGCGTAGAACTGCGTCCTGAGTTGGTGGAGAGCGGCAACCTTGCTGCGCGTGATTTGGGGTTTGAGCAGTTGCGATTTGTGGCTGGTGCCATAGGGGAATGGCAGCCAGAAGGGGCTCTGGATGTGTTAGTTGCGCTCCACGCTTGCGACACTGCGACGGACGACGCCCTCTTTCAGGGAGTGCAGGCCGGGGCGTCGTTGCTTCTGAGTTCGCCGTGCTGCCATCGGGAATTGCGGCCTCAAATGAGGCTTCCCACCATGCTTTCACCCGTGGGGCGGCACGGTATTTTACTCGAACGGCAGGCTGAGATTCTCACCGACGCTTTGCGCGCCGAACTCTTGGAGTTGAGCGGTTATTCTGCCCGGGTTTTCGAATTTGTGGAACCAGAGCACTCCGGTAAAAATCTGATGCTTGCGGGGGTGCGCCGGAGCGATCTGGGGGGAGATAAGGAGAAAGAGCGTCAGTCTTTTCTGGGTCTGTGGTCGAGCTTTGGCTTGCGTTCCCAGCGCCTTGCCAGCCTTTTGGGGGAACAACCAGAATGAGCCATTGGACCAAGGATGAGATTAAGACGTTGAACCTCATGCGGGAGAGGTTTTTGGCGGGTAACGCTGGGACTGCGGACTATTGGAATAGCGATGCGGATTTGGTGTTGTATGAGCGGACTTTTGCGCAGCGTATCGGTTGGAAGTGGGACGCTGTTTTGAGCGAATTAACGCTGCGCGGGTGGTCTCCTCCCGCAGTGAAGTTGGTGGATTGGGCGTGTGGAAGTGGCATCGCGGGGCGGCGGACGCTGGAACATTGGCCGGAGGCTTTCGCATCGGTCACGGTGACGGACCGTTCTTACAAGGCTCGGAATTTTGCGGTGAGCCGGCTGCGGGAAAAGCGCGGGGATCTGGTGGTGGAGGCTGGAGCTCCGGAGCAAGTGGATTGTGAAGGGGCGCTGGTGTTGGTGAGCCATTTGCTTACGGAGCTATCTGAAGGCGAGCTGCGTGGTGTTTTGGAGCGCCTCAACGCAGCGGCGGCCGTGATTTGGGTGGAGTCCGCGACAAGGGATAATGCGCGTCGTTTGATGTCTGCGGTGCGCGATCCACTGGTGGCCGGTGGTGATTGGAGGGCGGTTGCCCCATGCACGCATTCGGGGAGTTGCCCATTGCAGCAAGTCGAGCACGAGCGGCACTGGTGCCATCATTTTGCGAGAGTGCCTTCTGAAGTGCACCAGGAGGAGGGGTGGCGCGACTTTTCGGAACGTGTGGGTGTGGACTTGCGCGTACTGCCCTACACGTTTGTGGTGTTGGAACGTGGAACGGCAGGCAGCCGCGCCGTAGAAGGGGAAGATGGCCTCTCCCGGGTGCTCGGCACGGCGCGCGAGTTTAAGGGTTTTCTCAAAGTGCTTTCCTGCGCGAAGGAGGGGGTCACCGATTGGACTTTGCAAAAACGGGATGCTCCAGAGACGTTCAAGGCGCTGCGCAAGTGGGGCGAGCTGCCGCTGTACCGATTTGAAACTCAGGGTGATCGAGTGGTAAAAGCAGAGCGAAGCGGCGCTAAAGATGAGAGCTGAACAGGATCAATAGAAAAGCGCCCGCCTCGGCAAGAGCCTTCATGAGTTACTTGTTGAGCTCATAGAATGAGGCCGCGGAGCGAATGGAAATCGCGTCACTTCGCTGGGTGGCCTTCCGCGTCCAGCGCCCCTGTGCTCTCGAGTTTGCCTTGCGGCAGGGAGGCTGCGAGGTCTGGCAGGTCGTAGGAGCGGAGAGCGCCGAAAACGACGCTGCTTTTCTGCTTTAGGCTCGCAGCGGTGTTTACCACGCCCACCCAAGAATCCAGTGAATGCTCGAGTTTGAGAGAAGAAAACCATTGAGGCTCCAGCGCCACGGCATGAAGCGCGGGCACCCCAGTCTCTCCAATTGCAATCACTAAAACCGGTTCGGGTTGGGACGCTCCGACGCCTGTTTTGAGGAGGTAACGTGTACAGGCCAGAATATCTTCGGCTCGCATTGCAACCAACGATTTCCCCAACAGGTAGGCTAGTGTTGCCTCTGTGGAATTTGCGCCCAGCAGCGCACCCACATCTCCTTTTCCTTCGGGGTGAATAGTTTCCCCGAAGCCCCGCAGATCCACCGCCAGAACGGTCCTTCCAGTCAGCGCCAGCCTCTCAATCGGGCCGCCGGGGGCTGCATCCACCTGCTTCCCCCCGTTGTGCAGGTAAAGAACGGGGCCGCCGCTTCGTTTGGATTGTGTTGGTTCAAAACGCAGTGCCGGCAGCCAGATTCCGGCCTCCGGTTTTAGGATCACTTTTTCCACGGTGCAGCCCGCCCGCTCTGATTTGACGGCCAGCGTCACCTCGGCTTCCGGCAAATCTGTTGTCGCTCTGATCCCCGTGATTCGGCGAACTTCGGCGAGAGCCGCTCTCGGATCTTGCCAGAGTTTCCGACGCGGTGCACTGAGGCGTGCTTCCCATTCGCGGTTGAGAGCAACCAGACTGCGGGCACCGGGTAAGCGGAGGACCTGCCCCTCGGGCGTACAGCGAAGTTGTTCGTCGTTAAGGACGGGAAAATTTTCCTCAAGCAGTGGCTTGTCGTTGCCCAGAAACCAGCGGCTAAACCAGCGCGCCGCGCCGACACGCATATCGGGAGGGAATCCGTGGGTGGTGTCGGTTTCGAGCATCTCCACGCGTTCGGAGAACCCGAGCCGGGTGTAAAAACGTTTGGACTGACGGTAGAGATGCCATGTGCCGGCGATGTCAAAAAAGTCCCGCGTGGCAGCCATCACCAAGGTGGGGCGAGGCGCGCGCAACATCACGTAGTCGCCATGGTCGAGGCCCTTGGCAATCTGGCCGAAGATGTTTTGTTCGGCGTCCTGCGGCCCGATGGTTTCAAGCAACCGCCGGAAACCCGTCAAATAACAACCCGGCGCGGAGGCCGCGATGCGTGCATCCAAGGCCCCGAGGTAAGAAGACATGGTGCCGCCGCCTGAAATGCCCGTGGCGCCGATGCGCTCTGGGTTGATGTCCGTGCGGCTTTGAAGGTAGTCCACGGCCCGCATTCCATCCCAGATCATGTAGCGTGCGACATTTGTTCCGAGGGGGGAGCAGCTCACGTCCATGAGGCTGTGTTCTACCGTGGTGCCGAAGAGGGGCTTTTGGTCGGCTGCGATATATTGTCGGCGTTCGCCCTGCCCGACGGGATCGTAACACAGGCAGGCAATCCCGTTTTTGGCTAGATTGATGGATGCGCGTTGGTAAAGTTCGGCTGCCTTCGCGTTTTCACTGTGACCGGTGGGATGGACCACGGCCGGATGAGGCCCCGGAGTCAGAGGCAGGTAGAGGGTTGCCGTGACATGGAAACCGGGCTGGCTCTCGAAGATAACTTTTTCAATGCGGTAATCCGTGAAAGCCATTTGGCCGGTGACCCGTGCATTAAGTGGGGAGCGTTCAGGAAAGCCGCCCAGCGCGAAGAGGAATGATTCACGGCGCTCCTGCTGCCAAGCGAGGAGTTGCTCGTTGGTTTGAATCTTTTCAAAAGCCGAGTCGCGCTTGTCCAGAGCGGCAAATGCCTGCTGTTTGAGATAAACCTGCAGCATAGTGCCGGGGGTGGCGGCATCGAGTTGCGGGGGCAGAACATTGTAGTCCACTTCGGCAGCCGAGGCTGTCAAAAGGCAACAAAGCAGGAGCGAACTTGCGGCAAGGCGTCGGGCTGGGGCGTGATAGGGATGGCGGTTCATGGGGGGGCAGGGGAGAGGAAGGTTTAACAGAGAGATGAATTTTATCCATTCTCCTAATTGCTAAATATTTTTGCCCTCAGGATGTTTGGCTGGTGGGATTAAGTAATTGGGAGTGAGTGTAAAAGGAGTTCGAATGCCCACGCTGGATTGCGATGGTAAAACTCGAAAAAGCGGGCACGCGGCTCGCCTTGCTTGAATGGAATGATTGCAAGCAGGGCGTTGCGCAACAGTCGGTGGCGCTGTGATCACGTTTGGAATGTGGACCTAGATGTGGACTAGCGCACATTTTCTATCCAGCGGTAGCTTTCTTTCTTTTTCCTCAATGGGAATCCGGGTCGGATTGATTTTGGATCTAAGAGCTTGGCGGCTTTTGAATTTCTTGCGCGTCCAGAACTTGATGGCTGCCAATCCCAGAGGAAGTCCAGAGCGGGTCACACCACCATGCTTTAGTACATCAGAATGCCGCGCTGGGGGTGAAGACGCTTGCGGCCGAGCTTTATTCCTTGCCAACACAGGTTGTGCCTAGAAATCCGAGCGGAGAATTCGCCCCGCGTTTGTACTGAAACTCACAAGTTTGTGGACAAGCACTAGGAAAAATTGCGCGACCCACGAGCGGTTTAATTACTCTATAAGAGAGGCGGTCATTGTGGGGTTGTTTGTTTGGTTCGCCACGGCGGCTGCTGCTAAAAACGAATATAAGACTCCTGAGCCACATCCATTGTCTACATCCCGTGCAACTTTATCATTTCATACCAGCACTGGCGTTCGTCTTTGCCCTGGTATCATTTACGGCCTGCCGCTCGGCAATCAATGACACCACCAAAGGCGG
>CALQFT020000208.1 GCA_943329925.2 Opitutus sp. GAS368
CCTATAATACAACAACAACGACGGATATTTATGGCAACCAAGTATCTTCTGCCACCGGTTCTTCCTTTGCGCTTCAGATGCTACAAGATTATAAAACAAACAATCCGTCTCCGGCGGTGTCCGTTCTTGATTTGTCGCGGACTGTTAATAATGGTACTAGCGGTCCATCTTTTAACCCTCAAGTAAAGTCTCGGGTTCCAGTTATTTATGACAATGCGAGTACTACTCCTCCCTTCAATGGCGATTACTTCCGCTTTTTTGCAGTGCCTGTGAATGTCGTGGGTTTGCGTGCAGACCACTACATGACGGTCCAAGTACAGGCTCAAGATCAGAGCGGGAATTGGAGGACGTACGACGAACGATATATAAAAATCCCAGGTGGTGCAGCTTCCCAAACGCCTGTTTTATTTAAGCCGCAACTTTATCTATCTGGCATACAAACCAATTTATCTAACAAACCGCCCCCCCCCATGTGGCGCCAAAACGGGCAATTGGCGTGGGGTTTTCCGCTGGTGAGCAGTTTCGATCCACGCTCCTCACGTTTTGGTCATCCTTCGAGGTTGGCACGCAACAACACGGATACAATCGCCCCAACTAGCTCTCCGGCAAACAAGTTCGCGCTGATGCCAGGTTCCTTGTCATCCGCAGGCCTTTCAAATGTGACGGACAGGCCTCAATCCATTCAAATTGACAGTTTGACGGGCACAGGCGCTCCAAGTGTTTTGACGTTGAACGACTCGGTGCCCGCATCGTGGAATTATTTTGGCACATTTAGCGCGGGTCAAACCCCAGCCTTGTGGAGAGCCACAACGTTAACACTGCCAAGTTTTGGACAGAATTACTTTGCTTTGCTTAACCAAGATCCAATGGGTAATATTTGGACTCAGGCGCCGAGTTATCCTCCTGGAGGAGCGCCCCCTAGAGCGGAGTGGTGGGGATTTGCGACAGCACCTACCGGGCAGTCACTGTATCCATCGACCCCGTATTTTCCGAGCCTAAACGCATATGATTACGGCTGGTATTCTAGAGCGTTTATACCCCAAGGAGCTCCTCTTTCGACTTATTCGATGGCGGGCAATGAGGTTTATGGTGCCGGATTTTCTACCGACAGCGTCTCAAATTTCATGCGACAGCTTAGTGTTACTTCCTCCAGCAATACCAATATCCGCCATGCGGACGCCCTTCGCATCGGAGCGTTCACTGAAAATATTCAGCCCAAGTACCCCAATCAGAGTCCTGGCGACCCACTATACTTGGCAGCCGCCCAACCGGAATTCCGACAGGCTTACGCCGATCCCGACGATATTGTGCGTCGGGCGATGGGCGCCTTTGCTTCACAAAACGGTTTCTCCTCCTTGTTAGACGGCCTGCCTCAGGCGCAAAAAGCTACGATCAACCAAGACAACCGGCCCGTTGTCCTCAACCGCGCCTTCCGTTCCGTGGCGGACATGGGCTACGCATTCCGCGGATCCCCGTGGAGGAACCTTAGCTTTTCCACTCCGGAAACCGGGGACGCCGCGTTGTTGGACGTCTTCTGTTTGTCCGACGCCCCGCCGGCAGCGACCGGGGTGCCGACCGCGAGCGGATCTGTTGCGGCGGCGGCCCCTCTGGTGGCGGGAAAAGTTAATTTGAATACGCGGCAGGAAAAGGTTCTCGAGGCGCTTTTTTCCGGCGCGCTCAAGGATGAAGTCAACGGGGGAGCCATGGTGTTCACTTCCGGAGTGGCCTCTGAGGTCAGTAAAGCGGCGCAAGCACTGATCGGGCGAACGACTGGGAGCAAGGCGTGGTTGGGACCGTTGAGCAATGTATCGGAGATTGCCGGTAAATTGTTCGGAAAGGACATTTTAATCACCAACTTCAACATGGCGACGGATCCCGTCTACACCTCGACGGTCTTTAAAACCCAGAACGAGCCGACCCGTAACCCAGACTTGAACCCCGCCATTCCCAGTGGTCTCTCTGGACAGCTAAACTGGCATTTCACCGGGTTCTCGGCCGACTTGGATAGCAACAAAGTCTTCACCGCCGCCAAGGACCAAAAAAATCTGCGCATGCGCGAGGCGGTGGTTCGCGCGCTGGTGGATTCCGGCCAGACGCGGGTGTGGAACATCATGCTGGATTTAATCGTCCAGACGGGGCGGTTGCCCTCGGCGGCGAATGATCTCAAGCAGTTCGTCAAGGCAGGGGAACATCGGGTGTGGGTGTTCTTGGCGATAGACCGGCTTACGGGTGAGGTGCTCGACAAGCTGGTCGAGGATGTCTCCGAGTAAGCGTTTTTGCTTAGTGGCGGCGGTGTGTTCTGTTGCGGGTTGGGGAGTTCTCGTGGGTTTGTGTTGTCACCAGACTGGATATGTCTACATCTGAATGTGATGAAACGTTTGCTCAGCGCCCTTTTTCTCCTTCTGGCCGTCCCGTGTGCGAATTTTGCAGCGGCGAGCGCCAAACCCAATGTGTTGTTCATCCTGTGCGATGATATCAGCTGGAACGCCCTGAGTTGCGCGGGGCATCCGACGCTCAAGACCCCAAACATCGACCGTCTCGCGGCGGAAGGCGTGCGGTTTGAGAATATGTTTTGTACCACCTCGCTGTGTTCGCCCAGCCGGGCCTCCATCCTGACGGGGCTTTACGCTCATTCCCACGGGGTGCGCGACAACTTCACCGAGTTGCCTCTCAAAAATCCGCATTGGGCCCAGCGCCTGCATGAATCCGGTTACGAAACCGCCTACATGGGTAAATGGCACATGGGCGAGGACAACGATCTCCCGCGCGCGGGCTTTGACTTTTTCGCGACCCACCGCGGACAAGGCAAGTATTTCGATACCGAATGGAACGTGAACGGGCAGGGGAGCAAGGTCATTCCCGGTTATTACACGACGATCGTCACGGACATTGCGCTGGAGTGGTTGGCGCGGGATCATTCCGGCAAGCCTTGGGCGTTGTGCATCGGGCACAAGGCGCCGCACAGTTTTTATACCCCGGAAGAAAAGTACGCGCACACGTTTGATAAAGTCGCCGTGCCGTATCCTGACACTGCTTTTTCGTTAAAAGACAAGCCGGCCTGGATGACGGAGCGCTTGTACACTTGGCACGGAATTTACGGGCCGCTGTTTGAATGGCGCAAGAAGTTCCCGGACGACCGGCCTGAAGCGGTCAAGGACTTTGAAAACATGGTGCACGGCTATTGGGGCACCATTTTAAGTGTGGACGACAGCGTGGGACGTTTGTTCAAGCAGTTGGAGCAGAGCAAGCAATTGGACAACACAATCATTGTGTTTATGGGCGATAACGGGCTGCTGGAAGGCGAACACGGTATGGTGGACAAGCGCACGGCTCATGAGGCGAGTCTGCGCGTGCCGCTGTTGGTTCGCTACCCGGGTTTGGGCAAGGCGAAGGTGATTCCGCAACAGGCGCTCACCGTGGATGTGGCTCCCAGTTTGCTGGAGTTGTGCGGGGCAAAACCGCTGGAGAACATTCAGGGCAAGTCCTGGGTGAAGCTCGTTAGGGAAGGGGATGCAAAGTGGCGTACGTCTTGGTTTTACGAATACAACTACGAGAAGCAGTTTCCCTACACGCCCAATGTGCGCGCCATTCGCCGTGACGATTGGAAATACATTCATTATCCGCACGGCGACGGTGCCCCGGATCGGCACATGGCGGAGTTGTACGACTTGAAAAACGACCCGCAGGAGCGTCACAATTTGATCGCCGAGGCCTCCCGCCTGCCATTAATCGAGACGCTCAAAACGGAACTTGTCCAACGGATGAAGGAGGCTGGTTTGCCGCCCGACTCGGATGCGATGCCTCTAGATCAAGGCATCGGTAAGGCGTTGCCGGATGCAAAGATTCGTTAAAGCGCAACTCCAGCCGAAGCGGAAAGAATTGGTGCACTATCCATTTTTTGGCTCTTACTCTGTCGGGTGATTTTTAAGAAGATAAAGTCGAGTAATTGGGGGGAGGGGAATAAGGGGGCCTAATTCTCGGACTTCCTCACACAAAGAGCGAAAATACTGGCTTTTCTCCCTTTTCTACGCGACTTGAGCCTGCTCGCCTTCATTATCCCTCTCTAAAGATCACCTCATGTCTTCTACTGCCGACACTTTACTCAAAAAATACCAGATCGCCGCGCCCCCAGAAAACGTCCTGCGTCTGGGCAAACTCGTCCAAGGTGCCTTCGATACCAACGCCCAAGAAATTGCGGCCATCGTAAAAGCGGATCCCGCCATCGCCGCGCGGGTCATCAAAATCGCCACCCGCGGAAAGAACATCGACATGGACATCGACTCTGCGGTGGTCCGCATCGGAGTGCATCAAATCACTCTGGTGGTGATGACCGAACTCCTCATACATGCCGTGAGCAAAACTTTCGCCACCATGCTGCGCCTCCCCCTCGAGGCCCGCGATATCCTCAACCCTTATGGAGACCAGGTCGTCGGCTGCATTTACTTTAAAGGCAAGGCCACAGGACGTGTTTTCCTGCGTATCCCCTGCAAAGCAGCCGATTGGATGGTCACCCGCTTTCTGGGAAAAGATCTTCCCATGGAACCCGCAGAACTTCTTCCCGATGTCGTCGGCGAAGTCCTTAATATTGTCGGCGGAAACTTTAAATCCAATCTGGTCGATGCCGGCCTGACCTGCTCGCTCAGTGTTCCGCAAGTCGAAACAAAGAGCGGGTTCGCTACGGGCGTGCAAGACGGCGAATATCACTTGTCCATTCCCTTTGCCGCAGAAGGCATGGGAATCTTCCTGGATTTGATTATCTCCCCCATCACTGAGTAATTTTATTATTTACAGCTATGAGCAAAAAAATTCTGACTATTGATGACAGTAAAATGGTGCGAATGATCGTTGCCAGCACCTTCCAACCCTACGACTGCATCATTGTCGTCGCGGCGGATGGAGCCGAGGGCGTAGAGGTCGCTTTGAAGGAAAAACCAGACCTCATTTTCCTCGATATCACAATGCCAGTTCTCAACGGCATCGACACACTCGCTAAAATCCGGGCCACCCCTGAAATCGCAGCCATTCCCGTCGTCATGCTGACGGCGGAGTCCGATGGCCAGCGCCTCGGCATGGCGGACCAGCTCAAAGTCAACGGGTACATCGCCAAACCTTTCAAGGGAGAGCAGCTCATCGAACTCACCCAAAAAATCATGCCGCTGGCGCCAAAGCCCTAAGCCATCCGGCACGCTTTGCTTCGAGTCGACTTCTGCCATTCCCCTCTTTCTCTTATGAATCACTCTTCGAAAATTAGCATCGGGTCGGTCACTGAATGGCTTTCTCAGGCTGTTTATGACGTTTCAGAAACCATGTTCAGCCAGGCCGCTTATCCGGCCCAGCAGCTTGAAAAAAGCGCCGAATCCGGCGAAGTCCTCGTCGCTTGCATCGGCATCCGCGGCGATTGCCATTTGGAGGTCGCCTTGTATTTCTCCCAAACTCTCGCAAGCCGCCTCGCAAGCCTCTCCTTGGAGATGCCCCCAGCGGAACTC
Organism: Opitutus sp. GAS368; assembly: GCA_943329925.2. Classification (GTDB taxonomy): domain Bacteria; phylum Verrucomicrobiota; class Verrucomicrobiia; order Chthoniobacterales; family Chthoniobacteraceae; genus Chth-196. The sequence continues at coordinate 5,487 of CALQFT020000208.1, forward strand.
GACGAAAAGATGATCGATGACGTCGCCGGAGAATTCAGCAATATGGTCGTGGGCGCCGTCAAATCCCGTATCTCCGATCTGGAGATCGTTTGCGCAATGACTGTTCCGCACGTCCTGCGAGGCACCGCAGGAGCGCCCGACCTGGTTCAAAAAGTGAATGCCGCCTTCGCCGTCATCAGAGGAAGTGCCGGTCCCAAGGATTCCGCCGCTCCGGCCCTCACTCATTTAGTCTTTCACGTGGGCGAAGCCCTCCTGCATCTCGACGTCCAACTTTAGCCGCTGATTTACACCGGCCGGCACCCCAGTGCCACCGCCGGTCCGGTCTTATACCATCTCTTTAAAAGACCTCAGCACCTAGGAACGAGGAGCCCCAGCTCCGCAAGGACTTTCTGCGTTTTTGGAGCGTCAACGCACGCCGTGGCTCCGCGGTCCCAGGAGAGAAGGACCAGTTTTCTTCAAGACTTGGTATCAAAAAAGCAGGCTGTCCCGATTTTCAAAGGAACAGCCTGCTTCTTTTTAGGGCAGTCTCAGACCACCATCCTCTCTGTAACCTATCGCTGCGCCGCCACCACCGTGCGCTGCAGGCCCGCCGCAAGTTTCGCGAGCTCCAAAGCGGCTTTCTCCGTGTCACC
>CALQFT020000209.1 GCA_943329925.2 Opitutus sp. GAS368
CGGGGCTTGATTCCGATGGGTGGTGTATTTTAATTTGTTCTTACAGTAAAATGAAGTAAGTGCCCCAAGTGGAGGCATGGGAATAAAATTTTCGCGTTAGGAGCTGAATGCTCCTAAAACGCCGCACAATGCTGGATGGAGGCATGATCCCGCTTGGGAAATTAGCTTTTGTGACCAGTGAAGGCCTACTGATGCTCTTCGACCTGCTTGATAACAGCGTCTAAGAGGCTCCGCTTTAGGTGCAAGCTGGAGGAGATTGGTATGGATCGAAGGATGTCGAGGATGGCTATTTTTGTTCTAAGTCCCTGTCTGACAGATCTAACTAGAACTCCAATAGTACCGTGAACCCTGATCCCAAGATTTCCAGCTGCGAGCCTTGCTGCTGTATCGTCTGTCAGTAAAACGGAGGCAGGGTTCTCCAAAGCCACGCGAATGGCTTCCCATTCACCAGTGTGGAGACTTAAGGCAACAGCAACTGCTTCAAGTTCTGGAGGTTCAGGCTTGGTTGCCGATATTCTTTCCAAACAGGGCAGAGCAAGTGCCTTTGGCCTATGTCGTTGAACCTCTTGCCAAACCGCAACAGGAATCAGCACCCGTGAAAAAGATGACAGCAAGTCTATGCACCCTAATTCATCTAGGTGAATGACTGGTCCTGCATCGCAAATGACCAGTGGGGGAACACTTTCAATCATTGCCAGTCAGTCCCCATTGAACATCTGACATGACAAAGGACTCCGTCATCCGAGAGGAATGTGACTCAAGGAAGCGTCGAAGGGATTCGACAAGAAGTTCGTCCAGATTGGATGCCCATCCTTCTTCGACAAAAGAAAGAGCACGAGCCATGAGTTCTGGAGGGAGTTGGGCTTGGATCACGGCTTTTTCCATAGTGTCAGCCTAGCACGTTTCTTTGAGGCAAGAAATGTCAAAGAGACGGATGCTCTTGCGGCAGGAGGGTGGGAGTGGACAAAGTCCGACCCACTGGTGTCATCAATGTCAACAATCCCAACAGTAGTTTATTGTGACTTTCATTGTGACTTGCACTGTTTTGACGGTCCCGAATCAGCTTAAGTCTCTGTGGGAGAGGAAGTGGAGCGGGTGAAGGGAATCGAACCCGACGTATTTATCCTCGGTTCCATGAACGCAAAGCGTCGGGGCTGCGTTCGGATTCACCCAATATAGTGGGCTTCCCAGGATGTGCTCACGGCGCTTTTGCTCCAAGTTTCCGCCAAAAAATAAGGGAAGCACCTCGGCTGCATCCACGCTTTTTCCATAAGACTGGGTTAAATCGCTGGGGCCATAAAAGTTCACAACACACTTCACTGCGCTGGATTGTTCCAGATTTCCTTCGCCTTCAAAATCATGCACGCCAGCCGTTACGCCGAGGAATTGCGCGAGGTGGCCGCCTGCTGAGCCGCCGGTGACGCCGATGCGCTGGGGGTCGATGTGGTACTTTGCCGCGTTGGCCCGCAACCAGCGCACCGCGGCTTTGCTGTCCAGTACGGCAGCCGGGAAGGGGAAGGCGGGGGCGAGGCGGTAGGTGATGGTCACCGCGACGTAACCCTTTTGGGCGAGGGTGAGGCAGAATGCATCGTAGGATTCGCGTTTTCCGGCGCGAAACCCGCCTCCGTGAATGCACAAAATTGCGGGGAACGGTCCTGGGCCTTCTGGTTGTGCGAGATCAAGTTGAAGGTGCTGGTCTGCGATATTGGAGAATTCAATTCCGCGCTCAAACTGAACTCCAGCCGGGATTGCCAGTTCTGCCGCATGGGCGTGAAATCCGAGTAAAAGGGAAGCGGCCAGTAGCAGGAGCGTGGGGCGGGCGAGGGGAGTGTGTTTCATGGGACGTGTGTGGTTGAACAATACAAGTCAAGCGAGGCGCTTCTGTTGGGTTGATTCGCAAAGTGGCAGAGGGAAGGCTTTTAGCGGAAAGGATTTTCCCCAAAAGCTCTCTCAGGGCAGTTGCAAGCCCTATGGCAGCGCTCGGAGGCGAAAAGCCCATTCAAAACTCGACCGGCTATCCGCCCTGATTTTAGAGTGGAATATGAGCCCGCTCATTCTCGAAAACATCGGCGCGGCGGCCTCTCTCTGGATGGTTCTTCCTTTTGTTTTGCTGCTTTTACTCATCGCGCTCGCCCCGCTTTGGATCCCTCAACTTTGGGAGAAATACCACGCGCACACGGCCATTGCGCTTGGGTTAATAACGGCTTGTTATTATGTATTTGTTTTGCGCCGAGGAGATTCGGTTGTTCACGCCGCACGAGAATACTTCAGCTTTATTTCACTGGTGGGCTCATTGTACGTCGTGAGTGGAGGGATTTTGATCCGAATCAAAGGCGAGGCGACCCCTGGCGTGAACACGCTCTATCTCTTTCTAGGCGCGTTGCTTGCTAACTTCCTTGGGACGACGGGGGCTTCCATGCTGTTAATCCGGCCTTGGATCCGGATGAATAAATACCGGGTCACGAGCCTGCACGTGGTGTTTTTTATATTTTTAGTGAGCAATGTGGGTGGCGCTCTAACGCCCATCGCCGATCCACCGCTTTTTCTGGGGTTTCTTAAGGGCGTGCCCTTTTGGTGGGCGCTGGAAAATTGCTGGAAGCCGTGGTTGCTGACTGTCGGGGTGATTCTCTGTGTTTTTTATGGTTTGGACTTTCTGAATTTTCGCCGAGCGCCTTTGGGTGTTCGTGAAGATAAGGTTCACGATGAAGTTTGGCAGGTGGATGGTTTATGGAACCTGCTTTTGGTGTTCGGTGTGGTGTGCTCCGTGTGGCTGCCTTTTGGTTGGAGGGAACTGGCAATGGTGTCTGCCGCGGTGGTCTCCTGGTATGCCACGCCCAAGCGGGTGCATGAGGCGAATCATTTCGACTTTGCTCCGGTAAAGGAAGTTGCATGGCTCTTTGTTGGCATATTCCTCACAATGCAGCCCGCTTTGGAGATACTGGGGGCCAGCGCCGACTCGTTGGGACTGCACTCTCCGATGCAGTTTTTTTGGAGTACAGGCGCTCTTTCCGGGGTGTTGGATAATGCACCGACCTACCTGGCCTTTCTGGCTGCAGGCTTCGGAGTGGCGGGGCTGAATCTCGACACGGACATGGGGCAATTTCTCCCCCAGCAGACTCAGCTCCTGCGGGCGATATCCCTGGGTGCGGTGTTTTTTGGGGCGATGACGTATTTGGGAAACGGCCCGAATTTGATGGTGAAAAAAATCGCGGAGCAACAGCGGGTGCACACTCCGTCTTTCATGGCGTATGTGCTGCGATTTTCGCTACCGGTGCTCGTGCCGGTATTCGCTCTTGTGGGTCTGCTTTGCTTTTCGAAATGGCGCGTTTTTTGAGCCGCTCTGAGATGAGTCCGGGCTTAATGGATCTGCAGTTGGGCAGATGTCGCCTGAGCGTGTTTGAAGCCGCTCGGGAGGACTGTTTGATTAATTCCTTTTGAAAGGCATAATGCCTTAAATTGGAGCCCCATGAGCTGGGGATGAGTCAGCGTGCGAAACTGAAGTAGTTCACGCTGTTGCTGGATAGAGAGTGCCTCGGTTGTGTCGTGAAAGTGCAGGGGCACAAGTCCGGTTAAAAAGCGGTGTTGATCGGTGTATCCCACAAGCGAAAAGCCAGAGGAGAGGGCGCTGCGTGTCGCGGCAGTGAAGTTCACATGAGCGGTAAGATCTTGCTCGCCCGGGCAGGCTAGTACGTCGGCGTGCCGCTTCTGGCTGCGGTAGGCGGTGAGGGTGCCGTCTTTGCGGTGTGGCGCGGCTAATTCCCAGTCTGCCATGCCGTAGTCGCAAACGAACATCCAACCTTGGCGCAACTTAAGCGCAGCACTCGCAAAAAAAGCACCGTGTTCGAGACAGACTTCCGTAGTGAAACCCTCCTCCTTTGTCGGAATGGCAGCCGTCGCGGCGCACAGATCTGTGCCTGTAATCGGAGCGATTTCCAAAACGAAATCATCGTTTTCTTCCCCAACGCGCAATTCCATCCAAGCACCATTTTGGCGGCGTACTTTGTGGACAGGAAAGGCGTCGAGCAGTTCGTTGGAAAAATGGATGCCGGTAAATTCGGGCAAGTCGAGCGGATGAGAATGCCAGAGAACTCTGTCCTTGAATGCGAGCAATGTGGCGGCTTGGCGTGCTTGGAATTGGGCGAAGGGTTCCACGATATGAAGAGTCGTCGCCGCAAAACAGGGAGGATTCTGCACGCGAAGCGCTTCCAAAATGTCGCAAGAGAGCCGCCCGTCAAAGGCGCCTTGCTCCACAAGAATCCAGCTTTCGGGGCGTCCCAGCAACTCCCAGCACTCCGAAAACTGCCGCGCCAAAAGCCGTCCAAACAGCGCGCCGGTACTCACCGATGTGGTAAAATCGCCTTCCCTCCCGATGCTCGCCTTTCCCGAGGCATAGTATCCGTGGCGCGGATCATAGAGGGCCGCGGCCATGAAATCGGCGAAGCTGAGCGGACCGCTTTGGCGGATGCGGTCTAGGAGTTGGCGTTTGAGTGGGCTCACGAGGGCAAAATTGGAAGAAAACGGCGGCGCGTGATTTGTCAGATCGGTTCCGGCTTTGGTGCGTTTCGCTTTTGGACTATACTAATTGAAATGCTGCCGTGGTTTAAAAATCAGTTCCCGCTCTATCTAGCCCCTATGGCTGGCATCACTGATTCTTTGTTTCGCGGCTATTGCAAAGAGTTCGGCGCCGATGTGGTGGTGACGGAGTTTGTGGCGGCGGAGGGGATTTTTCGCCGGAATGTGCGCACCTTGGAGTACCTCGAGTTTACAGAGGAGGAGCGCCCCTTGGGCGTGCAGCTTTTTGGGGCGGATCCGGAGCATTTGGGGCGGGCGGCTCAGATGGTATTAGAATGGAAGCGGCCGGATTTTATTGATCTGAATTTTGGATGTCCGGTCAACAAGGTGGTTTCCAAAAACGGCGGTTCAGCTTTGTTGCGGGACTGTCCTTTGTTGGAACGGGTTGCCAGCGCGGTTGTGCGTGCGGTTGCGCCGCATCCGGTGACGGCGAAGATACGGATTGGTTGGGATGCGAAGACAGTCAACGCGGTGGAGACGGCGCGATTGCTGGAGGGGTGCGGGATTGAGGCGTTGGCGGTGCACGGGCGCACGAAGGAGCAGGGGTACAGCGGGGAGGCGGACTGGCAAGTCATTGGAGAGGTGGCTCATGCAGTGGGCATTCCGGTAATTGGAAATGGGGATGTGACGAGCGCTGAAGATGTTGCGCTGCGGCGGCAAAGCGGGGTTGCCGGGATCATGCTCGGGCGTGCGGCGATGAGTGCGCCCTGGGTGTTTGCTGAAATTCAGCATTTTATCAAAACAGGGGAGCACTTGGCCGATCCGCCGCTGGAGCAACAGTGGGCGCATATCATCAGGCATTGCCGGGAGGCGACCCAAAAAACTGGGGCGGAGGGAATAACGATGCAGTTTATGCGCTCAAGGCTCATGGCGTATTCCCGTGGAATGCCCGAGGCCAAGGAGTTGCGTCACCGGTTTTCGAGCATCGCCTCGGTGGGGGAGTTGGAGGACATTGCAGCAGGACATCTTACACGCAACGAACTGGTTCCCATTGCGTTGAGTTAAAGGAATCGGGGTGCAGCGGGGATTTTTGGTGCGTTGGCTGCGAGGGCGCGGGCTTCTTTGGGGGAAATGCCGTTGTTCCGCAGACTTCTAAGCGCGAAAGAGTTGTGAGTTTTGGAGAGGCGTTGCCCGGAGGCGTCGGCGAGGAGGGGGCAGTGGTAGAAGGCGGGAGGGGTGTGGCCTAGGGCGCGCCAGAGCAAGAGTTGGCGGAAGGTGCTGGTAATGAGGTCTGCGCCGCGCACGATTTCAGTAATGTTGAGCAGCATATCATCAAGGGCGGAAGCGAGTTGGTAAGAGGGGAAGCCGTCCTTACGCCAGACCAGAAAGTCGCCAAACATCTCGCCGGCAACGGCCTGCTGGGGGCCTTGGCATCCGTCCTCGAAGGTTAAAAGTTCGGCCTGGGGGATGCGGAAGCGCCAGTTCACGCGGAGGTTTGGCTCGCGGAAAACGGTTGGCGAGGAGGGGCGGCAATGGCCAGAGTAAACTGGTTCTTCATCAATGGGATGCGGAGTATTCAAAGCTGCTGCAAC
>CALQFT020000210.1 GCA_943329925.2 Opitutus sp. GAS368
GACGAGCTTTGAACCAAAGCCGGTCTTTTGCCGGAAACCAAAGGGCCAGCCTCGCACATAATGGCTGGATTTCGCTAGACGCCACACGTGGAATCGGGGAAAAGTAATTCTCCCTTAACGCTCCCGCGTCCAGGCTGAAGAAATTGTGCGAGGGGTGAAATGCAATTTCTATCCATTGAAAATCAAGACCCTCACCTACGGCCTGGCCTCCGTCTTCGCGCTCATCGGCCCGGTTTTATTCCTGCACAACATCAACCTCTCGGAATGGGGAATGCTACTCGCCGAGCTGGGGCTTTCGCTCTGGTTCGTCTCGCCCTTCGTCCTGATCGCCCTGGCGGTCCGCTACGACAGCTTTCCGATCGTGGCCAAAGGTGCCCTCATCGCCACAATACTTGCGGGCCTCTTCGGCGCCTGGTTTTACACCGAACTGACCTTCCACTTCTATATGAAGTCCGGCAACCATGATGCCATCGCGATGCTCTTCGTCGCTGCCTACCAGCACGCGATCATCATCCTGACCCTAGGCCTGTCTTTCATCATCGGCTCGTTTCAGGCTAGCCGGAAATAAGAGGTTGCCGGTCACGTTACGCGCGCAGGACTCGCGACAGGCCTTGAGCTGCTCGAGGTAGCGCGGGCCCATCTTGGCGGCGACCTTGAAGCCGACGTGGATGAGCTGACGGATATTGGCGTTATAGAGCGGGTTCTTCTTTAATGCTCCCGCGTCTAGGCTGAAGAAATCGTGCTGGGGGGTAAAAACAAATTACTATCCTTTCTCCTTGCTCGCCTTATCCGCTTTGGGCGGCTTCGGCGCCTTATCGAACACCTTGAAATCGGTCGGCGGCAGCATCACCGGTGACTCCAATTTGCCACGGTGGATCTCAATGAGACTAAAGATGTCGTCTACGGCATCCGTGTTCAGGAGGGCGAAGTCAGAACCCTTGGTGCCGCCATGACGTAGCACCGCGTCCTCCACCGTGACGGTTTCATGGTGCCACTGCTTGTCGCCCTTGCCCGTCATTGTCAGCGCCGTCTTCATGGATGGCTTTCCCGCATCGTAATCCAGCTTCCAGGTCGAGCCTGCCTTCGCATCATACCAGACGACAGTCATCGTCATGACCTTCGCGTCGGCGCCTTGAGAGAAGCCGTCGTGCAGCTTGAAGTAAAGGGCGTCTTTGCCGGACGCATGCTCAAAGCCGCGGGCGAACCGGGAGTAGATGGGAGACTTATTGGTTATCGGGCCGCCCACGCGCCAGAGAGGAATCGAAGTGGCGTCGGCATCGATCTGATAGAGAAAGCGCCCGTAGTTGTCCGGCCAGATTTCCCAGCCTACATCGTTCAAGCCGGTCTGCGTATCACGTTGCCGCACCTGCCCCAGCGACAATCCGTTCTTGTCGTCCACGGCGGCGCCATACTTGGAATAGGTGGCGACGATCTGCTCCATCCGCTCGATGTTTTTGCGCGAGGCCTTCCCGAATTCGGCCTCCGGATAGGCCTTGGTATCGGCGGCATCCAAACCCTTGTGCAGGGCGCAGAAGGCATCCGTAGCCGTCCGGGGGTCAATCTGGCCGGCGTAGCAATTGAAGAAATAAAAGGAGTAATCGAATCCCATCTCCTTGCTGGACTGAAGGGCCCCGGAGGTGATGTCCCAGACGCTCTGACCGCCCTGCAGTCCGGTCAGGGCGCCCCAGTAGAAGTTGAGCGGCAGATTCTTGGCGAACATGGCGCGCTGCCAGGTCTGGTCCATTTCCGACCTGGCGAACAAAGGCACGGCTTCCGACGCGACCAAGCGGTGTTGCCACGTCTCGATCTTGACGCGCTCACCGCTCAGGTGATGACCGCGCGCACTGCCAGCAAGCTTGATGGCGATGCCACCATGGACGTTTTCCGTCACCCACTTCCACTCTTCGGAAAATCCTTTACCACCCCCCTCTTCGTCGTCCGGTGTCACGTTGTTGAACATGAGGGCGATCCTAGGCTGATTAGGAACACCCTGAAAAGTCTTCGTAAAAAGATCAAACTCCCACAACCGGAACTCCCGCCACGCGGAGGATTTCACCGGCAAATCGTACTTCTTCTCGATGACGTTACCCTTGTAAGCGCATTCATCGCCCGTGCACCCGGTCTTGACCTGGAGGAACGCGATGCGCACTTGTTTGTCAGGCGGATAAGTGCGGATGTGTTTTCCGAACTCCGCGATCAGCCGTTGCAAGAACGTCTTATACTCCGGCGAAGGATAATAGGGATAAGCAGGCCAGCTATCGAACGTCTGATCTTTACACTCCACGCGAGGGACGCCCTGGGCGTAGATCCAATCCGGTGAATCCGGACCCACATTCAAGGAAAGATAGATGAACTGGTTTCGCCTGACCGCCGCATCCATGGCTTCATCCAAAGTGCTCCAATCAAAAACACCCGGCTGCTTTTCCAGCTCCGCCCATCTTTGGTTAAAAGCCAAACCTTTCAAAAAAGGGTGATCCTTGGGGTCGAACGAGGAACCACGATCCCACACACCGAAGGCGCCGGGTGGCGGGGCGGCTTGCACGGAACCCAGGTAGCTGACGCAGATCAGGACGATCAGGCTAAGAATTCGGACATAGATAGAAGGTGATATCGGCTTCATGCGGTTTTGAGAGTTTATAATTCTCACGGTGAAAGGTGCCGATCTCAAGTTAAGATTTGGACCGCTCCCCTCCCACCCTGGTCCCTCAGGATTGGCGTGATCACTCATGGTGCATCGCCAATTTGGTTGTCGGAACGAGTCCCGTATCATCCGAGTGAATCAGACCTCCGGAAAGAAAGGGGACTCCTCCATAACGCCCTGACAAATACCCTCGAACCAACGATTCACCCTTTCGTGGTGAGTAATCCGTCAGCGGATAGAGATGCGATTCGCCCTCCGAATCTTTTTCTGTAAGCCAAATCTGGTCACGGCGCATCAGTGTTGAATCAAGAAGGAGGGGGTTGTGGGTAGTGAACAACAACGGAGCCCCCTTGGGATTGTCTCTCGCACTGAAGATGAGCCGTAACAGCTCCTGGACCATGAGGGGGTGCAGGGAGGTTTCTAGTTCGTCTACGCAAACGACATAACCGTTTGCCAGAATATCCAACCAAGGTCCCGCCAGAGCGAATAACCGGTGAGTTCCAGCCGATTCACTTTCCCACGGGAGCGGTATTTGAGATTGGCCTGCACGGTGAGAGAGTTGGGGTTTGAGCCACGTTTGCTTCCAGAGATCCGCTCTTTTTTCAGGAGGCAGATTGGCAGCTATCCGATTCATTTCCGCCGCACCCGTGGATCCGTGGCCTTGGCAGACAGTGTCACCATATCCGCCAGGGCACGGAGGGCCGCAAGGAGAGTGGTTTTCCCACTCGCATTCGCGCCGTAAAGAGCTGCGCCCTTGAGCCAGCGTTTACTTTTGATACCGCCGATATTAGCGGTAATGCAGTTTTCGGGTAGCGTCTTGTCCTGAGTGCTAGCCGCTAAATTCAGCGTTTGCAGCCTAAGGCTGCGAAAGTTTGACACTGAAAACTGAAGGATCATGGGGTAAAAATACACAAAGAATCTGCACCTTTGAAGTGACGTGTATCGACACCCTAGAGCTTCTCTATGCTCCCAGACTTTATCGCCTCAAGCAGACCCGCACCCAGAAACTTGTCCCCGGACGTTTCGGACGCAATTTCCCAACTCTAGCCGGCCCACGGTGCGGTGAATCACTACGTGGCGCGCTTCCTACCCCTCCATCATAACGCACTGTCCCATTAAACAAAAAAATTAGTGTCCAAGCTCAGTGTGTCGCAGCCGGAAGCTTTTTCCCGAGAGCCTTTTCGATCTTCCCTAATGGCAGTGTGTTAATAACATCCCCCGCAGTCAGCCAGCCTTTGCGGGCAATGCCCACGCCGCACCACAAATACTGCAACTGAGCCACCCCGTGTGCATCCGGGTTGATCGAGCATTTGACACCCTTTTCTTTCGCCAACGGCCACCAACGCCAGTCCAGTTCCATGCGGCGAGGGTTGGAGTTAAGCTCTATGATGGTTTTTGTGGAAGCGGCAGCATCTATTACCGCTGGAATATCTAGCGCATAGGAATCCCTTCCCAACAAGAGCCGGCCGGTGAGGTGCCCGAGCATTGTCACATAGGGGTTGGAGATCGCGCGGATGATGCGGGCTGTCATCTCGGTTTGCGACTGGGTAAATGACGAGTGCACTGAGGCCACCACGTAGTCCAATTGGGAGAGAACCTCGTCGGGATAGTCCAAAGTGCCGTCCTTGTGGATGTCGCATTCCACCCCTGAAAAAAGCCTGAAATCCGGAGCGAACTCTTCGTTCAACTCCTTGATCCGAGCCACCTGAGCGAGCAATCGGGCCGAATCCAAACCGTGCGCCTGGAAAGAAGAAACAGAGTGATCGGATATCCCAAGATACTGCAAACCAAGTTCCTGCGCTGCTGCTGCCATTTCCTCGAGTGTGTTCTTTCCATCACTTGAAGTCGTGTGATTGTGGAAAGTGCCTCGTAGGTTCTCCAGTTTCAGTAGGTTGGGAAGACGATGCTCCGCAGCCGCGGCAATTTCACCGCGATCCTCACGCAACTCTGGCTCAATGTAGTCCAACCCCAGAGCATGGTAGAGGTCTGCCTCGCAATGAATAGGAGGGATTGGGTCCGGGGTGCTCTTGGCCTTCTCGTCCGGCCCGAGCCTGTACTCATTCAGAGTCCAGCCCCGACTCAATGCCCTGCTGCGCAGAGCAATATTGTGCTCTTTGGAGCCAGTGAAATAAGCCAGCGCACTGGGATACTGCTCTGGAGTTACGACACGCAAATCCGCCTGAATTCCATTTTTGAGCCGCACACTCGATTTAGTAGCCCCGTGCGCCAGAATAGTTTCCACAAGTGGATGGCTTACAAAAAAATCGGACACAACCGCGGGCTCCCGAGTCGAAACCAGAAAATCGAGATCCCGTACGATCTCCTTGCGCCGCCGATATGATCCAGCCAGCGAGGCCTGCAATACCGGAGCCAACTCCTTGATCTGCTCTAACATTACTTCAGCCCCCGCCGCTATATCCCCGAAACGAAACGCCCCCGCATACTGACTGCGGGCATGAATGGAGGTGAGAATGTTCGCGGCAGTTTTTGCGCCAAACCCCTTCAATCCGGCAACCCGCCCGTCGTTACACGCCGCTTCCAACGCCTCCACCGTGGTGATGTTGAGAGATTCCCACAGAACCTTGATTTTCTTTGGGCCAAGCCCCTGAAGCTCAAAGAGATCAAAAAGCGTCTCTGGGAACTCGGCTTTGAGAGAGTTAAAGTACGGCAACTCCCCGGCAGTCGCGAACTCCGTAATTTTATCCTCCAGCGCTGTGCCAATTCCGCCAATTTCTCCAAGGCGTTTTTCAAGAACCAGCGAGGCGAAGTCTCCGCTGAAAGTTTCCAGAGAACGCACTGCGTTGGTGTATGCCCTTATCTTAAAGACATTTTCCCCTTTAAGTTCCAGTAGGCGGGCGATGGATTCCAGCAGTTCAATGACGTCGTCCTTGGATTTTTTCAACATACGGTTGCGTGAGTCCAAGCATCCCCTTTGCCACGGGGAAACGCAATCCCGACGCACGCCCTATACGGCAGTGTGAACCTCTCCGTGGACGTTCACCTCAAACTCGTCAGCCGGATCAAACGGGGGCATCGGAACATTAATGATACGAAGATTGCCAACCGCGCGATGAATGCAACCCGGAGGAATCATCACAGTAGTCAACGGCTTGAGGGCAAAGACCTCTCCGTCTGCCTCCAAGAAGCCTTCGCCTTCGAGCACAATGTATATCTCGGTCATGCGCTTATGGTAATGCGCGCGGCTGTCTTTGGAGATGTCAGTGAGATGGACTGTAGCCAGCGTATTGTCCGGATCGGCAAACGCCCTTCTGGATTGACCACAGGGGCAGGCCACGGGCGATAGTTCATCGAGTTGGGCGATGCGCACCTTTGGCTTTGGGGCGTTGATGATGGCCGCTGGA
>CALQFT020000211.1 GCA_943329925.2 Opitutus sp. GAS368
CCCCTGAGGCGGCAGCGCGATCTCTAAACGCACGTCGGCGCCCTTGGGCTCGATGCAAAGGATTTCCGCTGTGCCATCCACGTGGCCCTGAACAAAATGCCCACCAAGCCGAGCCCCGACGGCCAGAGCCCGCTCCAAGTTAACCCGCCCCCCCTCCACTGCACCCCCTAAACTGGTGCGGGCGAGTGTCTCCTGCAGCAAGTCAAAGGATAACACTTCCCCGTGTATGGCAGCCACCGTCAGGCAACACCCATTAACTGCCACGCTATCACCAAGCCGCACTCCTGGCGCTATCTTACTGGCCTGCAACGACAAACGCACTCCGCCAGCGGCATGCGCGCTCAATGCGAGCACCTCGCCGGTTTCCTCGATTAATCCCGTAAACATGACCTGAATATGCCGTATACAAGCCGCTGGGGTCTAGCATAGGGCGCTGAAAATTCACTTGCGGATGCGACGCGACATCCAAGTGCGCCGATGAAGCCCAAAAAATGGTGAGTTCCGAGCAAATCGGAGGACATCTGAAGGCTGCGTGCAAAACAAAATAAAACGTGCATGTGCTTCTGCGCGGGGGATCCAAAGGTGGGCGGCGTACGATTGTGAAATTTTCCTTCGAGAAATTACGCGTACGTGCTACAGTTATCACCTATGGCGATGCAGAAAAGGACAGCGTTTTCCCGTCGATTGCCGGACCTCGTCACTGAGGAACTGGCTACGGTGCTCTCTTCACGAAGCAGTTTCGAGTTCAAAGACCTTTTTGATAAGGTCTACGAACGTCTCAAAGCCCGGAACGCCGCTAGCGGCGGGGAAGAGATGCTCCGACTCCGTGCTTATGAGAAGCTCCAAAACTTGGTGTCTCGTGGCATGGTGAAGAAGGATCTCAAAAAGTATAAGGGGATTCCAAAGCAACTTGCGACGCTTCAAACCACACCTCCCCCGTTGCCCCTACCGGTCCCGGTGGAAGCCTAAGCTCGCGAAACTCTGTTTGCCGCGAGGGGTCACAACCCTTTACTGGGTTGCAGGCCAACCTTAGGCGCAGCTATTGCAGTCGTCGCATTTTTTAGAATGAAATCCGATTACCTTCCTATCTTGCTTCAGGTCATCATCGCCATCGGCTTCGCCTGCGGAGCCTTGGGGGTTAGTTTGCTCTTGGGCAAGGTTGGTCGTCGTAACAAGACGAAGGATACCGCCTACGAATGCGGAATGATCGCAGAAGTCGGGACTCAACCCCGCTTCAGCGTGAAGTTCTACCTCGTGGCGATGCTCTTCATCTTATTCGATCTGGAGATAGTGTTCATGTATCCTTGGGCGGTGATCTACAAAGACGCCATAGTCCAGTACGGAGCCTCGATTTTCTGGACCATGTTCAGCTTCGTGGGTATCCTGACACTAGGTTACGTTTACGCTGTCAAAAAGGGTGCGCTCGATTGGAAATCCTAGCTTCCCCTTAAAAATTCAGGTCAATCTGAAACTTCCTACCCCTCTCTGCAAGACCCGCCTCTCCGGCGGGTTTTGCTGTTTTTGGGCTAAACATCTCCCCTACCCTTTTCACAAAACCCTGCGGCCCTTATGACGCTCCAAGCTCAAATCCTGAAGCTGCTCGCCCACCCGGACTATCAACCGCTGGAAAAAGTCGGCCTCTCCAAGCGTCTCGGTATTGAGCCGGGCCAGCGCCGCCACCTGCGTGATGCCCTCGCGGAGCTGGAGAGGGAAGGCCATGTTGCGCGCATCCGCAAAAACTATTTCGTACTACCCGTCGCCGCCAACTTGGTCACGGGCACCATTCTCGCCTTCCCCAGCGGCAATGCGAAGCTCATCCAAACAGACACCCAACAGGAGCTCTTTCTCTCGCCGGCAAATCTCGGCACCGCCATGCATGGGGACCGAGTGGTGGCTCGCATTGTTCACGAGGGGCGCGAACAACCGCGCGAAGGCGCAAGCCCCGAAGGCCGTGTAGTCCGCATTTTGGAGGTGGCCAATTCTACCGTTGTAGGCACCGTCGCCGCCACAAAGGGCTTTCAATACGTCATCCCCGACGATCCCCGCCTCTGCCACGATATCTACCTGCGCAAACCGCAGATCCCCCTCGCACGCCCTCTGGAAGAAGGAGAGAAAGTCGTGGTGCGGCTGGATCCTTGGGAATCGCGACATGTGAGTCCCGAGGGGGAGGTTGTGGAGGTTTTAGGCGACAGCCGGGAGCCGGGAGTAGACCTGCTCTCCTTAATGCGGCGCTACAACTTACCCGACCGTTTTCCAGAGGAGGTACAGGCGGAAGCGGAGGCCATTCCTGAAGTGGTGCCGCCAACGGATCACGCGCACAGGGAAGATCTGCGCGCACAGCCCGTAATCACTATCGACCCAGACGACGCAAAGGATTACGACGACGCCATCCACGTCGAACGCCGCTCCAGCGGATGGCGCTTGAGCGTCCACATTGCGGACGTCGCCCACTACGTGCGCCGCGGCACTGCGCTGGACAAGGAGGCACGTCAGCGCGGGAATTCGACTTATCTGGCAGGACGCGTCATTCCGATGCTGCCCGAGCGTTTATCAAACGGAGTTTGCTCACTCAAACCAGGCGTGGATCGGCTGGCTTATTCCGCAATCCTGGATTTCAACACCGAAGGGCAGTTCCGCTCCGCCCGGTTTGCACGCACAGTTATACGCAGCATGGCGCGGCTGACTTACCGCCAGGCGTTCGCCATTTTGAACAACAACACCGAGCACCGGACCGATCTGCCCACGGTACCGGAGGGCTCACTTTGTTACACCAACTCCGCGGTTCAAGAGCGGGTTCATACAGCATGGGAATTTGCCCAATTACTCCGCAAAAAACGATTTGAAGCGGGCTCCTTGGAGCTCGATTTTCCAGAAGTGAAAGTCTGGCTGGATGCCGAAGGCCGGCCAGAACGCTTGGAAAAAATAGAGAACGACCCCTCCCATCAGCTCGTAGAGGAGTGCATGCTTGCGGCGAACGAAGCCGTCGCAGCATCTTTAAAAAAATCTAAGGTTCCCACCGTTTACCGCGTCCACGAGATGCCTGAACCGGATAAACTCCAAGAATTTAGAGAAAAAGCTCTGCGCTATGGCTGCAAAATTGGCGACCTCACACAGAGGCGAGAGGTCCAAAAATTATTGAAGGTTATCCGGGGGAAACCGGAGGAATATCTGCTGAAACTGGAGTTTTTAAAAAGTCTCAAGCGCGCCGCCTACGGGGTACTTCCCTTGGGGCATTACGGGCTGGCCAAGGCCAACTATACGCACTTCACCAGTCCCATCCGGCGATACGCGGATTTGCTAGTGCACCGAGCTCTGGCAGGGGAACCCGACGGAAGAGCCGGCGAACTCGCGGCCACAGCAACCCACATTTCGACGACGGAACGCCAGTCGGCCGAAGCGGAAAAGGATTCCGTGCAGCGCAAAAAATTGGAGTTCTTCGAACGCCAGTTGCGTTCACGCCACCCGGCGGTTTTCACCGCGGTGATAATCGACGTGCGCAGTCACGGACTGGTTCTAGAACTGCCCGATGTGCTCTTCACCGGAATGATTCACGTGAGCCGTTTGCCGGATGACTTTTACACCTTCGATCCAGTGCGCCTACAATTTCGAGGCAAACGCAACCGCAACGTATTTGAATTGGGAGAGCGTCTGGAGGTGAAAGTGTGCCGAGTAGACGCATTTAAAAAACAGGTCGATTTCGAACTCGCCCAAACAGCATCGACTTCTGAGCGCAAATCGGAGCCTGCGGCAAAGGAGAGGGAGAACGGGCGACGAAACGAGCGCAATAAGTCCCACCACAAAGGGAAACCCTCCGGCGCAAAGTCTGGAAAAAAGACCGCGCCGCCGAAAAAAGACGAGGGCACCAGAGCGCCAAAGCGACGCAGAAGATAGATGCACCTAAAAATCTTTGCAGTTGGAAAGCCGAAGCTGCCCTTCGCTAAAGCCGGTGTAGAGGAATACGCGGGTCGATTGCGTCCGTGGGTGGGAAGCACTTTGGAATTTATAAAAGCGGGGTCGAAGGAAGCGGAAAGCGCAATGCTTTTGGAGCGCAGCGCAGGGAGCGTACGCATTGTCTTGGACGAGCGGGGAGAAGAGGTTAGCAGCCGGGTTCTGGCGGGACGAATCACCCAATGGGAGCAAGACGGCTCAGTGAAAGCCGTCTCCGTTTTAATCGGAGGCGCGGACGGGCACACAAGCGAGTTGCGCGCGGCCTCACATTGGACTTGGTCGCTCAGCAAACTGACCTTGCAACACGAAATGGCGCTCGTTCTTGTGCTAGAACAACTGTACCGCGCCTACACCATCAAAGCAGGAACTCCGTACCATCGGGATTAAACTTCCCCGTGGGAGACCGCTAGTCGTGACGCAGCGCCTTCACCGGCTCCAAACGCGCTGCCACCAACGCAGGCACCAGCGCCGCCAACGCACAAATCACAAACGCGCTGATGCAAATAATCGCCAAATCCTGCGGGACCAACTTCGCGGGGATTTCGTGAAACTGATACACTCCAGGCGGAAAAATCTGGATGCCCATTTGGTCCGAAAGCCAGTCTTTAAACTCGTTGCGCCACCGCAACACGGCCAGTCCCAATCCAACGCCAGTGATGTTACCAAACGCGCCGACGACCATCCCCTGTGTCAGAAAAACCCACACTATCTGCGAGCGAGTCGCACCTAGGGCCTTCATCACACCAATCTCCCGCGTCTTCATCACCGTCACGGTAATGAGCGTATTCATGATGCTAAACGCCGCCACGATCACGATAAACAGGAGCAAGAAAAACATCGTGTTCCGCTCCAAACGAATCGCATCGAACATCTCGCGATTGAGATCCATCCAGGTCAGCACGAACAGATCGGGAGCTTTCCTGCGGATTTTCACCGCCACTTCTTGCGCCACATTCGCGTCCTTCAGCCACACGCTCACCCCGTGCACCATATCCCCTATCCCGTACAACTCCTGACCTATATGCAACGGCACCAACAAAGTCTGCGAATCGTACCCGTACCGTCCCGAGGAGAACAGCCCGGTTACAGTGAGCTCCGCTGGCAGAATTAGTGAGCGCAACTTTTGTATGGCCTCCTTGGGATTCTTCGCCGACTCCGCTTCGGTCAACGCCTCCAACACAGGCCCAAAGTCTTTGGCCGGATAGACAGTGATTTTATCCCCAACCATCAACCCGAGCTCCTTGGCCAAATCCCCGCCCAAGAGAGCCGAGTCGCCCGTCAATGTCGCCGTTCCGGCCACCACTGAACCCACCACTCCTTCACGCGCTCCCTCCGCCTCGGGATCCACCCCGCGAATCTGCGCCGAACGCACCGACCCCAATGCTGTAGAAAGCAAAACCGGCCCCTCCACAAAAGGAGCCGTGTTGGCGACCTCTTTGAACCCTGTGAGCTTGGCGGGCAAAGCGCGCCATTCCGGCAATGGTCCGTTAATGACAATGTGCGGATCAAATCCGATCACTTTGTTGCGCAATTCCTGGTCGAATCCGGTCATAACCGAAATCACCAAAATCATGACGGCAATGCCCAACGTCACTCCGAGCACCGACACCACTGTGATCACCGAAACAAAGGTGCGCTTGGGTTTAAGAAAACGCAGCGCTAAAAAAAGACTGAAGGGCAATTGCACAAGGAAGCTTTGAGGGAAGGAGCGTGAAATGTCTAGTGCTCTGTAATAGAGTTGCCCCCACAGTGATGGTGGTCTTGTTTGTCCCTCAGGAGGTAAACTCGGGCGTGGTCCATTGCGCCACAGGTTGCCCGAAAGCTGCATCATTCAAATTCCAAACACGAACCCCGCCCATCATGTTGGCCGCCGCAAGATGCAGTCCGTTTGGAATGAACGCGCAACTGGATTCAAATTTATGGAATGGAGTGACCCTTCGCCGCAGTCCACAGCGCGTACCAATCCTCCCGCTCCAGTCGCAGTTGGATCGCAGCGGCAGCAGCGCGAATCCGCTCGG
>CALQFT020000212.1 GCA_943329925.2 Opitutus sp. GAS368
ACAACGCGTTCAAGGTGACCTCACCCGAAGCGTCTGGTACGGCGCTGGTGAGATAAATTCGCCCCTCGCTCAATACGGGCGAAGACCAGCCCTTACCTGGAATTTCCACGTTCCATGCCACACCTTTTTCGAGGCTCCAAGTCAGAGGCACATTTTTCGCGTTGGAAATGCCGTTGCATTGCGGGCCTCGAAACTGTGTCCAATCAGGACCGCCCGATGGAGCAGCCTCGGCAGAAAAGACGCAAGAAAGGGAGAGGGACACTGCGCACAAGTGGCGAAGCGGGCTGGGAAGAAAGAGGGGGAGCTTCATGGGGAAAGGGTTCTGTACAAAAAGACGCGTGTCCAGACGCAAGCGAGGCGGGGGATCGGAGTTTGTGTTTAATTTTGGAGCAAAATGGCTTCGGCGGTGAGTCTCCCTGTGGCGAGTGCTGCGTTAAGTGAGGGATAGGCGGTGTGGTCGCCGCACACATAGACGCCCTCGGTAAGTCGCGCAGCGGGTAATGCCTGCGGTCCTGTGGGTAGTGCAAAGGGAAGCTCGTAACTGCGCAAATGCCTCCATTTCATCGCCGCTTCTCCAAACCACGCGGCCAAATCGAGGCGTACTTTTGCTAGGAGGGTCGCCTCATCCAGCGCGTGCCCGCCATGGACGCTTGCGGAGACCAGTGTGCTCCCTCTCGGTGCGTACTCCGGAGCGATGTCGGAGGGAAAGCACACGTTGTGGACCACCGGGTCCGTGGTGGCGTTGAGGCGCAAATAGCCGTCGCCCTTTCCTGGGGAGTGGGCGGCGGCGAAATAGAGGCAGGTTGTTTTGCGCCATCCTTCCGGGGCGGGGATCGCCGGCAGGAGCCGATGCGCGCTGCTCCCTTCGACAGCCAGTACGACATGGGAGCCTTCCCTGAACTGCCCGTTGCTAAGGCGAACGCCGCCAGAGCTCACCGTCTCGACCCTCGCGCCAAGATGCACGCTTTGCTTGGGTAACGCCTCTGCCAATTGCTCGGGTAAGCGCTGCATCCCGAGCGCCGGCAAAACGGCACGCCCCAGCACAAATTGCTGAAACACAAACTTGAAAAAGCCCGCAGGCCCACTGAGGGACCGGTCCAAAAAAACACCTCCAAAAAACGGCACAAAAAAACGCGCGATGATCTCCTCGCTCCAACCCTGGCGCCTCAGAAAATCCAGCGTGCTTATGGAGCTTTCGCTCAAAAGCGCGTTCGCATCGCGACCTAGCAGCCCGGCGACAAAAACGCCCAATCGCATTTTATCCGTTAACGACCCTATCGGTGCCCTCAACGCCGCGACTGCCGCCCGCGGATCCCGCAATGGATCGCGTAATATTGTCTCTTGGCCGTCGGGCAGCCGGATTATTGCTCCGGAGCGAAACGCACGTGGTTGAAGGCGGCCTCTATTAATTTGACGATGCACCTCGGGATAAGCCGTTAGCAAAACCTGGAAGCCGCGATCCAGGCGGAATCCTTCTTCGGTAATGTCGGTACGCACCCGTCCGCCGAGGGCGGAGGCGGCTTCGAAGAGCTGGAAAGACCGCCCCGCGCGGTGCAGTGAGCGGGCGCAAGCGAGACCGGCCATTCCAGCGCCCACAATGATAACAGGAGCGCTCATGGGCCGTGAGTCTGATTGGTTTTACGCCGCGCTCGAAAGCGCAAAACGTCTTTAGCTTTCGGTTTGCTGTTTGAAATTAAGCCCACTCAATTTGGCTGCGCGAGCGGTTGCGGTTGAAACTCCGGCGGGTTCCACCGATATTCCCGCCTCGCTCCATGCTAACCATCCGCAATCTGAAGAAGTCCCACGGGGGCAACACGCTGTTTGAAAACGCCTCAATGCAAGTAAACTACGGCGAACGAGTCGCCTTGGTTGGCCCTAATGGCGCCGGTAAAACCACCCTCTTTTCCATTATTCTCGGCAAGGACGACGCCGATGCGGGCACCGTTGAGCGGGATCCCTGGACAATGGTAGGTTTCTTGCCTCAGGAGGCGGAGGCCGTTGGTGATGAGACGGTTTTAGATATTGCCACCGGCCGCGCCACGGAAGTTCCCGTGCTGGAAAAGCAGCTGCGCGAGCTGGAGGCGGCTGGGGATGTCGACGGTCCAGCCTATATGGAGGCGCACGCCAAATACGAGGCGCTCACCAATCCCAAGGTGGACGCCAAGGCGAAAAAGATGCTCGCGGGCCTAGGCTATCGCGACGCCGATTATGAACGTCCTGCCCGCACCATGAGCGGTGGTTGGGTCATGCGTGCCCATCTTGCTCGGCTTTTGGTGATGGAACCCGACCTGCTGATGCTCGATGAGCCCACCAACCATCTCGATCTAGTTTCGTTGATTTGGTTGCAGACGTATCTCAAATCTTACTCCGGCGCAGTGCTTTTGATCTCACATGATCGGCAGTTCATGGATGAGGTGGTCGAAAACGTATTTGAAATTTCAGAGCGCAAATTACTTGAATGGAAGGGGAACTACGCCGCCTTCCTCGAACAGCGCGAAGAGGCTTACGAGCGCCAGAACACGGCTTACAAAAATCAGCAGAAGGAAATCAGCGCGCTGCGGGAGTTTTACGACCGGTTCCGGCAGGTCGCTTCCAAGGCTTCCCAAGCCATGAGTAAGCTCAAGCAGATCGAGCGCATGGAGTTGGTGGAAAAGCCCACCGCGCCCAAAAAGCCCTTTCGTTTTATTATCCCGCAACCGCTGCGCAGCGGATCCAAGGTGGTGGCGCTTAACGACATTCATATGGCGTATGGAGATCGTCCCGTGTACGAGGGAATGAGTTTGGATGTGGAGCGCGACGAACGCACCGTGTTGGTAGGGCCCAACGGGTCGGGTAAAAGTACGTTGCTTAAGATTCTCGCAAACGTTTTGGACTTCCAGAAGGGCGAGCGCAAATTCGGTTTGAACGTCAAAATCGGCTACTTCAGCCAGCATCGTGCCGCCACTTTGGACGCCAACAAAAACGTCCTCCAAGAAGTCATGGACGCCGCACCCACGCTCGCCGAGAACGAGGCGCGCGGCATTCTGGGCAGCTTCCTTTTTCGTAAGGACGACATTTTTAAGAAGACCGGAGTGCTCAGCGGTGGCGAAAAAACGAGGCTCAACCTCATCAAGTTTTTGGTCGATCCGCCTAATTTGTTGCTGATGGATGAGCCCACCACGCATTTGGACATTCACACAGTGGAATCCCTCATTCTGGCGTTACAGCACTACGAAGGAACATTGGTGTTCATCTCCCACGATGTGCACTTCATTCGCAAACTTGCCACCAAAGTGCTCCACGTCAACGATGGCATGGTGACTCCGTACCCCGGCGGCTACGACTATTTCCTGGAAAAAACAGGTGGATTCGCCAACGAGCGAGCCGCGCGGACGGCGAAATAGAATTTCCCCTCTACGAAGGCACCGCCTTTTGGAGGTGGCGCACGATCTGGGGGGAGGGTTGGATGCGAGTGTCCTGTAATAGTTGTAAGCATTTCGTAATATGCGACTTAGCTGGCGTGCGTGCTGGGTGGCGCTTAGTCGATTTTGGATCGATTGGCGCCAATCTCTGCCGCGGCAGCAAAGACGCCGAACGTAACAAGTTCGCTAAAAACACCTCCCTCCTTGCGTCCGCCCGAAGAGAGTGGCATGTTACGCGGCCCGTTTCGCGGGAGCGTGGACGAAAAACCGTCCTAGTTCCCTCGCAAGGGAGGCGTTGACCCCCAGCTTCGCCGCTCAATCGCTGCATCATGGACCACATCCGCAATATCGCTATCATCGCTCACGTTGACCACGGCAAAACTACGCTCGTGGATCAGCTCCTCAAACAATCTGGGACCTTCCGGGCCAACCAAGCCATCTCCTCCGAGATCCGCATCATGGATTCGATGGATCTCGAACGAGAGAAGGGGATTACAATCCGCGCCAAAAACGCCGCTTTCCGCTACAAAGATCACCATATCAACATCGTGGACACTCCCGGTCACGCTGATTTCGGCGGTGAAGTAGAGCGCATCATGAAGATGATCGACGGGGTGTTGCTAGTGGTGGACGCCCACGACGGCCCTCAGGCGCAGACTAAGTTTGTGCTCAAAAAGGCCTTCGCAGCCGGAGCCAAGCCCATCGTTGTTATTAACAAAATTGACCGCGAAAACGCCCGTCCACACAAGGTGTTGGATATGGTCTTCCAGCTCTTTTTGGAGCTCAACGCCACAGACGAGCAGCTCGACTTTCCTGTCGTTTACGCCTCCGCCCGTGACGGTTTTGCCAAGCTTGAAATCGATCAGGAGAGTTCCAACATGGACCCCCTCTTCGACGCCATCATTAAGCACATCCCCGCTCCTCAACCCTCGGGAGTGGATTATCTGCAGTTCCTCGTCTCCAACTTGGACTACTCCAATCACTTGGGTCGTATCGCTTACGGTCGCATGGTGTCTGGAAAAATCAAGCAGGGCGATGTCGTCTGGTGCATCCATGTCGACGGCCGCAGGGAGAAGAGCAAGGTCACCGCAATCTTCGGGCATCAGGGTTTGGCGAAAATCGACATTCCCGAGGCTAGCGCTGGCGACATTATCGGGGTCTGCGGCTTTGAGGACGTCTTCATCGGTGAAACCATCACCGATGCCGAGACGCGCGATCCGCTTCCTTTCGTGGACATCGATCCGCCCACCATCGCCATGGGAATCTGCATTAACGACGGCCCGCTGGCCGGACGTGAGGGCACTCAGCTTACCGCCCGCCAGGTCGGGGAGCGGCTCGTCAAAGAGTCCCGTACCAACGTATCCATTCAGGTCTCCGAAACCGATCGCGCCGGTCACTTTGATGTGAAGGCCCGTGGCGAAATGCAAATCGCCATTCTGGTGGAGCAAATGCGCCGCGAAGGCTTTGAAATCCTCGTCTCCCGCCCTGAAGTCATCTTTAAGCGTGCTGCGGACGGTTCAATTTTGGAGCCCTTGGAGTCTATCTATGTGGAAGTTCCCACGGAAAACCTCGGAGACATTCTCCAATCCCTTGCTGGTCGTAAGGCGGAAATCGTCTCCATGGAGCATCTTCCTGTGACAGTTACGGTCGAGGCTGTAGGCCCCACCCGAGGCCTCATCGGATTTGAAACCGACTTGGTCAACTGCACCAAGGGTCACGGTATCATGTCGCATATTTTTAAGGAATACGCACCGCACAAAGGCGACATTCCTTCGCGCAGCAATGGCGTGCTCGTGGCGATGGAAGGCGGAGTAAGCACCGCTTATTCGCTTGAAACTATCCAGGAACGCGGCCGCCTCTTCATCGGGCCACAGGAGGAAATCTATGAGGGCATGATCATTGGCGAAAATGCCCGTGCCGATGACATGCCTGTGAATCCTTGCAAAGCCAAGAAGCTCACCAACATGCGTTCCCAAGGTGACGGCAAGGGCATCTCCCTCGCCCCTCCTTTGGTTATGACTTTGGAGCGCTGCATCGAGTATATCGGCTCTGACGAGTATGTCGAAGCCACGCCCAAGAGCCTTCGCTTGCGTAAAAAGATCCTCGACGCTGGTCTGCGCAAGCGGACTGGGGCCAAGATTGAGGCGTAAGTAAAAATGAGTGAGCTTGAAGGCTTAGCCTAAGTGCAGGGGCACAAGCGACACACTCAATGCCCGCCGTCTCGAAAGGGGCGGCGGGTTTTTGCTGCCTGTATTGGCAGTAGGGGCGGATCCCTCGATGGGCAGCGCCCCCTGCAATCCACTAAGCTACTTCCCGGGTTGTGTAGGTAGTCCAACCCCCTGAGGGCTGGGGAGGGGTGTGTGTGGCGCTCTCTGTAAATCGCCTGAGTTTTGCGCCAACGCCCGCTCCGTGACTTGCTTGAGGCTCCCTTGCGAGT
>CALQFT020000213.1 GCA_943329925.2 Opitutus sp. GAS368
AGTGAGGTCTAATTTGCCGGTGGATTTCTCCCTTTTACGCAGTTGCCGGTTCCGATGCTGGAGGCATCGCGGCTGTTAGCCGGTGGTTGAGCGCAGCGACACCACCGGAATATGTCCAGAACGAACCGCCTCCTGAAGGGATGCCTTGTGTTTTCTACTGGCTTCCGGCGGTGTCGCTGCGCTCAACCGCCGTATAGGTGTCCCGAGGTTATTAATAGATTGCGGGCGGGCATGCCTCCGGCATGACTGGAGGCTACGGGCCCGTGAACTCGCTCACGAGAAGAGGTTGGTGATGCGGGATTTCATGGAGGCGGCATGTTTGAGAGTGACTCGGCGCATCCGAGTCCCGGATTCAACGGGTAAGGCATCCGATCTTTAGACCTCACTGCCTAATAGCCGCCACACTCAGCGGCTATGCGCCAGTACGCTTAAGCAATACAGGGCAGCCGTTTCGACTCGTAAAACTATCGCCCCTAAAGTCACCGGGCGAGCGCCCCAAGCCACGATTTTCGCCATTTCTGCCGGCGTGAAATCCCCCTCCGGCCCCACAAAAACGCTCACATCGCCGCTCAGAGGCAGGCTCAACGCCTCGCGCAACGGCACCGCCCCCGCATGGAGGGACGCGACCAAGGAATCCCCCGTGAGGGGCGCCTGCAACACCTCACTCAGCGAAAGAGGCGCACGCACCGTCGGCAACCAATTCTGTCCACACTGCTTGCATGCCTCGATAACAGCCCGCTGCCATTTCTCCTGTTTGCGGACACGTTCCTCGCCCTCAAGATGGACAACGGTGCGCTCGCTCAGCAGAGGCTGGATTTCGGTTGCAGAAAGCTCTGTCGCCTTCTCGAGAATCCACTCGAAAAGCTTCCCCTTGGGAACGGCTTGAATCAGCGAAGTCCGCGCAGCGGGTTGGGAGGTCCAATGCAGTTCAAGGATCTCCGCCTCCACCTGCCGCTTCCCTGCCACAGCCAAACGAGCCGAGGCGAGGCACCCGGCCCCGTCAAAAATGTTGAGTGCATCCCCGACACGCAGGCGCAGAACTTCCACCGCATGACGTCCCTCCGCCTCGTCTAATACGATGCGAGCGCCGGACCACTGCGTTTTGGGCGCATAAAAACGGGACATAAAATCCAGCGCTAATTCCTCAGTTTACCGAAAGTCCCAAAGCTCGGTTTAACTAAAGAAATCACGCGCTTTTTCCAGAAAACTTTTATGCATCGGCGAATTGTCCTCCCCCATTGAAGCGGCAAATTCGATCAACTTATTTTTCTGCTCCGCATCCAAGCGCATTGGAACTTCGACGATTACCCGAACCAATAAATCTCCGAAAACAGAAGTATTGAACTCCGGCATCCCCTTGCCCCGCAGCTTAAACACCGTTCCACTTTGCGTGCCGGCCGCCACCTTAATCTGCGCCTTGCCTTCCAAAGTGGGCACCATGACTTCCCCTCCAAGCGCCGCGGTGGTGAACGGAATGGGCAGTTCGCAGAACAAATTACTGCCGTCTCGCTCGAAAACAGCGTGCTCCTTAACCTGGATGACCACGTACAAATCCCCCGGCGGCCCTCCCCTGACCCCCGCCTCTCCCTGCCCCGAGGAACGCAAACGCGATCCATCCTCGATCCCAGCTGGAATCCGCAGCTTGATCCGCGAGGGAGCAATGGCCCGCCCTTCGCCGCTACACCGCTTACACGGCTTGTCGGTAATCTGTCCCGAACCCCGGCAACGTGCACAGTTTTGAGCCACTTGGAAAAAACCACGTGCCCGCAGCACCTGCCCCCGACCCCCGCAATCCCGACACACCACCACCTTGGACCCGGGCTCACCGCCTACGCCGTCGCAAGCACCGCAGCGCTCCGTCTTGCTGACCTCAATCTCCTTTTCGCAGCCATGCGCCGCCTCCTCCAAGGATATAGTCAGGTCGTAACGCCGGTCCTCGCCTCGGTTGCGTTCTTCTTTCCTGGCTCCACCGCCGCCGCCAAAGAACTGCTCGAAAATATTCTCTCCACCACCTCCCCCTCCGCCGAAGACGTCCTTAAAGATGTCAAACGGATCATGGGTGGCACCGCGCCCGCCGCCGCCGCCTTGAGCGAAGGCCGCGTGTCCGAAGCGGTCATAAGCTGCCTTTTTTTCCGGCTCGGAAAGAACGTCGTAAGCTTCGCCCAACTCCTTGAATTTTTCTTCCGCAGACGAGTCACCCGGATTTTTGTCTGGATGATACTTTACCGCCAGTTTTCGATACGATCGTTTAATTTCCTCTGCCGAAGAACTTTTATCAATCTCAAGAATTTCGTAATAGTCGCGTTTTGAAGCCATGAAAAGGGTGGTTTAAAGAATAAACCTTAAAGTTTAAAATAAGGGAAAAACATTCCGGTGCCGCGGTCTTCGCAAAGAAGACGGCAGGAGTTCCATTTGAGACGATCCTCCTCCCCGCGCGCAAGCTGAACAACTTACGCAGGCCCGCCGGAGACCACGACCAACGCGGCCCGCACCAAACGGTCCTTGAGCTTGTAGCCCTTGCGCAACTGACGCACCACCGAGCCCTCCGGCACCTCGTTGCTGGGTTCCTGCGCCACCGCCTCATGCACATGGGGGTCGAATGGACGCCCCGTGGCCTCCACCCCTTCCACCCCAAACTGATGCAAAACCTCCTCCAGTTGCCGCCCCACCATTTCCATCCCCGACACAATGGGAGCCGCCGCCTCGTTGCCGCGTGCGGCCACAAGCCCCAGCTCGAAGCTGTCCAAAATCGGGACGAGCTTTTCCACAAAGGAAAAATTCGCGAAGCGCACCGCCTCCTCGCGCTCACGAATGGAGCGTTTGCGGTAATTTTCAAAGTCGGCTTGGGAACGCAGCGCGAGATCGCGAAAACGTTCCAAGTCCGCCTGGATCTGCTCAATCCCAGTATCCGACGCTCCAAAGCTGGCGTCCACTGGGTTTGGATGCGCCTCAGCGCGATTGTCTTGAAGATTGGTATCCACTGGGTTTTCTAGATTATCAAAGAAGGAATGCTGTGTGCTCATTTTTTTCGAATCACTATCAAGGTGATGTCATCATGTTGCGGTGCGGCCCCGACAAACTTTTTCAAGTCTTCGGTGAGCCGCTGTAAAATCGCAACAGCGCCATCGGGTGCACTCTCTAATATAGCGTGATTGGTGCGATCCATGCCAAACTCTTCTCCATCGACATCGAGAGCTTCGGTGACGCCGTCGGTGTACAGAATCAGGCAATCATTGCGATGTAATTGAATACCAAAGTCTTTCGTGACCCGGTTGAAAACATCCCCGCTATCGATTCCTACGGCCATTCCCGGCGGGTTGACCTTGCTAATGGAGTGGTCCGACGCCCGGTAAAGCAGTGGCGCGTCATGTCCGGCCCGGCAGAGGGTCACCTCCGAGGAATTGGCCTCTAAAATCGCATAGGCCATGGAAATAAACATGTCCTCTTTAATGTCCGGAAACATGCGCTCATTTACATTCTTAAGCACCTGCGCTGCAGAAAGTTCCCCAGACGCCTGACTGCGCAAAACGCTGCGGCAAGTGGCCATGATCAAGGAGGCGGGAACCCCCTTACCCGACACATCGGCGATCACTACCCCGCAGTGCTCTTTGTCCACGGCAAGAAAATCGTAGTAATCCCCGCTGACATGCCGCGCAGGAACATTTAGTCCGGTAATCTCAAAGCCTTCCACCTCAGGAGATTTCGAAGGAAGCAGAATGCGCTGAATCTCCTGTGCCACCTGCAAATCGCTGTCCAATCGCCGCTTCTCCGCCGCGTCAGAAAACACTTCAGCTGTGCGGAGGGTAAAGGCGGATTGCTCTGCAAGTGTCTGGAAAACTTGCATATCCGAAGCGGTGAATGGCTCCGCAATCGGGGCCCGGGCCAAAACCAGCACGCCAAAGCTGCGGCCAGAATACAGGAGCGGCACCACGGCCACATTGCCGGCAACAGAACCAAGGCGACGGCCGGATTCCAGCCGGGAATCCGTATGACCAAGCACTTGGGCTTGTTCGCTTTCCCACACTTCCGCGAGAATCCCCTCCCCTTTTCTCACGTGCCGGATGCGTAATTGCCTGTGGAGAGCCTCCAAAACGCCGACTCCATCGGGATCCGTGGCGAGAGCCAAATCCATCAGCGCGGGACAGCCCCTTGCAACAAAGGCTGGCTGAAGCACGGTATTGGATTCGTCGGCGAGATAAACCGCACCAGCTTGGCCGCGCAGGATGCGGAGCATTCCTTTTACGATAAGCGTGTGCAAATCAAGCGCTTTCGCTGTCCCAGAGAGCGCCTCGCCCAAGCCATGGAGAAAGTCAAACACCCGCGCTTCTTCTGTCACAACCTTCTCCTGCGCCTTTTTCAAGGCACGAATCCGCCCCTGTTGCCAAGCCACCACGCCGCTCAGAGCAGTCAGGGTGACTCCGCCGACGATTAGGGGCAGATTGTCCATATGGGTTGTAACCGGAAGAAGCGTTGCACTGGGGCAACCTTCTTTTCAAGTGTTAGAAACTTTTTCCAAAAAAACGGCAATGAAATGCGTCTCCTTGGGCAGAGGGCAAAAATAGTCCGAACAATTTGTATTCCAAGAGGATTCATCCCGGTTATTACTGGATTTTAGCGCGTCCTCCGGTCTCTGGCTTCACACGAAGCGCCACCCTCGCCCTGGTACTTTTGGCAAAATCACGTTGATCCTCAGGCAAATCCGGATCTCCCAAAGCAATATCGAACTCCTTAAGCGCAGCCTCGCCCTCCCCCGTCATCGCCAGCGCCTGCCCCAAATACACCCGATACCACGACGTCGGGCGCCTCTCCCGCCCCGCGATTCCAATCAACTTTCGCAACACCCCGACTTCCTCCTGAATGGCACGGACCTCATGGGCAATTTTGGCATGAGTAAAGAGCATCACGGGATCCTCCGGAGCCTCCGCAAGTAATTCGCCAGAGAGCAGGTACGCCTCCTCGAATTGTTTTGAAAAATAAAGCCCCTGCGCCTTCACCGAGCGTGCCGGACGCTCCCGCCCTCCGCCACCCTGCAACGCCTTATCGGCAGCCGCCACCGCCTGTATCCACTCGCCTCGCGCCAGCCGGTACCAACCCTCCGCCGTCCACACCGCCGCACTTTTACCGTCCACGGCCTTTGCCAATTGAAGCAACTCCCCCGCCATATCCAGCCGTGACGCCGCCACCAACCTCTCCGACATCGCCGAAAGAGCCGCCCCTTTCACCCGCGGCCCCGCCCCATCCCACTGCGTTGCAATCGCCAAAATCGCCTCCCGCGTCAATCCGCCGCCCGTTTGACGCCGGTACACCGAGCACCAAGAATCCACCCAATCCAAAGCCCAATCCTGGGTCTTTAGCAAATGTTCGGTAAGCGGCCTGAATTGAACAGGGTCGCCGGCCAGAAGAAGCGCGTCGAAATGCTCCTGACGATCCAGCTGCCGGAACAATTTCGGGCTCAAACCAGATTGCGCCAAAGACCGCATATGCTCCGAACCGGCCACCCGGTCCCCAGGCTGCAACCACGCGGGATTCCGCTTTAAGACCACCGGCAGCGCCGCGCCATTGAAGTAAACCGTCTTTACGCCCAAGCCCTCCAGATGAGCGAACGCGGGCGCCGAGCTCTGCCAGGATTCGGGAGAGAGCGGCTTGGAGCACGAGCACAGACTCGCGCAAACCAAGCTCAGAGAAAATAAAAGGCGCCGCATGGGGTGGATGAGACTAGCACAACGAACAGCCGGCTGCTTGCAAAACCCATTCGAAACACTCCCCAGACCTACCCCGCCGCTATGCGTGACACCACCTCTCCCGCCGCCACAAAACCGAAA
>CALQFT020000214.1 GCA_943329925.2 Opitutus sp. GAS368
AACCTCGTCATGGAGGATAACGGTTGGGTGCGCATGGGTGGCGCGCTTTCCAATGAGAAGGGCAGTTTTACGCTCAACACGAGTGGGGATCAGGTGAATGGACGAATTTTACTCCCAAGCGAGGGGATCGGTTACGAGATAGGGATGGACGGCACCGAGGTGCTGCTGATCGAGCGGCGACTGAGCAGCCTCATCTGCTGGCCGGGGATCAAACCCTCCCAAAACCAGGGGAATGCGGCAGCCGCCAGGCCCAGCTCAAATCCCCCCAGTGCAACCCCGCAGCGCTCCGCCGCCGCGACGGGAACCATCCCAGATATCAACACAAACCCTGGCGCTAAAGGCGTTGTTTATTGCCGCTTTTCGCTTGGAGAAACGATAACTGACCCGGATTGGAACAGCGGGGTTGCCTTTACTGTCCTGCCCTCAGCGCTCAGCGCTTCAGAAATCACCCAAGTGCTGGCCATGGCAGCTGAAGACTATGCTCCTTTTAACCTGACATTTACCACAAACCAGGCGCTCTACGCTTCAACAAGCGCAACAAGTCGTATGATGGTGCTGTTCACTCCTACTAAAACGGCTGCTACTCCAGAGTATGGGGGCGTTGCGATGCTTGGATCTTGGGCCAATTCAACGTCCTCTATTCGCAAGTGCTGGGTGTTTAATCAAGGCGGTAAAGGCGCGGGGGAGACTCTCTCCCATGAACTTGGACATACCGTGGGACTCTCCCATGACGGCCAGTTGCCAGGACCGAACCGTAATTCAGATGGCGAGTACTACCTCGGCTCAGGCGATTTGAGTACGCCAACGAGTTGGTGCCCTATCATGGGGGGCGGTTATTATGTGAACCTCACTCAGTTCAGCAAGGGCGAGTATTCCCTTGCAAACAACACAGAGGACGACCTCGCCATCATCGCCGCCAACAATTTCGGCTACAGGGGAGCCACTCCCACGAACGGGGCGGTTAATATCCTCCCGATCTCTGGCGGGACGTTTTCTGTCACAGGTCTGCTGCCCAAGGCCGAGAGCACAAACCTCTACGAGTTCTCTACCACGGGAGGACAGATCACCGCCACCGTGCGTCCAGCGGTGACGAACACGACCTATTCCAATGTGGATGTTCGCCTAGATCTTGTGGATACCACCAGTGGAGCGATCGTGCAGACGGCCAATGACATTAATTCCTTAGTTAGCTCCATAAGCATAAAAAACTGCGCTTTAGGAACATACAGACTAAAAGTGACCCCAACTGGAACTGGGGATAAACCCGCCACAGGCTACACCACCGGCTATTCCGCCTACGGCTCTGTTGGAAAATATACCCTGACGGGCTCCATAGAGGGCGCCGTTTTAAAGCCCGTTTTCAGCACACCAACCGACATTTATGCGCTGCAAGGCTCCCCCATGAGCGTGAAACTTGTCCCCCTCCTCGGAATAATGAGTCTCACCGTACTAGAAAATGTTTTACCCACCGGGCTTTATTTTAACCCCGCAACTGGAATATTAAGCGGCACCACCTCCCTACCCACCTCGGATTCGGACTCCCATGGACCTCTCGCTCCAGGAGCAACCGGAGGGCCTGG
Source organism: Opitutus sp. GAS368 (assembly GCA_943329925.2). GTDB lineage: Bacteria > Verrucomicrobiota > Verrucomicrobiia > Chthoniobacterales > Chthoniobacteraceae > Chth-196. The sequence goes on from CALQFT020000214.1 coordinate 1,581, forward strand.
TTTGCTCCGACTCCGTGGAACCAACTCTCTTGGCACCACGGATGTCAGCTACATTGTGCGAGTTTTGGATTCGAGCTTTGGCCCCCCGTTTGATCCTAGCCTACGCAGCAGTGTTTCTCCCACCATGGCCGGACGCATTGGAAACTTCTCCACGTCTTGGACCGCCCCTTGGTCCGGCGTGAGCAAAAGCCTAGCTGACGGTAGTATGGGAGTGGCCGCAATATCGGGCGCAATTCTCAATAACGGGACAAGTTCAGCAAAATTCACCTACCAGTGTCGCCCAAATGCGGGCGCAGGTGAGCTGGCTCCATGGAATCAGTTAACCTTTTATTGGAAAACCTCCACCGAAGCCGGCCACGATTTGCTCAAGTGTAAAATTGACGGCAGCGTCGCAAAGGATGCCGATACGGGCAAAGAATTGGTGGTAAGCGGCGAAACCAATTGGACGGCCCATAAAGTGCGGTTTGCGGGCACTGGTTTGCGGAATTTTGAGTTTGTATACACGAAGGACGCCAGCTTGAAGGCGGGCCAGGACCGCGTCTGGGTCTATGTCACCGCAATTGGTCAGCCACCGCTGATCACCAAAGACCCCAGCTCCGTGCGTTTGGCTACGGGTGTAGACCTCGCTTTGGAAGCGGCAGCATCAGGAATAGACCCCCTGCTTTCAGGCACTTTATGTTGGATGAAGGCGGAGATCAGCAGCAACGGCATGTGGAGAGAAGGGGTCAAGTTATTGGATGGCACCTTGTCCACGGGGACGAGCTCCAGCGTCATTTCGGGTTCGAATACGGGCAGTCTTCGCATAACCAATGTGACAGGTCGCGCCTCGGGCCTGTACTGGCTGCGGGCCAGCAACGCGGTCGCACAGGTAGACAGCAAGCGTGCAGAGGTTGTCGTCCCCGCACCGCCAGTTTTCACGACACAACCGATAGCGCCGTCAAGGCTGAAGGTGGGAGGAAAGCTTGTTCTCACCGCAAGCGTTTCTGGGGCGACGCCCCTATACTATCAGTGGAAAAAAGACGGAGTTGTCGTTGACGGACGCTGGTTTACAACCCCGACCCTGGAATTGACCGCAGGAGCCCGTTCAGGCGGAACGTACAAGCTATCCGCAATGAACTTGTTCGGGACCGTGAGTTCCACAGAGATTACCGTAGCAGTCTCGCCGAAGTAGCCCACCAGACGACAAACATTACCCCCACGGTGATGCCTTGTTTTTATGAAATTGCGACCCAACCCCAAACGACTCGCCCTCGGCATGCTCTCTCTGAGCGCGTTGGTGGCGGGCCTGCTTTGGTTTCAGGACACGCACGACGCACCTTTTAGTGCGCTGAATCCACAAAGCCAGCCGCCCCCTTCGTCCAACGCTGAGTCGCCGCCCCCCGAGTCTCACCCGCTTAGCTCGCTCACGGCACCTGCTCTTCCGGCTAAAACTCCTGCCGCCAAAGGCGCAGTTTTGTTCGCCAAAAGCGGTGCAGTCGACGACTTGCCCTTGCCCGCTAAAATTTCCGGGCTGAACCCGCAAAACGCCAAAGGCCGCGTAGTGCAGTTGAAGCCCGCCGCGACAAAGCAATGGCGCGCATTGCGGGAGGGCGATGCGGTGGAACTGCCGTTTTTCGACCAACCGGGTTTTACGGGCATCATCCATCTGCATACGGAGGACAACGGATGGCACCGGTTTGGTGGTGAGCTGTGCGACGGAGCGGGCTCGTTTTCCCTCAACATCAATGGCGACGCCATCGGGGGGAGTATCCTGCTTCCCAACCGCTCTCTGGCGCTCACCCTTGTGACTGAACCCTCCGGAATCGTCCTGCTTGTGGAGCGCCCGCTCAGTCGGCTGATTTGCTGGCCGCCGTCCCCACGCCCAGACGCCCTCATGGCTGCAGATGCAGCGGCCTTCGACCCAAGCAGTTCCAGTAGCGCGGCCTCCTCCGTACCCAAGCTCAACACCAAACCAGGCGCGCGCGGCCTCATTTATCTGAATTTCGAGGGAGAAACCGTCACCGACACGAGTTGGAACAACGGAAATACCATCATCGCAGCTCCCTCGCCTTTGAATGCGGACGGCATTCTGGAAGTCATTGCCCGAGTCGCGGAAGACTACGCCCCCTTTGACGTCGCAGTGAGTACCATTCGGGCAGACTACGACAAGGCGGCGGTGAGGCAGCGCATCAAGGTCATCATCACTCCCACGGACACTGCGCTACGCGGGGTGGGCGGGGTTTCCTTCACTGGCAGTTGGAGTGACGCAGGCAGCAGCACCCGTTCCTCAACCATCCCGGCCTGGGTTTTTGTCAGCAGCCCAGCCAAAACCGTCGCAGAAATCGTCTCGCATGAGGTCGGCCACACCCTGTGGCTCAGTCATGATGGCTTCATGAATAGCAGGGGGATTACATTAAGCGAATACTACACCGGCCATGGGGGCGGGATTGATAACCCCACCAGCTGGGCCCCCATCATGGGCACTTCTTATAATCGCTCCGTCACCCAGTGGAGCCAGGGCGAGTATGCTGGTGCCAACAACGACGAAGATGATCTCGCGATGATCTCCAGCGCCGTGAATGTCTTTGGCTACGCCAGCGCCGCCCTGCCCACCGACGGCTACGCGATCTCCGGCACCGCCCTCCTGCCTGTTGCCAGCAGCGCCTTTAACCTTAATGGCGTTCTTCGCCGTGAATTGCAGCCTGATGAATACGAATTCTACACCGAGGGCGGCGAGCTGAGTGCAGCGGTCAAGCCCATCACCGCCAAGTACTCCAACGCTGACTTGCAACTCGAATTGATTGACGCCGCCTACACTGTGCGCTCTCTCTCCAACCCCTCCACCGCGCTGGAAGCCAGCCTCGCCATAACGCTCGCTCCCGGCACTTACAAGTTGAGGGTGCGCAGTGCAGGAACCGGCCCCGCCCCCGCGCTAGGATACACGACTGGCTACTCCGCCTACGGTTCCCTCGGGGCCTACCAACTCTCAGGCAATTTGGAAAACGGAGTCTCCATGCCCACGCTCATTAGCGCCAGAGAAGTCACCGGCTTGGTCGGGAAAGATTTCGCCTACACGGTGGCTCTCTCCACCGGAGCTACACTGGCCGCCCTCACAGGCGACTTGCCCCCGGGGATCACTTGGTCGGCGGATTCGCACTCTCTCACGGGCATTCCCACCGCCGAGGGCACTTGGACACTGGATATCACTCTCACCACTCCCATTGCCACCAGCAGCCGCACACTCAAGGTGCGCACTGTCTATCCGCTGCCGAGCCTCAACGGCTCCCTAGGCACCACCATGACCTCTTCGCTTGCTCCTTGGAACGGTCAGCCTTGCACACTCCCTGACGGCTCTCTCGTCATGATGGCCACAAGCGGCTCCATCCCAAACTCAGCCACCACCTTTTTTAGGTTCCGTGTTCCGGGAAAATCCGTGGTCTCTTTCTCTTGGAAAACTTCCACCGAGGCTGATCATGATGTAGCGCAGATTCGAGTGAATGGTTTGCTGGCAAAAGACTTGGACTCTGGAAAGGTACTTGCTCTCAGTGGTGAGCGCGGTTGGACCACCCAACGTTTTGCCGTGGACAGCACTGGGCCGGGCTTGGTGGAGGTGCGTTACACCAAGGATGCCAACTTGACCGCGGGCCAGGACCGAGTTTGGTTCGGAAATGTGAACGTGGGAACCATGCCCGTGTTCAAAAAATCACCTCTCTCTCAACGTCTTAAAGTCGACCAAACCGGATTTTCGCTGGAAACTGAGACACTCAACGCAAGCTCGTTTCAATGGAAAAAAGACGGCATTGCCCTGAGCGACGGCACCTTCGCCGGTGTCGAATTTTCAGGAACGACATCCCAAAAACTCACCCTCAACGGCGTTTCCGGAATGGATTCCGGTTCCTACTCGCTGGATGCCAAAAACAGCTTCACAACGGTCTCCTCAAGGGCCGCCGAGATCGCCGTGCCCGGAGCCCCAGTCGTCCGCTCCCATGGCATCGTTGTCTCCGGCAGCTTAAAAGCGGGGGACACGCTTCTGCTCTCTTTGGAAGCTTACGGCGCCAAACCGCTGATGACTCTGTGGAAAAAAGATGGCCGCCCGTTCCGCACAACTTCGGGAACAACGCTTCAAATCCGCAACGCCACCGAAGCCTTCTCTGGGCGGTACTCTGCGACGGTCTTAAACAT
>CALQFT020000215.1 GCA_943329925.2 Opitutus sp. GAS368
CCTTTCTTACCTTGCAACCAACAGCCGATCCCAGTTAGAGAAATCACGCGTCTAAAGTGGTGCACTTTGAACCGCCCAGAGGTGGTGCACTTTGAATCGCCCGCCGACAGTGTTGCGAGCAGTTGAAAACGGAGTGAACTACTATCTTTTTTTCGTCGTTTTTGTAGATAATTTCGAAAGGGAACTTTGAGATCAGCGCCTTACGAAACTCAGCGGTGCAGATGGGAAATATTTCTGGGTGCTGCCGTATGAGGAGCAGTCCATCTTGAACGTAGTTAAGAAAACGATCACCTAGACCTATTTCTTTGGATTCGTACCAGTTGTACGCTTCGTCTAAATCGTCTCTAGCACCAGCCAAAAAAGAAAGTTCAAGCATGTCGACTCAGAATGCTTGCTTTGACTTCTTCCCAGGAGAGAGCTGTGCTCGGATCTTTTTGATAAGCTTCTTCCCTGCGGATCAGTTCATCAATTTTCCACTGGGCTAACGGCTGCAGGGACTCCTCTTGCGCAATGCTATCCCATAGTTCCTCCACAAGTTGGAGCTTTTCCTGCCTGCTTAGCTGAAAGATCGGAGCAAGTTGGGCGTTCATGGCAGTAATTTATCTCATCACGGGAGGTAAGGCAACCAACGTCTGCCAAGACCTAGTCAGTGGAAGAATGGAATCGCTAGGCTAGTCTGCTGCCAAGTCGCTGCCAAAAAAAGCTACGAAATTCACTCAAAGTGCGATTTTTGGCATGATCAATGACTCAAGTTGCATGATGCAAGTTGCTTGCAATCAACAAAATTTAATTCATTCTACATCTCGCCTGAGTTTTCAAGACCGGTGTAATAAACCGCTCTACCATCCCTCCAATTCACTCTCTTCAATACTGTTGCAAAGAAACTGACGGGCATCTTAATCCGCCCTGCTGCCAAGCTTCTGCAAACTCTTGCGTTACTATGTGTGTATGTCCACAAAATCCGTTCTCCTTCGCAAGACCTTTTGTAAACGCCGCTCGAAAAAAGCGGCGGGTGCCGGCCGAAAAGTGAAGCACCCCTCCCTGAATAGTGGGCATTCTGATTAATGGATCAAGCGTCTAATTTTGGCATCTACTTCGCTGCGGACGACTCCGAGGGCTACGCTTCTCTGTGCGCTTTTTTGCGCTCCTTAGCCGGAAGCTCTCGCTGTTGGCCTCCACGATATGCTCACGGTGCGTCAGGCGATCCAACATCGCCGTCGTCGTACTGAAGCGCACTCGCTTACCCTGCGCACACGCCACAAAACCAAGCGCCGTTGCCAGCTGCGTTTTGCCGGTCTTAGGATTGCCCACCAGCAACCCGTTTTCCCTGCGCTCCAGATACCTGCCACCCGCCACCAACTCACTCACCAGCGCTTCGTTAATCGACGATTGCGCCTTACTTTTTGGATGCGGCCTTTCCCAAACTGGCTTCTCAGGATACTGTAGAAGCATGAACATCGGCATCACTGGGGCCAGCGGCGTCATCGGCCGCCACCTGAGCGACCTCGCCTTGCGGCGGGGGCACGAAGTAATTGCCTTTTCGCGCAACCCGAAGCGGGTGATTCCCGGTTGCGAAATGCGCCCCTTTACCACCGAGGCTGCCCCCGCTGTGGAAGGCTGCGACGCGCTGGTTCATTTGGCAGGAGAAAGCGTATTGGGGGTTTGGACGGCAGCCAAAAAACGCCGCATCGCAGAGAGCCGAGTGGAGGGAACTCGGCGACTTGCGGAGGCGGTCGCCAAGATGAAGCGGCCGCCGGAGGTGTTGGTGAGCGCTTCAGCTATAGGCATTTATAAGGAGGGAGGCGACCTCCCCCTGTTGGAAGACGCCGCCTTGGGAGAGGGATTTCTCGCACAAACAGGGAAAAGCTGGGAGCACGAGGCGCTTGAGGCAAAGGCCGATAGGGTAGTGCTACTGCGCACGGGGATTGTGCTGGCCAAACAGGGCGGAGCGCTGCCTCTGATAGCGAGCGCCTTTCGCCTGGGACTCGGTGGCCGCCTGGGGCCCGGCACCCAGTGGATGTCGTGGATCCATCTCGACGACCTTGCCCGCTTGATTTTGTTTTGCATCGAAAACCGCGACCTGCGCGGGCCTGTCAACGGCACCGCTCCTTGGCCGGTTCGCAACGCCGAGTTCACCCGGGAACTGGCCGCCCGACTGCACCGCCCCGCGGTGTTACCCGTGCCGGCTTTTGCCCTGCGCTGGCTGGGCGAATTCTCCAACGAACTGCTAGGGAGCAAAAGGGTGCTCCCTGGGGTTGCCACCGAGCACGGTTTTCCATTCAGATTCCCCGAGCTTACGGGCACGCTTGCTGATCTGCTCTAAAAAAACTTCGCCTCATTCGCCACCTTCTTCCCGCTCGAATCCAAAGCTGCCCTCGCCCACTCTCACCATCCCGCTTTTATGTCTGTTCCACAAAACGTCATCGCCATCGTCTACGACTACGATCAAACCCTCAGCCCGAACTACATGCAGGAGGAAGTGCTCTTCCCCGCCTTCGGGATTGATTCCCGGGCTTTCTGGAGAAGGGCTCAGGAATTAGTGCGAGAAGAAGGCTACGACAACGAGTTGGCCTACATGAAAGTGCTTTTGGATTGCTTGGGCATGGACCGCCCCACCAATGCTCGCCTCAAGACCCTCGGCGGCAGCCTGCGTTTTTACCCGGGGCTCCCCCAGATGTTTGAAGAGTTCTCCAAAGGCCTAGTACCCGCCCAGCACGCGGCGCACGGGATTCGCGTGGAGCATTACATTATATCCAGTGGGTTGAAGATTCTCATCGAAGGGAGCCGCCTTGCGCCTTACGTGAACGGCATTTTCGGATGCGAATTTGCCGAGGACGAGGCGGGTTGCATCACCTTCCCCAAACGCGTCATTTCGCATACGCAGAAAACGCAGTACCTTTTTCGTATCAACAAGGGATTGCTTTCGATGTCGCAGGACGTCAACGACCACATGCCGCCGGGAATACGGCCCGTGCCATTTCACAACATGATCTACATTGGCGACGGCCCGACTGATGTGCCCTGCTTCACAGTCGTTCGGCAACATGGCGGCAACGCCATCGCCGTCTACAACCCCGAAGACCCCAGCCGCAACTCCTTCCGCAAGTGCTACCAACTTTCCGCCCATGCGGACAGGGTGCGCCATATAGCGCCCGCGGACTTTCGAGCGGGAAGCCACTTGCGGCTGATTTTGGAACAGATGGTGAACGAAATCGGCAGCCGGATTGTCGAGAATAGGGCGAGGGAACTAGAAGAAGCCACCGTTCGGGCTCCCCAACACGCGGTCTAGCACTTGGAGTCGGGCCTTTTTCCCGTGCCTTCCGCAGCCTTTTTTTCCCATGCGCCCCTCCTTCAAAGTTCTTCGTACTCCCCTATTGCTGGGCACGGCGCTGGTTGGGTTTAGCGGGTGCGCTGCACTGGAGCGCATGAAAATGCGCCCCACAGAGGTGTATTACGTCGCCAACTCCACTGAGCAATTCCCGCCGAAACCCCCAGACTTCGCCGTACCGACACTCAACCGCCCACCGCCCAAAAGTCGTGCCATCGGCACCTACCAGTTCAAAACACTGGAGGGCCGCCCCTTCGTTCTAAAAAGCGCTATTTACAATGCGCGCCGCGTGGGGGCGGATGCAATCTGGATGCGCAACGTACAAGAATGGGCGGAACCCTACGCCTACGATGTCCCGCAGCATTGGGAGACGCACTGGGAAACCCGCATGGAAAGGCGAGTAACGCACATTAAGGGAAAAGACGGTGGCCCCGCCCAAGTAATGGAGGAGTTCATCCCGGTTCCATTTCAGCGCCAAACATGGATTCCCACCCAGCACGTTTCAGGCTTCAATCATTTTACCAGCATCGACGCAGTCATGTTGCGACTTCAGTAGTCCTTTCAAAAAGCGCCCCTACCGCCTACCCTCCCCAACCACCCCATGAATTGGTTTTTATTTAATCCAGGTGATTTCGCCGTCGCCTTTCTTAGCGTCCTGCTCGAAGGCATTCCGTTTCTTCTGCTGGGCTCGCTCATCTCCGGAGTCGTCGACGCCTTTGTCTCCCCCGAGCGCCTCGCCCGCGTCCTTCCCCGCAACCCGGTGGCAGCCGTAATAATCAGCGGCGCGCTGGGGCTTATTTTCCCGATGTGCGAATGTGGGAGTGTGGTGGTCATCCGCCGCTTTTTGCGCAAGGGACTGCCGGTGGGCTGCGCAGTCTCCTACATGCTTGGGGCGCCGATTGTCAGCCCCATTGTGGCGCTGAGCACTTATGCCGCTTTTCGCGGGCAACATCCCTTGGAAATGACGTGCCTGCGGCTGGGACTGGGATTTCTGATCGCCGTCACCGTCGGCCTTATCCTCCAACAAATCCCGGCCCAATCCATCATGCAAACCGGGATCACTCCGGATGCGACTCCAGCCCAAGGCAGGGGAGGACTACGCGTCGCCTCGTTTTCTGAGGCGCCGCAAAGTTTGGAGAGCAGCCTTGGAAGTCGTCTTCAAAAGGCAATCTACTCTGCGGCCACGGACTTTTTGGATGTGGCAGTGTTTTTTATCATAGGGGCAGCCATCACCAGCCTGCTAGGGACGGCCGTGCAACGTTCCGTGCTGGAGCCGCTGGCATCCAACCCGCTACTGGCCATCATTTCCCTCATGCTCGTGGCAATCGCCCTTGCGCTATGCTCCACAACCGACGCCTTCATCGCAGCCACCAGTTTTCCCTCATTTCCCATGACGGCGAAACTGGCGTTTTTGGTATTTGGTGCGATGTTTGACCTCAAGCTGTACTGGCTCTACGGGCTCATTTTCAAACGGAGGGTCGTGATCTTGTTGGGGCTGTCGCTTTTTGTGGGAATCGCCCTTATTTGCTGGCGTCTCAATGCGCTTGGTTTTTAACAATTCCCCGGCCCCTAACTCCCTCATTTTCCTATCCCGCTAGTCCACCCTCCACTGTATTGCTCCAACTATGACCTCTCTCTTTACCCGTTGGATTCCCTCGATGACCTTGGCCGTTTGGAGTACTGTGCTGCTAGGCACCTACTTTACCGGCCGACTCACTGCGTTTTTGCACCCGTCCTTTCGGCCGGGAGTCATGATCGCGGGCTTCGTGCTCGCCGCCATCGCACTGCTGATCGCCTCCAAGCCAGTGCCTCCAGAGTGCTGCGCGGATGCTACCTGCACCCATCCACTTTCCCGTTCCAAAAGTGGCCGCTGGTTAAGCTTTCTCATTTTAGTGCTGCCGGTGAGCGTCGCCGCGTGGCTTTCGCCCGAGCATTTCAGTAAGCAAGCTTTCGAACAACGCGAAATGGTCACCGATGCGACCGGCCTTGGTGAACGGCAGCAACCTCGAGCAACGCCCCTCGCAAGCGCCCCACCAGCGGCACCTGTCACCGCCAAGGACGCGGCTCCTGTGGCTCCCTCCGCCGCGACGAGCGCGCCTCCTACCGAACCGGTTGCAGCCGCGACGACAGATCCCACAGCCACCACTGCCGGCGAAGCCGCCATTCCCGAATACCTCCAAAAAACGCCTGAAGGCTTCGTTATTGTCGAAGTTCTCGACATGCTCTATGCCGTGCAGGACTCCCAACTGCGCAAAGACTTCGAGGGCCGCACCGTCCAGTTAATCGCCCAGATGATGCCGCAAAAAGCCGCGCCCGGAGGAGCTGAAAACC
>CALQFT020000216.1 GCA_943329925.2 Opitutus sp. GAS368
CAAACCGGAGAACAGCCTCCGAGAGCCGGATGCGGGAAATCCGCCCGTCCGGTTCGATGAGGGGGAGACGCGCCGAGGTAACATACCAAACGCGTCTCCCTACTCTATTCCGCAAGGACTGTCTGAGTTTTTGGAGCGTCAAAGCGGAGCGGTGGCTCCGCGGTCCCAGGAGAGAAGGACCCGTTTTCTTCAAGATTTGGTCTTATTTCCAAACAGCCGTTCGTAATTCTGCTCCAATTGCAGCGCGAGTGTTTCCGGAGCGAGCCCGCGGTCTGCGGCCATAGCGCGCAGGCACAGCACCACGTTTCCCGGATGGTTCAGCAGTCGTTCCCCGGTTTGTGTCAGCAGCGCCACGGCAAGTTCGCGCGGCGGCGCCATGTCCGGGGCGTCGCTTTCCACCAGCAGTCTTTCCAGGGGAACGTGCTTGAACATTTCCCGAAGCGCCGTCTTTTTCGGGTGTAAAAAGGCTGGAGAGAAGGAGAAGTACGCGCCCAAATTCACCCATTGCTCCAGCATGGCCTCCGGCGCGCTGAAGCTGTGCAGCAGAAAGCCGCGCTTCGAGGGCGGGCAGCGCTTTATGCAACCGGCCAGCTCCGGCCAGGCGCGCAAACAGTGTAAAGTGATCGCCCTATCCAGTTGCCGGCTCAATTCCAAGTGCTCGTGCAAGACCGCTGTCTGGTCTTCAAAGTCGAACCCCTCCATCCAGCGGTCCAACCCCGTTTCCCCGATGCCAGCCTCCGGGTGGAGCGTCAGGCAATTCTCCAAGGCCACCCGCCATTCCGTACTGCGCTCCTTCTGCCACCACGGATGCAGCCCAAAGGAGCAGCGCAACCCGGGATGCGTCCGGGCCAAAGCCGCAACAGTCTCCCAGTCCGATTCGCGCGTGGCATTGACCATCCAGCGCGTCAGACCGAGGTTGCGGCACTTCGCCAAAGCCTCTTGAAGCTGTCCGCCAAAACGGGCGTCCTGCAAATGACAATGGGCGTCAGTGAGTTGCATTGCCTAATCTTCCTTTGGAAACTGCTCCGCTGCAAAGTTGCGGATCGCCTTTTGCAAAAGCGCCAGCCCCTGCAGGCGCGTCGGCGTGATGTAGCGCTCCAATTTGGCCGCCGACAAAATCGTGCAATCAAACACGGCGGCTTCCTTCGGGGTCGCTCCCGAGTACACCTCCGCTAGCAGCGCCGCCAACCCCCGCACCACGCCGGATTCGGAGTCCACTTCAAAGCGGCAAACCCCCGTCTCGAATTGCGGGAGAAGCCACAACTTTGTTGCGCAGCCTTGAATGCGAAAGGCTTCGGTACGAAATTCGGCGGCCAGTGCGGGGCGGCGCCGGGCGCGGTCCTGCGTGTAGGCGAGGCGCTCGATGGGATCCTCGATGCGCAGCAGGGCCTCGGCGAGTCGTTCTTGGGTTTGGGCTGGCAACATGACAGCAGCATGCCAGCGAGCGGCCAAAGGGAAAGAGCGTTGCCACCCGCAGTTTATTCGGCAGACTCGCTCCCCAATGAAATACCGGCGCTTTGGCAAAACTGAGTTGCAGATTCCAGTGTTCTCGTGTGGCGGGATGCGTTTCCAACAGTCTTGGGATGATCTTCCTGCGGAAAAGATTGAGGAGAGCGTGCAGCGCAATTTGGAGGCGACGGTGCTGCGTTCGCTCGCCTTGGGCATCAACCATATCGAGACGGCGCGTGGTTATGGTTCCAGCGAGATGCAGTTGGGCTGGATCCTTCCCAAGTTGCCCCGGGACAAAATGATCGTTCAAACCAAGGTGGCGCCCGTGGCGGATCCGGCGGAATTCCGGCGCACATTTGAGCAGTCGCTGGGAAACCTTCAGTTGCAGCACGTCGATTTGCTTTCGCTTCATGGCATCAACGAGGGGGAAACGCTGGAGTGGTCCATCCGCAAGGGCGGTTGTTTGGAGATGGCCCGCCAGTTGCAATCCGAGGGTCTTTGCCGCCATGTCGGCTTCAGCACCCACGCCACCAATGATCTCATTCTTAAGGCGATCCACACTGGTGGCTTTGATTACATCAACATCCACTGGTACTTCGTCAACGGCTTAAACTGGTCCTCTGTGGAGGCCGCCACTGCCCGCGACATGGGCGTTTTTATCATCAGCCCCACCGATAAGGGCGGCATGCTCTACGCCCCTCCAGAAAAACTGACAAAGCTCTGCGCCCCACTTTCGCCCATCGCCTTCAATAACCTCTTCTGCCTGGCGCGTCCCGAAATTCACACCTTATCTCTGGGCGCCGCACGGCCCGAGGATTTTGATGCCCACATCCAAGCTCTGGAGTTTTACGATCGCGCCGCCGAAGTCAGCGCTCCTATTGCCGCGCGGTTGCTCGAGGAAATGACGCGCACGCTGGGGGCCGATTGGTGCGCTTCATGGTCCGCGGGGCTGCCTTCCTACGTCGAGGTGCCCGGGGAAGTGAATCTTCAGGAGATCCTGCGCCTCTGGACCTTCGCGAAGTCCCTCGACTTGGTGGAATGGGGAAAAATGCGTTATAATTTGCTCGGCAACGCGGGCCACTGGTTTCCCGGGGCCAACGCCGCCACAGCCGATGCGCCGGCAATTAGCCGCATGCTGGGCGACTATCGGTTTGCGGGCAGGGTGGGGGAGATTCTCGAGGAGGCGCACGCGTTGCTTTTCGCCGCCCCAAAGAAGCGCCTCAGCGAAGGCGGGTAGGGGCTCCTTTGCACGTTTGGCCCGAATTTATAAAACTATCGCAATTGAATCCAAAGGGTGCTGGCAGCAGTCCCCTCGGGAAAGTCCACAAGCGTCGGCAAGTGCTGGAGGGTGCCGTTAAGGCGGGCGTTTTTTAACGAAAACCGGGCGATGCACTCCAAGTCGCTCGCTCGCAACTTCGTGCAGTTGGTGGACAATAAAATGCGTCCGCCCGACGCGGTCACTTCCATCGCGGCGCTTAGAAGTGATTGCAGGTCGTCCTCGGCCCTGAAGCGGCGCCCTTTGTTGCCCCTCGAAAACGTCGGGGGATCGAGAATTACGGTGTCGAATTTTTCTTTGCGGCGAGCCATTCGAGGCAGCAGCTCCTGCACATCGTCGGCGATGAAGCGGTGGGCTGCGGGGTCGAGTCCGTTGAGGGTGAAGTTCAGGCGCCCGCGGTCGAGCGATTTTTGCGAAAGGTCTGCCGACACGGTTTCCGCCCCAGCCAACGCTGCGACGACCGAAAAGGAGCAAGTGTAGGCAAAGGTGTTGAGCAGGCGGCGCACCGGTTGGGTGCGAAGGAAAGCCCGGTTGGCGCGCTGGTCCAAAAACAAACCCACGGAATACCCGGCTGAGAAATCCAGGCCGAAGCGGATGTTGGACTCCAGAACCACGGTTTCCACTGGCTGGGCCGCATCCCCCTGCAAAAGGACAGGGGCGGTGCGTTGATCATTTTGGAGTGGAAGAATCCTGGAGAAAAGGCGCTGCGCTTCAAACGCATAGGTTGGGGCGCGCTGCTTCCACTCCTCCAGAAGGAGGGTTAGGAGGTTCGGCGTCTGGTGGTTGAAGAGCAGGTCGTCGCCGAGTCGTTCGACCCAGGCCCCGTGCATGGAACAAACTCGGTGGGCGTTAGTGCCGGACGCTTCAAATGCCCGCCATTGGGCTGGGGATATCCAAGGGGAGAGAGTGTGCGACGAAGGGACTGAACTTGGCATGGGTAGCGGGCTGATAGGCGTTCCGGGGAGATTGGCTTTACCCGTCACTGTGCGCAATTCGAGGCGCGCCACAAACCTCTAATACCAAATCTTGAAGAAAACTGGTCCTTCTCTCCTGGGAGCGCGGAGCCCCCGGTGCCGCTTTGACGCTCCAAAAACTCAGACAGTCCTTGCGGAACTGGGACGTGCGCGCTCCCAGGGGCTGAGGTCTTTTACTCATCCATAAACTTAAAAGAGAGGGTATAATAGCTTGCCGCATCTTTTACTGGGGCGATAGTCGCCAAAAGACAATGTACGGCGGTGGAAAAATTCTGGTTTCTCGGCATTCAGCGTTTAACCGGATTCTGGTTACAGAAAACGGAGAAGGCCTGCGGACACTCCGGTTTTCCGATGGCGGTCCCTGTCAAAGTATCGTCAAGACGGGTGACCCGGAACACTTGGCATTAGCCTATACAAAGGTTCTCGCGCAAGGGCTTGCATTTGTGGAGAATCCTAAGCGGATTTTGGTGCTTGGTCTGGGTGGCGGCACTCTTCCTTTTTTGTTCCACATGATTTTCCCAAACGCGACGGTGGATGTTGTGGAAATTGATCCCGAGGTACGCGCGATTGCGCGGGAATTTTGCGGTTTTGTGGAATGCGAGCGACTCACAGTGCACGTGGAGGATGCGCGGGATTTTATTGAGCGCCGCGAGTGGTGTTACGATGTTATTGTTCTGGATTGCTTCGGGGCGGAGTCGGTTCCCCAGCACCTGCTCACCCTGGAGTTTTTGCAGGAAGTCCGCAAATCTCTGACGCCCAGTGGGATTGCCGTCGCCAATATTTGGGGACGCACAGACAACCGCCTCTACGAGTCCATGCTTCGCACTTACCGCGCCGGTTTCGAAGAGGTCTTTGTCCTCGATGTGCCGAGCGCAGGCACCAAGGTTTTCGTCGCGCTGACGCTGTGCGAGGACAGAACGCACGCAGAACTGCTGGCGCGAATGCAGGCCATCCCAATTCGCCGCACGGTTCACGACGCCCCAGTGCGTTTCCGTAACTCAGATAAAGAAAGGCTACAGGACGGCTCCGTACTCCGGGATTAGCGGGCGGAGAAGAAGTTGAGCTGCAACACAAAAGGACGGGCGGCGCGTTGTTGGTTGAGGCTGGGCGTTGGAGCGAGTTCTCATGAGAGTAAAGTGCTCCACACTCTAAACTCGAGCGTGTGGGCAAACTCATCGGTCCAGCGCTTTCCTCCTGATCCATTCAAACAACTTGCGGCTGATCGCTCGCCGGCGCTTGGCTAAGGAATGGGCTCTGCAGGCTCAGTTGCAACTTATTGTAGTAACTAAGATGGGTCGCTAAGTGTAAAATGCCTAATGCTACATATCAAAAATGTCTTGCCACCCAAGTGCTGAAAGATAGAAGTGTCGTCTGCTTTACCCAAATAAGTGCAAATATGATCTCCAAAAAATTGCCCCCTATGTCTTCCCTAGAAACAACCAAGCTTAATCCAGCAGCGCCTTCCGCTTTCCGTCTTCCGGTTGCCGGGGATATGCTCGAACATGCTTATCGTTCAACTTTTAGGCCTTGGTGGAGAGGGGTCAGCGCGGTGGTGCTTTCAGGGGCGGTCATCCTGTCTGCTCCGCTTCAAGCGCAACAGGTGGTGAGTTCCGGCACGGCTTCTTTGATCTCGGGAACTGCCAGCGTCGAGGTTTCCGGCGGGAACCTGATCATTTCCGGCACTACTTTGGCAGGAGGCAACCTCCTGACCATCAGTGGCGGATCCATTACAGGCTCCGGTTCTCTAACAGTCACTGGTGGAACGATCAGAGCAACGCAGGGAACCATAGCGTTTGCTCCGGCTGTAGGGATAGATGGTACGGCAGGCCTCGTGAAGTCAGGCACCGGAACGCTTGTTGTTAATAATGCGAATTTCTACGAGGGAGCCACCACAATCAATGGC
>CALQFT020000217.1 GCA_943329925.2 Opitutus sp. GAS368
CTGTGCGGTGCAGCCTGGTGGTTCCGTGCGGGACGGGGAGGTGATTGAGGCTGCGAATACGCGGGGGATGGCGATGGTGTGCACTGGAACCCGCCACTTTAAGCACTAAGCTGGAGCCGATTGCCGACTTTTTAAATGACCACACACAGCCATCGGGGTTTGGAGCTTGGGGTGAATATCGACCATGTCGCCACCGTGCGGCAGGCCCGCTATTTTGGGATGGGTGAAGCACACAACTGCGAGCCCTCCGTTTTGGAGGCCGCCCGGGTTTGCGTGCGTTCGGGCGCTCAGGGTATCACGGTTCACCTCAGGGCGGACCGCCGCCACATCCAGGATGCGGACGTGTACCGACTTCGCGAGGAGGAGGGGGTCCGTTTGAATTTGGAGATGGGAAACACGCCGGAGATCTTGGCGATCGCGCTGCGGGTCCTGCCGGCGGAGGTGTGTCTTGTGCCTGAAAACAGGCAGGAGATCACGACGGAGGGGGGCTTGGCCGTGGCCGGTCACGAGGAGGCGCTGGGGGAGACCGTATCACGCCTGCGCGGGGCGGGGATCAGGGTGAGTCTGTTTATCGAACCGGATTTACGGCAGATCGAGGCGTCCGCGGCGCTCGGCGCGGAAATGGTGGAGCTGCATACTGGGGCCTTTGCCAATGCGCAGGGGACGAGCCAGGTGGCGGAGCTGGAGCGCATAGCAAAGGCGGCGGCGGTGGCGCATCAGGCGGGGCTTCAGGTTAATGCGGGTCATGGGATTAACTACGAAAACATAAATTTAATTCGCAAGGTGCCTCATTTGCGTGACTTGAACATCGGACATTCAATTGTTTCGCGCGCCCTTTTTGTCGGTCTGGAGGCTGCGGTGCGGGAGATGCTGGGTTTGATGGCGGGGGTCTAAACCGGTCATGAAAGAACCTGCGTCCAACCGCATACTGGGGATAGGCTTGGATTTGGTGGAGGTAGCACGGTTTGAGGGGGTTCTGGAGCGGCAGGGGGAACGGTTTGTCAAACGGGTGTTTACGGAGGAGGAGCAGCGTTATTGCGGGACCAAAAAAGAACCCGCGATGTTTTATGCCGCGCGGTTCGCGGCGAAAGAGGCGGTCGCCAAGGCGTTCGGGACGGGCATTGGCGCCTCTTTGGGCTGGCTGGATATCGAGGTTTTTCACGGTTCGAACGGGGCCCCGATGGTGCGTCTTTGTGGAAAAGGTGCGGAACTGGCGCTGCAGCGAGGGGTTCGGGAGGTGTTGATCAGTCTGACGCACACTTCCGTGAGCGCCGGCGCGAGTGTTGTTTTGCAGTGAAAAGCGCTGCGGGGGGGGGCCTCTTTCCCGAAGCCGTGGCAAGCAGGCTCCGTGCTTTTTTAGCCAGCGGCGGTTCCAGTGCTCGCTTGAATGCGGTGGACAATCCAACTAGGGTTCTTGCCTGCTGAGAAACGAACCGTGTCTGACGCGGCGTATCACTCACTTGCGTGATCCGTTCCTGTTTCTTAATTCAGTGCCCCTGTCGTCTCAACCCCAAGAAGCCCACCCATCCTATTCATGTTTCGCCTTGATCAAAAAAATGCAGTGGTGACTGGCGCCGGTTCAGGAATTGGACGCGCAATCTCCGAGTTGTTCGCCCGGCAAGGAGCCACGGTATGGGTTCTGGATCGGGATGAAAAAAACGGCGAGGCAACGGTTGAGAAAATATTGGAGCAGGGAGGCAGTGCCCATTTTGAGTCTTTAGATGTGAGCGACGCTGTTGCCGCAGAGGCTCTCGCACAGAAACTTCCTGGAATTGATGTGCTCGTGAACAACGCCGGGATTGGGCATGTGGGGAATCTTCTGGCCACCAATGCGGAGGATCTGGACCGGTTGCACGCGGTCAACGTCCGCGGGCCTTTCAATTTGTGCAAAGCATTTGTGCCAAATATGCTGGAGCGCGGGAGTGGAAGCGTGATCATGCTAGCCTCGATTGGAGGCATCGTTGGAGTGCGGGACCGCCTGGCCTACACGGTGAGCAAACACGCGGTGGTGGGACTCACTCGGGCGCTTGCGCTCGACCATTCCTCGACTGGTGTTCGTTTCAACGCGATTTGCCCGGGCCGTGTGGAGACGCCTTTTGTGAAGGCGCGTCTGGCCGAATACCCCGATCCACAGGCGGCCTACCGCGAAATGGCTTCCACGCAGCTCAACGGCCGGATGGTCCGTTCGGAAGAGGTGGCCGCTGCCGCGCTTTATCTTGCGGCGGAGGAAAGCGCCATGGTCACTGGGAGTTGCCAGATGATTGATGGTGGATGGAGTGCTGGCAAGTGAGTGACTTTCTATTATTTTACACCCCAAATTTATGAAAATTATACGACATCTCGACTCCAAGGGCGCAGCCCACTACGCGAGTGAACAAACTGATGGCAGCGCATTGCGCATTGAGGGAGATATTTACGGAAGCTTCCGTGTGACGAATGAAGTGGCCGATGTAGCGCGCCTGCTAGCGCCTGTAGTGCCGACCCAGATTTTATGCGTGGGCTTGAACTATAAAAAGCATGCGGAAGAAACGGGCGCCAAGCTGCCGGAGCGGCCGGTGTTGTTTGTGAAGGGGATTAACGCGCTGCAGCATCCCGGAGAACCCATTCTGTTGCCGCGGCACTTGCGCAGCGACGAGGTGGACTACGAATGCGAACTGGCCGTCGTGATAGGGCGAGCCTGTAAGAACGTTTCCCGAGAACACGCTCTTGAATATGTGCTCGGCTACACGTGTGCGAACGACGTGTCTGCGCGTGACCACCAGATCAAACTCGGCGGGAGCCAGTGGTGCCGGGGCAAGTTTTTCGACACATTCGCGCCGCTTGGGCCGCGTCTTGTCACGGCGGATGAGTTGCAGCCACACAACCTCAGGATCCACACCGAACTCAACGGCGAAACGGTTCAGGATTCACGCACAAGCGACATGGCGTTTGATGTTCCCGCAATCATTGAGTATCTGAGCGGAAGCACGACTTTGGTGCCCGGAACGGTGATCCTTACGGGGACTCCGAGTGGAGTGGGTATGGCGACTAAACCACTTCCGCGCTGGCTGCGCGCGGGCGATGAGGTGACAATCGAGATTGAAGGAATTGGCCGCCTCACCAATCCGGTGAGAGAGGAATAAACCGCTGGGTGGATTGCTGCTTGAACGAGTTTGCGAGTTCGCCCGTTTAGCGCGTTTTTTTTGTAAATGAAGAAGCGTCTTTTTATCGCGGGTCACACAGGAATGGTGGGCTCGTCCTTAGTGCGCGCAGTACTGCGAACTGGTGCGTACGAACCAGTGTTGGCCACCCGCCGCGAACTGGACCTGCTTGATTCTTCAGCAGTCGTTCGTTTCATGGAGGAAAAGAGGCCCGATATTGTCATCTTCGCAGCGGCAAAAGTCGGGGGCATCCTATCCAATTCGACATTTCCAGCGGATTTTTTGTACGACAATTTGGTTCTCGCAACCAACATCGTCCACGCAAGTTTTCAAGCCGGCGTACAGCGCCTCTTGTTTCTTGGAAGCTCCTGTATTTATCCAAAATTTGCGCCTCAACCGATTCCGGAAAACGCCTTGTTGACCGGGGCCCTTGAGGAGACGAATGAGGCGTATGCGATTGCCAAGATAGCCGGGTTGAAACTCTGCGCGGCCTACCGGAAACAGCATGGTGTGTTGTTCCATTCTGCCATGCCCACCAACCTCTATGGTGAGGGGGATAATTATCATCCCAACCATTCGCATGTGATTCCCGGCCTGCTGCACCGCTTTCACTCCGCAAAGGAAAACCGACTGCCGGAAGTAGCCATCTGGGGGAGTGGAACACCTCGGCGCGAATTTCTGTATGTGGACGATCTTGCGTCGGCGTGCTTGCACCTCCTGACGCTTGAGAATCCACCGGACTGGCTGAATGTTGGGTATGGTAGCGACATCTCCATTCTAGAGCTTGCCAGTGCTGTGGCCCGTACTGTGGGCTACGAGGGGCGAATTGTTTTGGATTCGGAGAAGCCGGACGGAACCCCGCGTAAACTTTTAGATACGAGTTTACTGCGCGCAACAGGATGGGCGCCGAAAGTGGCGCTCGAAGACGGGCTTGTGCTTGCCCATAAAGCCTACGAAAAAGCGAAGGCCGCCGGGCAATTGCGGGTGCATTGAGGGATAAAACAAACGTGAAAAATCTCCGCTAGCGGAGGCAAGGGGTATCTGCTTGGTTGAAGAAATTGTCAGCCGTTTACAGAATGCGACCTGGCTTTCCTCCGATGCGGGGATGGTCTCTTTCATTGTGTTTTGTGGCCTTGTCGTGGGTGCTCAGGCCGTTTTAATTCCCGTATCCTTTTTTTCGATTTACGCCGGATTTGCCTTTGGGTTTTGGCGCGGTACGGTTCTGATTCTCTGCGCTAAAATGCTGAGTGCGGCGGTTAATTTTTCGCTCAGTCGCTGGTTTGCGAAGGACTGGGGAAAGCGTTTGGCAAGCCGGTATCCCCTTGTGCAGAGCATGAACGAAGCCATCGTAACTGAGGGTTTTGGTTTCATTGTTTTGCTACGGATGTGTCCCGTTCCCTTCAGTGTCGCCAACTACGGATACGGCCTTACCCAAATGCCCCCGCTGTTGTATCTGTTGGCTACGTTTATCTCGATCATCATCCCGAGCTTCACGCTCACGGCCCTGGGCGTCTCGATGCATGAGGGGTTGGAAGTGTTCAAAGATGGGGCGCATCATCACAGTCCCTGGCAGACGATCGGCGTGGTCCTCAGCGTTGTGGCGATGGTTTTAGTCGGGCGTCGGATCACCTCAATCGCGATGAAAAGAGTGAAGGCAACAAAGAGCGGACTGGCTGTGCCTCCGCCCTCGCACGAGGGAAGTCCCGATTGAAAAGGCCCGCCTTTTTGAGCTGACTTTGATGGCGTTGCGATCAGCCCAGAAGGGCCGCTAACCGGTGGCGCTGTGCTTCCATCGCGGCATCGTCCCCATCAGGGATGAGGATTGGGGACTGGAAGCAAACGTGCACGCGCGAAAACGGCTTTGGAATTCTGAATTTATCCCAGCTCCGCAATTCCCAGAACTGTTCGTAGTCGACTCGGATGGTCATCAGGGGGGTGCCTGTTTTGGCGGCCAGATAAAGGAGCCCCGGACTGATTTCATAAATGGGTCCGCGTGGACCGTCTGGGGTGATTGCAACATCAGAGCCCTCTTCCAGTCGCTTTTGCAGAAGTCGAAGCGCGACCACACTTTTGCGCGAACTGGATCCGCGCACGGATTCCATTCCGAAACGTGCCACCAAGTGGGCTAGCAAATCTCCATCGCGGCTGGCGCTTGTTAGCATATTAAGTCTGCGAGAGCGCCTGCAAAACCACTCAAAACAAAGTGGTAGAAGAAAAATCCTGTTGTGCCAGACGCCCACTAGGAGCGGTTCGGCGGGATTGCGCTGCAGATAGCCTGCGGCATCCGTAAAACGCCACCTGAGAGTTCCTCCCAGCAACTTCAAGAGAATACTGGCCACCCGCGTGATGACTCGGTTGCGCATCACTCAGCAGGTTCTTTCCACCGGAACATTCCGGGACTGGGAAGATCAAGGTGGTCCAAAATGCGGTCCACGACA
>CALQFT020000218.1 GCA_943329925.2 Opitutus sp. GAS368
CCGCGCCTACTTCGCATCGAATTGGAGCCAGTCGAAATTCATCAACCCGCTTTTGCCCGGATTGACGAACACCGCGTAAACATCTGCGCGGTCAGGGGCGTTTTCAATTGGGAGGCGTGTCGATTTTAATTCCACCCAATTGTCCCAGCTCCCAGTAGGCTTGACGTCAAATTCACCCAGTAGCGATCCGTCCGCAGCGCCGAGCCGCAACTCGACCTTTCCGCCCGCGCCGCCTGAAGCGACACGGCAGGTGAAGCCGCCGACCTGTTTGAGATGAACGTCCTTGAACGCCGCACTATTACCGTGGGCGATGCTACCGAGGAACTTGCTTCCCGAAGCCAATTTGCTTCCCAAAGTCTTACACCCACCGGGGCTTTCATTGCCCTCCGCTTCGACGCGCCGCACACGCAACTGCACGCGCGCCTTGCCCGTGAGCGGCGGGGCTTCACCCCGGCCGTTATCGGTGTAACTGGCCTCCAGAATGGCAATCTTGAGGCTGCCTTCCTTGGGAGAAGTCGCCTCGCCACTCAAGCCGCGTTGGCCTCCGGCGCCGCCGGTTTTGCCGCGCTCCAGCGAGAACACCCAGGCGACCATCTGCGCAATTTCATCCGACGTGTGCTGCTGATGGGCCAGCATGGGAATGGGCCCCCAGACTCCGCTGCTTCCGTTGCGCACGCGTAAGACACTGGCTTCGAGCGCTCCGTTGACACCTTTGTATTTCTCTGCGACTTCCAAATAAGATGGCCCCACCAAACGTTGCTCGACTTGATGGCAGTTGAAACAGTCGCTCTGTTTGGCGAGCGCCATCCCCGGGTCGATATTGGTTTTCTCGTCCGCGCTCTTGAGCCAGCGAGTTTCCACCACCACACGCGGTCGCATTGCATCGGGGTGATCTCCGGAAGTTCCGTCTTCAAAGTCCTTCACCGCCACCTTAAACGCCACGGGCTGGCCGGGGGTGAAAAAGTCTCCAGATTGCGGGCTTTCAAAGCCGACTTCGGGCACGCTGTTTCCCACCACGACATTCGTTGTCTTGGTCGTAAAGGCGCCTTGTGCGTCTGTAACAGTCAACTCCACCACCGCATTACCCGGCTTTGAAAACGTCGTGGCAAAGCTCGTCCCCGTAGACACTACCGCCCCGCCAGACTGCAAACGCCACGCGTACTTGAGTTCGCCGCCTTCCCGTTTGTACGTCCCCTTTGAGGCAAAATTCACCGACAGCGGCTCGCGCCCGGAACTCACGCTGGACTGGATGTCCACCACGGGAGGAAGGTTGCCGCGCACGTAGGAAATCTTGAGCAGCTTTGCGTCTAAATTCGCGCCCCAAGTCGTCCCGTAATCGAGCATGTACATGCAGCCGTCCGGGCCAAAACGGACATCTACTGGACGGCGAACAAGATAGCCTGTGGTCACTTCCTCGTCTTTGACTTTGTCGGAGACCACGGTGAGCGCATTTGAAAACGGATCTATCCCGGCGAGGTCGCCCTTGGCGTCCATGCGCGCCCACTTGATGAAGGGCCGCTGCCAATCCCAGAACAGCAGTGAGCCGTCGTATTCAGCGGGGAAGCCATTCGTTTTTTCGAAGGAAGTTTCGTAATGGAAAACGGGGCCGGCGCAGGCGGTGCGTCCCCCGGTTCCAAGCATTGGAAACTCCGGCGAATCTTCGTAAGGCCAGTAGATCCACGCCGGTTGCGCTGGGGGAAGTTCCTTGGCTCCCGTGTTGTTGGGGCTGTTGTTTACGGGATGCGCGGGATCTGGAAAGGCGCCGATTTCCTGGGTGCCGAAGTTGAACTTTGCATAGGAGAAATTGTTGCCGACAAAATACGGCCAACCAAAGAAGCCGGCTTTGCGCGCCTGATTGATTTCGTCGTACCCGCGGGCGCCCCTAGGACCGTCAACACGGGCATCCGGTCCCACTTCGCCCCAGTAGAGCCAACCGGTCTTCGGATCGATGTTAATGCGCCAGGGATTGCGGCAGCCCATGACATATATTTCCGGGCGCCCTCTGGAGCCGTCTTTGGGAAACAGATTGCCGTCGGGAATGGTGTAGCCTCCGTCTGCAGTCGGTCGGATTCGGAGAATTTTGCCGATGAGATTATGGGTATTAGCGGCTGTTCTCTGGGCGTCCCAAGGCTCGCGGCCAGCCTGTTCGTCGCTTGGAGAATACCCACTGGAGCCGAAGGGATTGGTGTTGTCGCCCGAGGAATACAAAAGGTTCCCCTGCGGATCGAACATCACCGAGCCGGCGTGATGGCAGCATTGAAGCCGTTGTTCGGCCGAAGTGAGCAGCACTTTTTCCGAGGCCATGTCCATGACGTCGCCGTTCATCGTGAAGCGGCTGAGCTTTTGGCCGTCGAAATCCGGCGGCGAGTAGAGGCAATAAATCCAATGGTTCTCAGCAAACTTCGGATCCAGAGCAAACCCGATGAACCCGTTTTCTTGTCCGTTAAACACTTCCAGTTTCCCGCAACTAACCACCGTGCGAAGCTCCGGTTTCCAGACCTTCAGGAAGCCGGCAATTTCGTTGAAGAAGATGCGGCCGTCTGGGGCGAGGTGGAGCTGCATGGGTTGCGGCATTCCCTTGGCGAGCACCTCGACTTGAAAACGATAGTCGGTGACTTCCGCCGGACTCAGGGTTGCGGCCGCAAGAAAGGCCAGCCACGTGAAACGTTTATATTGCATGAGGTTATGAGTGGTTTTTTGAATGCGCATCCATTACGACGCGACAATTTTACCGACGCCTTTCGTCTTATCTGAAGCGGTTTCTCCGCGCTAACCCAGCGGGCTTTGCAACGGTGAGGCTGACTGACAAGCTGACTACTTCTGCTGGAAAACGAAGGCGCCCTTCTTATTGCCCACGAGGATGCCGGGCTTCTTGCCCGCTCCCAGTGGGGCGGCCATCACTTGGGTGCCGACGCCGGAATCACTGTCTATGAGGTGCGGCACAAATTCGGCGACCTTGCCGTTGCGCTTGAGCTCGAACCAATAGAGGACCGCCGGGGCGTTGGGGTCAATGTCGCCAGCGGGGCCGTGCGCCCAGAAGCGCTTTCCGCTAACGAGGTCGGGCAGGCCGTCGCCGTTGAGGTCCAACAGCGCCAGCGCGTGGGGTTGGGTGAAAACCGTACCATGCGAAGTGTCCTCGGGCTTGGCGCCGACGATCATGTGTTTTTTCCAACCTTGCACGCCGTCTTCCTTGGTTTGTTCAAACCACGCGATCCCGTTGCCATGGGCTTCTAGGCTGGTGATGACGTCCGGCAGACCATCGCCATTGACATCAGTCACGAGCATTTGTGCGCCACCCTTGCCGAAAATAAACTCGTGAAAAGTCCACTCCGGGTCGCTGTCCAAAACCGCCGGCTGCTCCCACCAGCCGCGTGCTTCGAGCATATCCGGGCGACCATCCCCGTTCACATCACCCATGCCGATCCCGTGCGTAAAACGCTGCCATGGGCCCTTCGGAGAAATTGGGTGCCACGTCCATTCCGCGTCAGGCTGCCCCTTGACTGGAAGCGCGTATCCGAGAAAGCCGCCGCTGCTGCAAACCAACCCCTTGCGTCCGTCGGCCAACACGGTCGCGTAAGTGGGTGATTCGTTGTCAACGGAGGCCAGGCAGAGGTGCTTCTTCCACGGGCCGCCTTCTGCCTTGGGGTTCTCGTACCAGAAGGTTTCCTTGCCCGGAAAACCAATCACAAGAAGGTCATCCCAACCGTCTCCATTGAAATCATCTGTGAATGCAATGAAGTTGTCCGAGTACCCATTTTTGGGACTCTTCGCGCCCATAAAGCCCGGGAGTGTTTCCGCCGGTTCGCCCGGCTTGGCTAGCTGCCAAGTCGCAGTGGCGGGATATACTTCATGTTTTTTGGTGAAATCAGGGCCTTCAAACCACCACGGCCCGTACGCCACATCCGGAATGCCGTCGTGATTAAAGTCTCCGATGGTGGCGCCTTCCGCCCAGAATTCGTCGATGATCTGTTTACGGGAAAAACTTGGTTCAGCCGCTCGGACGGACGACGAAATCAGGGCAAGCGTTACGACACAGAACAAAGCACGTGGGAGGTTCATGCCGATGAGTGTGCAGAAGTTTTGCGAGGCGGGAAAGAGCGGAGCACGAAAAACCGCAAGCCGCGTGGGACTATCCGGAAATTTGTGTTTTCGTTTTGGTCTCGGTTTTTGTTTTTTACGGCCAATTGACGGATCCGAAAGACTTCGGCACAGGCGCGGACTCCAACAGATTATGTTGCGCTATTGCTTTTTACCCATGCGCGCAGCGGACATCAACACGCCCATCCCGCGCTCTGAATTCCATGAAATCCACCTTTTCCAATAGCACTCAAGCACAAGCAGTTAAGTTCACGATTAGTGACATCTCCTGAGCCAAGGTTAGGAAGGCGTTACCACGAATCAGGCGGAACGAGGTCAGGCGTCATGTCCTGCCTCTGCACTGAGAGATTGCACGGCAGCGAGCGCGGATTGTTCCGCTTGTTGCAGATGTTTTTTCATCGCCACACTGGCGCCCGAAGCGTCGCCTTGCCCGAGGCACGCTAAAATCTCGAGATGTTCCTTGATCGAGGTGGATTGAATTTCCGATAGAATCCTGCCGGCGGCCTCCCTCATCGTTTGGATCAGGAGGGTGTAGCGATTGATTTCCTCCGCTAGGCGCATGTTGCCAGATTCTCGCGCAATGGTGGTGTGCAGGCATTGGTCCAGCGTCCAACCATCATCGGGTCGTTTTTCTTTTTGCAGCCGTTTGAAATCGCGACGCAGCGAGGCGACCACGCTTGAGGAAATGCGTCCGGCAGCGAGACGGGCGGCTTCGACTTCGAGCAACGTTCGGACGGCGTAAATCTCCGAGAGTTGCGACGGCCCAAAGGGCTGCAGAATGGCTCCGCAATTGCGGCGCAGCTGGACCATGCCCATGGCGGCCAACTCCAGCAACCCCTCCCGAACTGGGGTGCGGCTGACTGAAAAAATCTGTGCGACGGCAGTCTCCGTGAGCCGCTCACCTCCGCGCCAGCGACCTTGAAGCAGGCCGTGAATGACGCCTGAGATGACGCGTGCTTTGCCTGCGCGCGGCGGAGAAAGAGAGGGAACTGTTTTCACTGCTAAGAAATGGAGCAAGGAAAGGATTGTGCTCAACGGAATTAGAATTGTATACAATTTCCAGCCCCATGCCGCCTCCCCGCCCAGTTACTCCCCACGGCTTGCTCCAAGCCTTGGCCTTCTTTCTCGCACTATCCTCAGCGCGGGCACAGACCCCCGAGCTGGACTTCTACCACAAGAGCGTGCGCCCCATTCTTGAAGAACACTGCTTCGACTGCCACGGCCCAGAGAAGCAGAAGAACAAGCTCCGAGTCGACACCACCCTCGGCATCCTCAAGGGGGGCGAATCGGGTGAGCCCCTCCTGCTGCCAGGCCACAGCGCTGAGAGCTACCTACTTAGGCGAGTGACCTCAAAAAACCCGAAGGAGATGATGCCGCCCAAGGGGGAGCGCTTGGGGGAGGCGCAGGTGCAAATCCTACGCCAGTGGATTGACTCGGGAGGGCAACTGCCCGGAGCACAAGAGGC
>CALQFT020000219.1 GCA_943329925.2 Opitutus sp. GAS368
GCCAACCGTCCCGAGGCGATCCCTTATATGAGCGGGGAGGATGCGATCAAGCATCTGACGCTCCCAGCGGGGTGCAAAGTGGAATTGGTCGCCTCGGAGGAAACCTTCCCCGAGTTCGTCAACCCGGTGCAGATGGCCTTTGATCCGAAGGGACGTTTGTGGGTGGCTGCCTGGCCAAATTATCCCGAAAACATGCCCACTACCAAGGTGTTCGACAAACTCTTGGTCATCGATTTGGATCCCAAAACGGGCAAAGCTGCCAAGATCACAACCTGGGCTGATGGACTCAACTGCCCCACCGGCTTCCAGTTCCACAAGGACGGCGTGTTGGTGATGCAGTCGCCAGACCTTTGGTTTTTGCGAGATAGCAAAGGCAGTGGAAGGGCCGACACCAAGGAGCGCGTGCTGCACGGCTTGGATGCCGCTGATTCTCATCACGAAACGAATTCAATCTGCTACGAACCCGGCGGCGCTGTGTACTTGAGCGACGGGGTGTTTCACCGCACCAACGTCGAGACGTTTAATGGCCCTGTCCGCAACACAAACGGTGCCATTTTCCGCTATGAGCCGATGACAGGAAAGTTCGACCGCCACGTACCTTACGGCTTCGCGAATCCGCACGGCCGAGTCTTCGATTACTGGGGTAATGACCTCGTGACGGACGCCACGGGGAACGCCAATTATTTCGGGCCTGCCTTCAGCGGCCATCTCGACACTGGAGCGCATCCAAACATGCAGCAGTTCTGGAATCGTCCCTCGCGGCCCTGTGCTGGCACCACGATTCTCACCAGTCGTCATTTTCCAGACGATTGGCAGGGAGATTTTCTTAACACCAATGTCATTTCGGTGCAGGGGATTTTTCGGGCTAAACTCACCGAGGAAGGTTCAGCGATCAAAGGGGAGACGCTGGAAAATTTAGTGTCTACCGACATCGCGCTGAACCCGAATTTTCGGCCCTCGGGAATCACTGTGGCCCCAGACGGTTCACTGTACTTCATGGACTGGTCGCAGATGTTGATTGGGCATCTGCAGCATCATTTGCGGGATCCAAACCGGGATCATGCGCACGGGCGCCTGTACCGTATTACATTCCCGGAGAGGCCTTTGATGAAACCCAAAGCGATATTTGGGGAGCCGATTGCGAACTTGCTGGAGTTGTTGAAGGAGCCGGAAAACGACGTGCGTTTGCGGGCAAAAATTGAACTCGGCGGACGGGATTCCAAGGAAGTGATTGTTGCTGTGGAGCAGTGGGAAAAGGCGTTGGATAAGAAAAACACCGCGTATGAACACAACCGTTTGGAAGCGCTGTGGGTGCACCAATGGCATGACTTCGTGAATCTTCAATTACTTGGAGAGGTGCTTAATTCGCCCGACCATCGCGCCCGCGCTCAAGCCGTTCGCGTGTTGGGTTACTGGCGTGACCGCGTTCCGAATGCGTTAGCATTACTCAAGAAGGCTGCGAATGACGAACACATGCGCGTGCGTTTGGAAGCGGTGCGTGTCGCGAGTTTCTTCAACGGGGATGCCGTACTCCCTGCGCTGGATGTGGCCTACGCGGTGCTCAAGCAGCCAACGGATTACTACATCGAGTACTGCTTTAAAGAGACCCTTAAGCAGCTCCAGAGCCTCCGGAGTGAATTCACGCTCCCCACTGATCCCGAGACGCTTGCGATCGTCCTTGAAAAGTTGACAGACGAGGATCTCAGGAAGGCGCCTGCCATAGCGCCGGTGCTACACGCCCGACTGGGGCGCAAAACATTCGACTCTGGCGCTCGCGAATCCGCACTGAAGGAGTTGGCCAAGCTGCACTCCACCTCTCGCGAGGCGGAGTTGATTTCCTCATTGGAACGGCAGGATGCCAAAGGCTCTTCGGGTGCGGGGGCAGCCGACGAATTGGCCAAGCTCGTGGGATTGACTCCCGGAACGGCGCTCGCAAAGGTTCGTCCAGCGTTGGTTGCGCTGGCGGAAAAAGCAACTCAGCCCGGTGTGCGTCGGGCGGGTTGGAGCGGACTAATTCTCGCTGACTCCGATCCCGCGGCGACTTGGAAGCTCGCGAGTACGGAGGCTGCACGTATCTCGCTCATCGATGCAATGAGCGCGGTGATTGATCCCGGGTTGAGGGCTAAGTTCCAGCCGATTCTCACCGAGGAACTCGCGGACGCCAAACTTTCCGGCGGTGCGCTTGCTGCTGTGGTAAAAGCGCTTCCGCTTACAGGAGCGGCCAATGCCCCGGCGAACTTCAAAGTCCTCACTGGCTTTCTCGCCAAGGGGCAGGAGCGTACTGCCGCCGCACGCAGCATCATGCAGCTTTCCCGGGAGTCCTGGAGCGGTGCGGCTGCGGCACCTGCAGTGGAAGGCGTTTTGGTTTGGGCGAAAACCGTTCCGGCAGCCAAACGGACTGAACAATATTTTGTTGAAACGGTGCAGACGGCGGTGGAGTTGGCCTCGTTAATGGAACCGGAACGCGGAGTGACGGTGCGCAAGGAACTGCGCGGTTTGGGAGTGAGTGTGTTCGTGGTGAAGACGGTGCGCGAGCAGATGCGCTTTGATACGACACGAATCGTAGTGGAGGCGGGTAAGCCGTTTGAGTTGATTGTCGAAAACGCTGATGTGATGCCTCACAACCTCGTGGTGGTTGAACCCGGCAGTCATGTAGAGTTGTCGACGGTGGTGCAGACCAAGCGGCCTGATCAGCTGGACAAAAAAGGACGCGCTTATGTTCCTGAAAAAGACGCCCGCGTTCTCGATGCAACCCGACTGCTGGAACCCGGCCAGAAAGAGAACTTGAAGATGAAGGCTCCGAGTAAGGAAGGGGAGTATGAGTTTGTCTGCACCTTCCCCGGCCACGGCATGTTAATGTGGGGCAAGTTGATCGTGACCAAGGACGTAGAAGCTTACTTACTGGCGCATCCAGACGCACCCAAGGCTGAGTTGCCTTCAGCCTCACACGGGCAGGTTGCGGTAGGTAAGTAAGGCGCAATGACTTTACTTGCAGGCTAAAAGCGAGACATCCAAGTCATGCGGGGGGAGCAGTGGAGTTCCCCTCGCCGAAGAAGGGGGCGCCACCCGAGAGTTTTTTGCGGATCTAGGCGGGGCCTACTCCCACTCGATGGTGGCGGGTGGTTTGGAGGAGATGTCGTACACCACGCGGTTGACGCCCTTAACTTCGTTGATAATGCGGCCCGAGATGCGGGCCAGCAGTTCATAAGGCACCTTCACCCAGTCCGCGGTCATTCCGTCTTGGCTCTCCACGATGCGCAGAGCCACCGTGTTTTCATAAGTGCGTTCGTCTCCCATCACTCCAACTGAGCGCACGGGAAGGAGCACGGCAAAGCTCTGCCAGACTTTGTAATACCAACCGGAAGCCTTCATTTCTGCGACGACAATGGAGTCGGCTTCGCGCAGCACCCTGAGGCGTTCTCGTGTTACGTCTCCGAGAATTCTCACCGCGAGCCCTGGGCCAGGGAAAGGTTGGCGCTGAACTACTTCCTTCGGAAGTCCCAACTTCGCGCCGACCTTGCGGACTTCATCCTTGAATAGTTCACGCAAGGGTTCCACGAGTTGGAATTTCATGCGTTTGGGCAGGCCGCCCACGTTGTGGTGGCTCTTAATAAGCGCGGCAGGGTTTCCCGCAATGGCGACACTCTCAATAACGTCTGGGTATAACGTCCCTTGCGCTAGAAACTTAAACTTCTGCGTTTTGGTTTTTGCGCTGCGGCCTGCGAGCTTTTCAACCGCGCTTTCGAATACTTTGATGAATTCGTTACCGATAATGCGGCGTTTGCGTTCGGGGTCTGTGACGCCTTTGAGCTTGGAAAGGAATTGGGTCGAGGCGTTGACCACTCGCAGTTTCATTTGGAAATTGTCGCCGAAGAGCTTGCGGACAGCCCCTTCCTCGTGGGCTCGAAGCAGGCCATTATTGACAAAAACACATGTGAGCTGCTCTCCAATTGCCCGGTGAATTAGAGCCGCGGCCACGCTTGAATCCACGCCTCCGCTTAATCCCAAAATCACGTGGTCTTTTCCCACTTGTTCCCGGATGCGCGCACAGCTCTCCTCGATGAAGGAACCCATGGTCCAGTCGGGCTTGAAGCCGCAGACTCGAAACACGAAGTTCTTTAAAATCTCACGGCCTTTTGGCGTGTGAACCACCTCCGGGTGAAATTGCAGGCCGAAAAACTTTTTACCTGGGTGCTCGATTGCCGCATACGGGCTATTGGATGTTTTCGCTACGATCCGGAACCCTGTTGGCAATTTGGTGAGCTTGTCTCCGTGGGAATTCCAGATTTCAAGCGAGGAGCCAAGTTCTTTGAACAGAGCGCAATCCTTAACGATGTCTAGGGTGCCCATTCCGTATTCGCGGCGTTCGGAGTGTTCCACTTTTCCCCCCAAATGATGCCCCATGAGTTGCATTCCGTAACAGATTCCCAGCACGGGCACACCCAGCTTGAAAAGCTCCGGATCAGGCTGAGGCGCTTTGTTGCCATAGACGCTGGCGGGCCCACCCGAGAGGATGATTCCTTTTGGGGCAAGCTTTCGGATTTCTTCTACGCTGGTGTCAAAGGGGACGATCTGCGAGTAAACTTGGCACTCGCGGATGCGCCTAGCGATGACTTGGGTATATTGCGATCCGAAATCGAGGATCAGGAGACGGCTGTGAATGGGCGCTGAAGACATGGGTAAGAATTTCCGGCGCATGGGTGGGGTGCATAACGCCCAGTGCCGGTGGCTGCGAAGCACCTTGGTTTTCCGAGTCCTGCCACAAAGCAGAGGAACTGGAACCGACGGTTTTTCGACATCAGATACTTTTCCTAAAAGGTTCCGAGAGGGAAGTCGAATCGTGAAATCGAAAATGAGCGGCAGTCCCACATTTCAAAATGTCGACGTAGTCCCAACCTTCTTCATCCCAAAAGGATATTGGGATGGTGGGCAGAGCAGGATTCGAACCTGCGAAGGCGTAAGCCAGCGGATTTACAGTCCGCCCCGTTTGGCCACTTCGGTATCTACCCATATTACTGAGGGGGCGTAAAACTAGGAGCCTATGAGGGGGTGCGGCAAGCGGAAATGTGGTTAATTCGCCGCCGCGACTTTAGAAGCTCTACTCCTCAGAGTACAGGGCGTCTACCAAGCCGCTTGCCCGCGCGCTTGGAAGCACTCCGGGTGACATCTGGTTCATCACATACGCAAAGCCCAGGCCGCGCTCGGGATCCGCAAACGCAACGCTCCCGCCTGCACCGGGATGCCCAAAGGCAAACGGTGATGGTCCAAAGGTTTGGCGTTGTTTAGATCCCGCCGGTGTTTGGGGATTTAGCATGAAGCCGCATTGGAAGGCGGTGTTAATTTGAAGAACGCGATCCGCACCGGAAACATCGGCGGTGTGGAGGCGGCGCAGAGCTCCGGAGGGGAAAATCACTTTGCCTTCAAGTGAACCGTCGCAGGCGAGCAGTGCGTAAAATTTGGCGAGGGCCTCGGCCGTCCCGATTCCTCCAAAGCCCGGATAAGAGGCCA
>CALQFT020000220.1 GCA_943329925.2 Opitutus sp. GAS368
AGTGCGTAGGGAAAGAGTGAAATGCGATAGTGCGTTCTGCTTTTTCAGGAATTTTGGCTCCTTGCTCGATCCAAAGTTTGAGCAGTGCGAGTTGTTGGGGGTTGAGATTTTTCGCCTTCGCTTTGTTGTCGCGCGGCGGCATGGAGGTGTCCGGGTCGGAATGAAGAGCCGCGGAAAAAAGGAGGCTTTTGGAGGACTGGCCTGGAACAAGTGCTGGTCCGGAATCTCCGCCTTGAAGCATGAGCTCGCGGGTTTCGAGATTCAGGCCGCCCTTTGATGTTGTTTTACAATGGCAGGCGAGGCAGTTGTCGTTGAGAAAACGATGGACTTCTTTTGTAAAATCAACCTCATCCGAACGCGTTAGCGGGGCAACGGGCAGGGGACCTTGGGAGGCCGCGTGCGCGCTGGTTCCCGCGCCGAGGCACCCAAATAAAAAAGTCGCAGTGAGTAGGAAAGAGGTTCGCATGGCGGATTACTTGGGCGCCGGTTCGGGCGCTTTCACAATGAAAGCAAACGGGGTGGAATACACCGAAGTCGTGACGTCTTTCCCCCGGAATTTCCCCTTGGTTTGTGCAATGAAATACACGGAGTGATGGCCGGCGGGGAGCTTGAGCGCGGCGGTGTCCAAGGTGACTTTGACTTCCTGCGCCTTAGCGTCTGCGTCCACGTCCTTGAGGGTTTCCACTCCCAGAGCCCCCGCTGTCTTCAGTTTGAGCGCGTCGCGGAATTCCCCTCTGCGTGCCACTTTCAATGTGCATTCCAACTTTGCTCCAACAAGCACTTCCAAAGGAACTTCGTTCATTGGGGAAAGGGAGAGTGGCGCGGTTTCTGAGGCCAGCACACCAAGGACACATTCTTTGATGAGATAGGGGTTAATGTCGCCGGTGTTGATATTTGGCACCATCCATTGGGTGCTGGCGTGTTGGGCGGTGTGTTCTATCGTTCGTCCAACGAGCTGCGCTCTCCCCACGATTTTGATCGCGCCAGTGAATGGCGCTACGGCCTCTTTCGCCGACAAAATCACGAGGCCTTCGGATTTCCCAGCGAGAAGCGTCGTGGGAACGCAGGTGACGCCCTCGGGCAAATCCACCGCCTCCAATTCAATGGCCCCAGTGAAGGAGTCTTTGCGCAACACTCGCACTCGAACGGCAACCGTTCCTCCTGCGCGTAAAATCGGTGCGATTGGCGAACTGAGCGTGCTGGCGGGCGTTTCCGGAGGTGGTTGGAGGAATGCGAGCAGGGCAAAGTCAGGTACCTCCTTGCGGACGGACACGGTGTAAACGGCTCCTGGATCCACGCGGATGCCGCCGGAAAGGTCGCGCACAAAGATCGTGTAAGCTCCGTCCTCCTTCACCTCCAGGCGGACGCTGGGATCATTGAGCGGCATTGGGAAAATGCGGGTCGTTGGGTCCATATCAGGGCCCCACGCTTCGGTGACATCTTTGCCATCCTTTTGAATGAGGAGATGTGGATTAGTGCGCAGCCCGAGGCTGTGGGAAGCTATCTCCACTCGCCAGACATCGCCTTTTTTTGCCTCAAAATTCCACGCATCAACGTCGTTCTTGGGATAAAATTGACCACATAAAACGGCTGGAGCGGTGAAGCTTCGCGCATGAGCCGCGTCGTTGTTTGGTTCGTTTTCCAGAATTACCTCGCTGGGTGAGAGTGCGAAAAATACGGGGTTGGATGTTCCTGATGTCGTCGCAAGCCGGTAGGTAAATCCCTTGGTCCCCGCCGCACTTGTGGAGCGCCAACCATCGACCCCCAAGGGGGCGTGTTCCGGAGCGTCCACTTCGGTTTCCAGCGCCTCCAGAGGGCGTCCGTCGGAGCCGTGCATGGCGGAGAGCTTGGCGCCGGGGAGCAGTCGGCCGTACAGGGTTACCTTGCGTCGGCCGCCCGCCTTAATTGCCGGTGGCAAAGCAAAATCAACGTGCGGTCCTTCCGTGACGGACAGTCGGTAGAGGTGTTCTGGGCCCCCGGAGTAGGTGAGGTCGTGGAGGCGCAGGAGGCACTCGCCCTCCGCTGGGGCGGTATAGTCCAGCAGGCCGTCGCGGGCCGCGGTTTGCAGACTGCGGCCGCTAGCCTCGATAACTTCCCATACAGGCCGAAGCCGCGAGTCGATGGACTCTGCGTCGCAGTGCAGCAAGAGACGCTGGCCCTTGCGCATTTTCACCTTAAAATAGTCGGCCGCTGCCGCTGTCGTTTTCCCCCAGACTGCGGCGCCGATTTGCAGGGGAACGGCGTCCTTCACCGCGGCGCCTGGTTTTGTCAGAACACTTTGTGGCAGGGCGTCCACCCTGAAGGCTCGCGGATTTGATATTCCCTGCGAGCCTGAGGCGACGACTTCATAAAGCCCCGGCTTCACATCTGGAGCGATCTTCACGGTGAATCGTCCTTTCTCCTTCAACACGGCGGTGATGCCTGCGTTGGAAAATCGTAGCAGGTCAATCGGCGCCCCGTCGGCGACGCCCAGGGTGATCTCTCCTTCTTTGCCCACCTGAGCGCCGGGTGGGAACACGGAGTCCATTCGCATCACGGGCATTTCCGCTATTGCGGCGCCTGAGAAAACGTGAGCTGCTAGAAACAGCGAGGTGAGCAGAGGGGGGGCAGTTTTCAAAAGCTCTTAGTGGTTAAAGAGGAATTCCTTGGTGTTGAGAACGACCCAGAGGATGTCCTCGAACGCTTGCCGTCGGGATTGGAGCGCGGCAAGGGGCATGCCGTCGGCTCCGGTGCGAGGCTTGGTCAGATGGGCGAGTGCAACATCAAGCTCGGCGGGTTCAGGCTGGCGGGCGTATGCGGCCAAATAAAGTTCGCGTAGGATATCGGCATTGGGGCGGGAATCGGCTGCCCAAAGCGCGGGGGCAGTTTGGTCGGCGGCGAGTTTTTGCTGAATTTCCTTAGCGTTGAGCAAGTGGAGGGCCTGAGCCATGCTGGCGTCTTGAGTGCGTTCACACTCGCAGGCGCTGGAGGATTCCGGTCGACCGAACACGCTTAGAAAATATGAGTCTTTGTTAAAGCTGTTGTCTGGAAGATCGATGGCGCGCATTCCTGAGGGCATCCCGGCGAAGGCGCTCTTGGATTGGATGAGCGAGTTGAGGCCGTCGAAAAGCACCTCGGCTGGGAGGCGTTTGGGGTAATAGCGGGAAAAGTTTTGGCGATCGGCCTGATTGTGGGCGTTGGGTATCGCGCTGAGTTGGTAGGTCTTGGAGGAGGTCAATTCACGGATGAGCGCCTTGAGGTCAAAGCCGCTTGCGATGAAATGCTTCGCCAGTAGATCGAGCAGTTCAGGGTTGGAGGCGGGGTTGGTGTCGCGCAAATCGTCTTCCGGTTCCACGAGGCCGCGGTTGAAGAAGTGCTTCCAGTATCGGTTCACGAGAGTCCTCGCAAAGAAGGGGTTTTCCTTGGCGCTCATCCAGTCCGCGAGACGCTCCCTAGGGTCTTCCTCGGGTGCTATGGTTAAGGGGCCGGAACCTAGCGCGGCTGGCTTTACGGAGGCCTTCGTCTTTTTGTTTATCGCCGTCGCCGTTCCACGACGGTGAAGCAACGTGTCTGTCCCTTTGAAGCGCACTTGGGTGAAGAAAGCCGAAAAACTGTAATAGTCGTTCTGGCTCCACTTCTCAAAAGGATGATGGTGGCACTGCGCGCATTGGAGGCGAGTGCCGAGGAAAAGTTGGGCGGTGTCTTCGGTTTGCTGTTGAGCGTCTTTAACTTGTTTAAACCAAGCAACGGGCGGGACTTCGTCTAGGTTGCCGCTGGCGGCGAGGACATCGCGCGCGAGTTGATCAAAGGGTTTGTTGGAACGAAAGGCGTCGGTGAGCCAGGAGTGGAAGGCGAAGTTCATCGGGGTGTCCTGCGGCCTTGTGCGCTTGTTGCGCAAAAGAGCGTTCCATTTGCCCGCAAAATATTCGGCGTATTCGGACGTCTCCAGCAGAGTGTTGACGAGGCGGGTACGTTTGTCGGGGGCGGAATTGGCGAGAAAACCGGATACCTCCGCGACGGTTGGGAGGCGGCCGGCGACGTCCAAAGAGACGCGGCGCACGAAGGTGGCGTCGTCGCAGATTTCGGAGGGTGGCATCCCCATCTCGCGCCACTTGGCGAAGACGAGAGAGTCTAATGCATTGGCGGGTTCGGGCAGGGGACCCACGGGTGCGCCCAGGGGAACCGTCGCGTTAAACACCGCCACTTTGCCCTGATAGCGTACCATCACGGCGACGTTGCCGGGCTGCCCCAGCATGTTCACCAAACCTTCTTCCCCCACTTCGGCCAGCGACTTTTCGTTGGGCTCGTAGAGAGCGCTGCGGGTCACATCCAGAACCGAGCCGTCGGTGTACACCGCGTGAACCGCGAGTTGCTGGTAGCCGTTTAGCGCAACGCGCCGTTTTGCCGGAATGACTTCCAGTCGAGCCACTACCGGGTCTTCTGCGTTCCCATGTGGCATGCCTTGCGCAATCCAGCGAAGGACTAGTTGGTAGTCATCCGAATCGGCACTCATCCTCTTTCCTCCCCCATGCGGCACTGCGGCGATCGCCTTGCTCAGCAGCAAACTGTATTCGGGTGCCGCGGGAAACAGGCGACGTCCGCGGGCCTCGTAGACGAGGTGTTCGTAGTCTTCGTCAGGTTCAAAGCCGAGCAGTGAGAGCCGGAATCCATTTTGGCCTGCTGACTTTCCGTGGCAGCCACCGGAGTTGCACGAAGCTTTGGTAAAAATCGGGACAATCTGGTTTCCGAAATGGACGGGCTTCTCCACCCCGGAGCCGCGCACGACAATCGAGAGGGTGGTGGAGATTCCTCCGAGCGTCGCGGTGACTTTCGCTGAACCGTCATGGAGCGTGGTCAGTATGCCACTGGGCGTGACTTCGAGCACGCCTGCTGGTTCGACGGAATACGCGCTGCTAGTGGTGAAATCCTGCTGGCCACCATCGGGCATCGATCCGGTCACGAGCAACTGGCAATGTGTCCCCCATCCGTTCATTTCCCATATTCCCGCGCCGGCTGGTTTTGCTGCGGGCGTCTCGAATTGGAGGGTTTTTGGCGGAGGAGCCGGATGTGCTGCGGCGTTCTCGGCGTTTGAAAAAGGAGCAGCCCAAGTCATTAAGGACAAGAAGCTTAGCAGTGGAAGCAGTGCTTTCATGGGATTTGGGTGGGTGGAAAAACTGGGAGCTGTGGGGGCAGTCAACATTCTGGGAAGATGGGTGCAAAGGCGGCCGAGAGGGAGCCTGGGGTGGCTTGTGGGTTAGACGAGCTCTTTCATTGGCGACCAGCCGTCGACGAGGTACTGCGGCCGTCCTGAGAGATCCGGTAAAGTGAGGGTGGTCGTGTCGATGCCCAGCCAGTGGTAGAGCGTGGCGAAGACTTCTCCGAAGTGCACGGGCCGCTCCGTGGGTTCGCCGCCGAGTCGGTCAGTCGCGCCGATGACTTGGCCCGTCTTGAATCCGCCCCCGGCGAGCACGCCGCAGCCCACGCGGGGCCAGTGGTCGCGGCCGCCGGTCGCGTTGATCTG